>NZ_LOYJ01000072.1:0-167493 GCF_001526245.1 Burkholderia sp. MSMB1498
TGAGCCGTATGCGGGGAAACTCGCACGTACGGTTCTTAGGGGGCGGCGGCGCAGCAATGCGTCGTCGCTACCCGACTAATCGGCAATGCGATGTCCGCTTCCTCCCTTTCCCTCGAATCGCTGCATCCGTCGCTTTGGCGAGGCTCCCAACTCGCGCGCGGCGGCCCGCGTACGGTCGATACCGGCCATGCGGCGTTGTCGGCCGAGCTGCCGGGGGGCGGCTGGCCGCTCGGCGGGCTCGTCGAACTGCTCGTGCCCCACGCGGGTTGCGGCGAGATGCGCGTGCTTGCGCCCGCGCTCGCGGCGACCGGCAGCGCGCGGCGGCCGCTTGCGTTCGTCGCGCCGCCGCAGCCGCCGCACGCGTGCGCGCTCGCCAGTCTCGGCGTGCCGCTCGACGCGCTGCTGTGGTTGCGCGCGGACAGCGGCGCGAACGCGCTGTGGGCGGCCGAGCAGGCGCTCAAGACCGGCTGCTGCGGCGCGCTCCTGCTGTGGCAGCAGAACACGCGCGCCGATGCGCTGCGCCGCCTGCATCTCGCCGCCGCCCGTGCGGGCGATACGCTGTTCGTGATGTTTCGGCCCTTGGCCGCCGCGCGGCAGCCGTCGCCCGCGATGCTGCGCGTCGCGCTGCATCCGTCGCCGGGCGGCGTGTCGGTCGAGATCGTCAAGCGTCGTGGGCCGGCGCACGGCGAGCCGCTTTCGCTCGAATTGCCGTCGCCCATCGTGGAGGGCCGCTATGCGCGTCTTGCTCGGCATTCATCTGCCGCGCCTGCCGCTCGACGTGTGCGCGCCGTCGTCGCCTGACGGCGGCGACGGCTGCGCGGTGCTCGAGCAGGGCGTCGTGCTGATCGCCGATGCGGCCGCGCGTTCGCGCGGCGTGCGCGCCGGCATGAAGCGCGGCGGCGTGCTGACGCTCGCACCCGGCACGCGGCTCGTGGAGCGCGATCCGGCGCGCGAGGCCGACGCGCTGCGCGCGGTCGCGCTCGCGCTGTTGCGCTTCTCGCCATGCGTCGCGCTCGACGACGAAGCGACGCTCGTCGTCGACGTCGGCGCAAGCCTGCGGCTGTTCGGCGGCCTGCCGTCGCTGTGCCGGCAAGTGCGCGCGACGCTCGCCACGCTCGGCTACGCGGCGCGTCTTGCCGCCGCGCCGACGGGACGCGGCGCATGGCTGCTCGCGCGCGCGCCGGGCCGGCCGCGCACGCGGCGGCGGATCGTGCGGGCGGCATCGCTCGCGCGCGCGCTCGACGCGCTGCCGTGCGAGCTGCTGCCCGCCGCGCGTCCGTATGCCGGCTGGTTCGACGGCCTCGGCTGCCGCACGCTCGCCGACCTGCGCCGCTTGCCGCGCGCGGGGCTCACGCGCCGCTGCGGTCCCGCGCTCGTCGCCGCGCTCGATCGTGCGTACGGCGACGTCGCGGAGCCGCTCGCCTGGATGGCGGTGCCGCCCGTGTTCGACGCTCGGCTCGAATTGCCGGAGCGCGTCGAATATGCGCAAGCCGTGCTGTTCGTCGCGCGCCGGCTCGTCGTGCAGCTGTGCGGCTGGCTCGCCGCGCGGCAGTTGTCGCTGTCGGCGATGACGTTCGCGCTCGAGCACGAGCGCGGCCGCCAGGCGGTGCCGCCGACGTCGCTCGAACTCGCGTTCGCCGAGCCCGCGCGCGACGAGACGCACTTCATGCGACTCCTCGGCGAGCGGCTCGCGCGCGTCGCGCTGCCCGCCGCGGTGATCGCGGTGCGCCTGGCGGCGACGCGCGTCGAATCGGTCGCGCCGCCCGCCGACGATCTGTTTCCGGAGCCGGGCGGCACCCGCGAGGCGCGCGCGCGGCTCGTCGAGCTCCTGAGCGCGCGGCTCGGCGCGGACAACGTGCTGCGCGCGGCGCCCGTCGCCGATCATCGCCCCGAGGCGGCGAACCGCTGGCTGCCGCTCGGCGCGCCGGCGGGCAGGCCGGCCGTGCCGGGCGTCGCGGCTCCGCGTCCCGCATGGCTGCTCGACCAGCCGCTGCCGCTCGCGATGCGCGAGAACCGGCCGTTCTATCGCACGCCGCTCAGGTTCGTGTCGTCGATCGAGCGGATCGAGGCCGGCTGGCTCGACGGCCCGCTCGTCGAGCGCGACTATCGCATCGCGCAGGACGACGATGGCGCGTGCTACTGGGTCTACCAGGAGCGCGGCAGCGGCGCGGCGAGGCAGTGCTGGTTCCTGCACGGCCTCTTCGGGTGAGCGGCATGGATGCGGCATCCAAGATCCTGCCCGACTACGCGGAGCTGTTCTGCCGGTCGAACTTCTCGTTCCTGCACGGCACGTCGTCGGCGGACGAACTCGTCGAGCGCGCGGCGGCGCACGGCTATCGCGGCATCGCGATCACCGACGAATGCTCGCTCGCCGGCGTGCCGCGCATGCACGTCGCGGCGAAGGCGAAGGGGCTGCCGCTCGTCGTCGGCGCGTACTTCGACGTGACGCCGGACGACGCCGCGCCGGGCCACGATCCGGGCCCCGGCGCGTTCGGCCTCGTGCTGCTCGCGCGGAACCGCGAAGGCTACGGCAACCTGTCCGAGCTGATTTCGTGGCGGCGGATGGACGCGCCGAAGGGCACCTACCGGCTCACGCCGCGGATGCTGGCCGCGCCGCCGCCGGCGCTCGCGCATCTGCGCGGCGTGCCCGATTGCTTCGCGATCCTCGTGCCGACGTATCCGGCGCGCGCCGACATGCTCGACGCGCAGCTCGCGTGGTTCGACGCGCTGTTCGGCGCGCGCGCGCGGCTCGGGCTCGTGCAGCTGCAGCGCGCGCTCGACGGCGCGCATGGCGAGGCAGTCCGGGCGGCGGGCGAGCGGCGCGGAATGTGCGTCGTCGCGCTCGGCGACGTGACGATGCACAGGCGCTCGTGCAAGCCGCTGCAAGACGCGATGACGGCGATTCGGCTCGGCATGCCGATCGCCGAATGCGGCTACGCGCTCGCGCCGAACGGGGAGCAGCATTTGCGCACGCGCCATCGGATCGGGAAGCTGTTTCCGGCCGACGCGCTCGCGCAGACGTGCCGGATTCTCGATGCGTGTCGTTTCGAGCTCGACGAGCTGCGCTACGAATATCCGCACGAAATCGTGCCGGCAGGCTACACGCCGGCGAGCTATCTGGCGCAGGAAACCTGGGCGGGCGCGCGCGCGCGCTATCCCGGCGGCGTGCCGGAAACGGTGCGGAAAAGAATCGAGTACGAACTCGCGCTGATCGCCGAGCTCGAATACGAGCCGTATTTCCTGACGGTTCACGACATCGTCCAATACGCGCGCAGCAAGAACATTCTGTGTCAGGGGCGCGGCTCGGCGGCGAACTCGGTCGTCTGCTACTGCCTGCATGTGACCGAGGTGGACCCCGAGCGCAGCACGCTGCTGTTCGAGCGCTTCATCAGCCGCGAGCGCGGCGAGCCGCCCGACATCGACGTCGACTTCGAGCATCAGCGCCGCGAGGAAGTCATCCAGTATCTCTACGAGAAATACGGCCATGATCGCGCGGCGCTCGCCGCGGCCGTGTCGACCTATCGCCCGCGCGGCGCGCTGCGCGAGACCGGCAAGGCGCTCGGCGTCGATCCGATGCTCGTCGAGCGGGTCGCGAAGGAGCATCGCTGGTTCGACGGCAGCCGCGATCTGCTCGCGCGCTTCGAATCGGTGGGGCTCGATCCGGACACGCCGCTCATTCGCGAGTGGGCCAAGCTCGCCGCGCGGCTGCTGCGCTTTCCGCGCCATTTGTCGCAGCATTCGGGCGGCTTCGTGATCAGCCGCGGCAAGCTCACGCGGCTCGTGCCGGTCGAGAACGCGGCGATGGAGGGGCGGCGCGTGATCCAGTGGGACAAGGACGATCTGGAGGCGCTCGGGCTGATGAAGGTCGACGTGCTCGCGCTCGGCATGCTGTCCGCGCTGCATCGCGCGTTCGACATGGTCACCGCGTGGCGCGGCGGGCGGGACGGCAAGCCGTTCGGCATGGCGCACATCGAGCAGGGCGACGCGGCGACGTACGACATGATCTGCCGCGCGGACACGGTCGGCGTGTTCCAGATCGAATCGCGCGCGCAGATGTCGATGCTGCCGCGCCTGCGGCCGCGCGACTATTACGATCTCGTGATCGAGGTCGCGATCGTGCGGCCGGGGCCGATCCAGGGCGGCGCGGTGCATCCGTACCTGAAGCGGCGGCAGGGGCTCGAGCCCGTCACGTATCCGAAGGACGATCTGAAGCAGGCGCTCGAGCGCACGCGCGGCGTGCCGATCTTCCAGGAGCAGGTGATGCAGATCGCGATCATCGCCGCGGGCTTCACGCCCGGCGAGGCCGACGAGCTGCGCCGCGCGATGGCCGCGTGGAAGCGCAAGGGCAACATCGAGCAGTATCGGCGCAAGATCGTCGACGGCATGCGCGAGCGCGATTATCCGCCCGAGTTCGCCGAGCAGATCTTCGAGCAGATCAAGGGCTTCGGCGAATACGGCTTTCCGGAGAGCCATGCGGCGAGCTTCGCGCATCTCGTCTATGCGAGCAGCTGGCTCAAGTGCCACGAGCCGGCGATCTTTCTCGCGGCGCTCCTGAACAGCCAGCCGATGGGTTTTTATCCGCCCGCGCAGCTCGTGCAGGACGCGAAGCGCCACGGCGTGACGGTGCTGCCGATCGACGCGTCGGCGAGCGGCTGGGAAGCGTCGCTCGAAGCGCGGCCCGGCGCGGCGCCGCCCGGCGGGCAGCCGGCGGTGCGGCTCGGTTTGTCGCTCGTGCGCGGCCTGGGCGAGGACGCCGCGCGGCGGATCGAGGCGGCGCGCGCGGCGGGGCCGTTCACGAGCGTCGACGAGCTCGCGTGCCGCGCGCGCCTCGAGCGCCGCGATCTCGAGGCGCTCGCCGCCGCGAACGCGTTCGCGACGCTGGCCGGCAATCGCCGCGATGCGCTGTGGCAGGCGGTCGCCGCGGTGCCGGAGCGCGATCTGCTCGCCGCCGCGCCGATCGACGAAGCCGAGAAGCCCGCGCTCGGCGCGCCGTCCGAGGCCGACGACGTTTTCGCCGACTATCACACGATCGGCCTCACGCTGAACCGGCATCCGGTCGCGCTGCTGCGGCCCGCGCTCGACGCGCGGCGGCTGTCGTCCGCCGCGGCGCTGCGCGATCGCCGCAACGGCCAGCTCGCGCGCGCATGCGGGCTCGTGACCGCGCGGCAGATGCCGGGCACCGCGAAGGGCGTGCTGTTCGTCACGCTCGAGGACGAGACGGGCTGCGTGAACGTGATCGTGCGGCCGGAGCTGCTCGAGCGGCAGCGGCGCGAGACGCTCGATTCGCGGCTGCTCGCGGTGTCGGGCGTGTGGCAGTGCGAGAGCGACGTCCGGCATCTCGTCGCGCAATATCTCGAGGATCTGACGCCGCTCATCGCCGGCTTGCGGACCGAGAGCCGCGAGTTCCATTGACGCTCGCCGGCACACGCGGCGCGGCGGGCGCTTGCCGCGCGATCGCGATCCATCGATCCGGGCACCGCTCGCGGCCCGAAGGCGGCGCGCGATCTTCGTCAAGCGGCGCGGCGGCCCGCTCGCGCGCTCAAAGCGCGGCCGCGCATTCCTGCATGACGGCCGCCTTGCGGCGCAGATATTCGCGGAACAGCTCCGTCGACGATGCGGGATCGATCCGCACGTCCATCGCGTCGCAGAACGTCTTGACCGCCTGGACGGCATGCGCGAAGTGCGCGCTCTCGGTGCCGCCCGTATGAACCGTCACCCATGCGAGGACGAAGCGCACGCGCTCGGCAGGGACGTTCATCCGATGCTCGAACCATGTCTTGAACAGCGGATGGATGAACTCGACTTCGCCGTGCGTGTACACCTCGTGCACGAGCGTCGTGAGGAGGCCTTGCATCAGATCGCGGTTGCGCAGCCGCTGCCGGTCGGTCCAGTCCTTGAACGCCTGCGCGGCCGCGAGGCAGTTCGCCCTCAGCAGCCAGGCGTCGTCGCCGCAGATCGTCGTCGCCATGTTGTAGAACAGGTCGGCGTGCAGCGTGCCGCCGAGCGCGCCGAGATCCTCGTCGGTGATGCGCTGCAGGCTGCCGCATGCGTCGTAGAGCTTCGCCGACGCGGGCGACGCCGGATCGGAGCGCGCGAGGAGCGTCACGCGGTTCGCGAGGCCCGACACGCTCGCCGCCGAGTTGTTGGTCTTCGACCAGCTCGCGAAAAAGACGCGCAGCGCCTCCTTCGACGGCTTGCCGGACGTGAGTGCGTTGAACGCATGCTCGATGCGTGCGAGCGAATCCGCCTCGGCGTCGAACGCGTCGACGAGCGCGCGCTGGAGCGCGCCGGGCGCCATCCCTTCCAGCACGGGACAAACGATGTCGACAAGATTGGTTGGCGTGATGGTGATCGAGTTCATGCACGATTTCTCTCTGATGCGCATCGCTGCGGCTCTGGCCAGCCTAGCGCGATGTCGTAATGGATGATTGTCGAGTGCGCGTTGCGTCGATACCGCCCGGTTTCCAGAACGTGCACGCGGCGACCGCGGCGAGCAGGTGCGCGCACACGACGAGTGCGACGCAGCCTGCCCAGCCGAAGCGCTGCCATGCAGGAACCGGCAATACCGTTCCCACGCTGCCGCCCAGGTAATAGCACGACAGATAAAGCCCCACTGCGAATGTCCGGCCCTCGGAGGTCGAACGTGTGACGAACGCGCTCGCGGCCGTCTGGCCCACGAACACGCCCGTCGAACCTATCGCGAGCCCGAGCAGGATCACGGGCACGCCCGAATGAAGCGTCAGCAGCGCGCCCGCGACGCCGAGCCCGGCGGCGAGCAGCAGCAGATCCGCCGGCCGGCGCTTGCGCGACAGCCGCGCGGCCATCGGCGTGACGACGACGGCGAGCAGGAACACCGCGTAGATCGAGCCGATCGCCGCGGTGCCGAACCGATACGGCGGCTTCGCGAGATGGAGCCCGACGTACGTGAACGTCGTCACCTGCGAAAACAGGATGCACGCGCCGATGAAATACGACGCGAGCACCGGCCGGTTGCGGCCGAGCGCGCGTAGCGACATCGCCGATGGGGCCGCCGCGGGCGCCGTGCGCGCACGCGTGCGCGGCAGGCACAGATGGATCGCCGTGCCGGCGGCGAGCATCGTGTAGGCGAGCACGTCGAGCGCATGCGGCCAGTCGCTCGCCGCCGTCACGCCGTTGACGATGAAGCGCCCGCCGAAGCCGCCGAGCGTCGTGCCCGCGACGAAGAAGCTCGTCATCTCGGTTGCCGTGTCGCCCTGCCAGGTTTCGCCGATGTACGACACCGTGACGGCGAACAGCACCGGAATGACGATCCCCGTTGCGATCCGCCCCGCGAGGAATTCGGCGAACGAATCCGCATGCGCGGTCCAGAGCGTGGGCAGCGCGAGCAGCAGCGCGGCGAACGCGATGATCCGGTGTCGATCGAAGCGGTGCGTCAGCATGCCGACGAAAGGCGCCGTCGTCGCCATCGCGACCGTCGTGACCGTAATGCCGAGCGCGGCTTGCTCGATGTGCGTGCCGAACGTGGCCGCGATCTGAGGCAGGATGCCTTGCGTTGCATACAGGCTCAGAAAAGCCGCGCAGCCGCACATGAAGAGTGCAAAGCGTAGCGTGTTGGTCACCACGGTTCGTTTCGGATTCTGAAAGAATGACAGTCTCCCCCGAGAGCGCGCATCCGGGCCAATACCGAATTCCGACCGATTGATACCGCAGGCGCAATGACGCGGACCGGCTGCGGTTGCGGCCGCGGTCGTGTTCGCGCTCGTGTTCGCGGCCGCGCGGGCGCCGCGTTCGCGCGCGATCGATGCGTCCGTTCACTCGCCGCGGTCCGCGTCAGGTGAGCAGCGAGCGGACCATGCCGTGCTTCCTGCCGAGATAGGTGCGCCATAGCTGCGCTTTCTCGCGGAACGCCGGCTCCTGCATCAGCAGCGCATGCATTTTCGGCAGGTTGTAGAGCGGCACGCTCGGAAACAGATGGTGCGCGACGTGAAAGTTGATATTGAGCGGCGCGATCGCGAGCAGCTCGAGCCAGTTGCCGTCGACGTGACGCGTGCGTTCGAGCTCGTGGCCGGCCTGCTCGAGATCGTGCTCGGCGATCACGCGGATGCGGATGAACGCGAGCGACAGCGTGAACATCGGCAGCACCCACAGCAGCAGGAAATACGGCAGCAGGCCGAAGCGCGCGGCGAGCGCGATCGCGCCGATCCAGAACGCGGCGAATTGCCGGCGCTCGGACGGCGTGAGCAGCTTTTCGCGGTTGCTGAGGACGCTGCTCCAGCCCGTCCAGCTGCGCAGCGTCGGCCACCATGCGCGCAGGTTCGCGCCGAACACGTCGCCGAGCAGGATTCGGCCGAACGCGGCGCGCGACTTGGGGAACGCGTAGTGCTCGTCCTCGACGAGGCGCGCCCAGTACGGATCGTTCGGCTTGTTCGTGAACAGATGATGCGGCAGATGGCTGCGCCGGTAGCACGACGTCACCATGCCGATCGGGAACGCGCACAGCCAGTTGCTGACGAGCTCGTTCGCACGGCGCGATTCGAAGAGGCGAAAGTGCGTCGCGTCGTGCATCACGATGCCGAGCGCATGCTGCTTGCATGCGAGATACACGTAGGCGGCGACGAGGCTCGCGACGACGGCGAGCCGCTGCGGCGCAGGCAGCACGGCGAACGCGTGCGCGAGGCTCGTGCCGCCCGTCAGGCGCGCGACGAGCGCGATCGGCAACGCGAACGCGATCGCGATGCCGGCCCATTGCCGCGCGATCACCCACGCGCAGCGCCACGGCCGGATCGTGCTCAGCGCATGCGCTTCGGTCGCGTATTTCTTGCGGTAGTTCACGGTGTCGGTGGAGGCGGTTCCGGAAGACATGATCGTGTGTCCTTGAAAGTCGTGACGTGCGCCGGCGATCCGCGTCACGCGAATTCGGCATGCGCGCGCTCGCCGAGCGCGGCGAAGCCGGCGTCGAGCGTGTCGAAGGCGAGATCGAGCTCGGCGATGCTGACGGTGAGGGGCGGCAGCAGGCGCACGACGGCGCCGTGGCGGCCGCCCGTCTCGACGATGAGCCCGTGCGCGAAGCAGTACCGCTTGAGCGCGCGCGCGAGCGCGGGCGCGGCGGGCCGCGCGCCGATCGCGTTCGGTTCGGCGTCGGGATCGACGAGCTCGATGCCCCACATGAGCCCGCGCCCACGCACGTCGCCGATTTCCGGATGGCGCGCGGCGAGCCATTCGAGCCGCGCGCGGACATGCGCCTCCTTTGCCGCCACGCCGGCGATCAGCCCTTCCGAGTCGATCACGTCGAGGCACGCGACGCCCGCCGCCATCGCGATCTGGTTGCCGCGGAACGTGCCCGCGTGCGCGCCCGCCTGCCACACGTCGTAGCGCGCGTCGTAGACGACGAGCGCGAGCGGGAAGCCGCCGCCGATCGCCTTCGACAGCACGATCGCGTCGGGCCGGATGCCGCTTCGCTCGAATGCGAACATCGCGCCCGTGCGGCCGATGCCCGTCTGCACCTCGTCGATCACGAGCGCAATGTCGAGCCGTGCGGTCAGCGCGCGCAGGCCGGCGAGCCATTCGGGCGGCGCGGGAATCACGCCGCCTTCGCCTTGCACCGCCTCGACGATCACGCAGGCGGGCTTCGCGATGCCGCTTTCCGGGTCGCTCAGCATCGATTCGACGTAATGCAGCGATGCGGCCGCGGTCTGCGGCGCGCCGAGTCCGAACGGACAGCGATATGCGTACGGATACGGCATCACGTGCACATCGGGCATCAGCGAGGCGACCTTGTCCTTCGCGCGCAAGTTGCCCGTCAGCGCGAGCGCGCCCGCCGTCATTCCGTGATAGCCGCCGTGAAACGCGATCACCGAGCGCCGGCCCGTCGCCGTCTTGAAGAGCTTGATCGCCGCTTCGATCGCATCCGCGCCGGACGGGCCGCAGAACTGCACGCGCGCGTGCCGCCCGAACGCGGGCGGCAGGATCTCGAACAGGCGCTCGACGAAGCGGTGCTTGACGGGCGTCGTCACGTCGAGCATCTGCATCACCTGGCCGCTGCCGACGAACTCGCGCACGCGCTCGACGATCGCCGGATGGTTGTGGCCGGTCGCGAGCGTGCCCGCGCACGACAGGAAATCGAGGTAGCGGCGGCCGGCCGTGTCGGTGAGCACCGTGCCCGCGCCGTGCGCGAAAACGGTGTCGAAGGTTTCCGCATAGGTGCGCGCGCTCGATTCTCGGGCGCGGACGAAAGCGTAAGCGGGATCGACGTCTTGCATGGCTACCTCACGAAAAAAGGGCGGAGCGGGGCGGCCCCGCATTTCAGGCGAGCGGCGCGAGCGCGCCGCGCCGCAGCCGCTTGTGCAGCAGGATCAGCGCGATGACGGGCAGCACGCCGCCGAAGAGCGGGTCGTGACGATGCGGGAACGCGACGGCGAGCGCGACGCCGCCGTATGCGACCATCTTCTTGCAGAGCGCCTGCGCGAGTGCCGGATCGGCCGCGCCGGAGAACGCTTCGGGTGCGACGGCCAGGCCGATCGCGTGCGTCGCGAGCACGCAGACGAGCATCGCGGCCGACCCGAGCGTTTCGCCCCATGCGCGGCTCGCGTCGGCCGACACGAACGGCAGCGCCGCGCTGACGATCAGATACGCGTTCAGGCCGAGCGCGGTGCCGTGCAGCGGGCGGCGGCGCAGCAGCCACGCGGTGTGCGGCAGCGCGAGCAGCGCGCCCGCGAGCGCGGCGAGCCGCCAGTGCGCGTCGCCGTCGCCCGGCAGCGCGCGCATGACCAGCATGAAGCCGATCGCGGGCACGAACAGCACGGCGTTGCGCAGATAAGCGGTGATCAGATCAGGCATGACGCAATGGCCTCCTTCGATGTGTGTCAGTCTTGATGCCAGCGGAACGTCAGCGCGGCGCCGGCGAGGAACGCGAGCGTCCAGCCCGCGACCACGGCGAGCGGCCACGCGGCCTGCGCATAGCCGATGTCGCGGATGAACACGCCGCGCAGCGCGACGGCGAACTGGTTGGTCGGCAAAACGAGCAGCACGACGCGCAGCCAGTGCGGCGCGGCGCGCAGCGGGATCGTCAGATCGCTGAAAAACAGCAGCGGGAAATAGATCAGGTTGCACCACGCCTCGGCCGCGGCGACCGACCGCGCGCGGCTCGCGAGCAGCGTGCCGAGGCTCAGCAGCATCGCCGCGCCGAGCAGCACGATCGGGATCGCGCGCAGCGCGCGCACGCTCCAGAGCGGCAGCGGCACCTGAAACAGGTAGCGCGCGGCGAGCATCAGCGTCACCGCCGCGGCGAGCATCAAAAGCACGCGCGACACGATCAGCGACGCGAGGAACACGAAGCGCGACACCGGAAAGCACACGTACATCTTGAACGTGTTGCGCTCGCGCAGCGTCGCGATCGTCGTGGCGGTCGACACGACGCCGACCGACATGAACGCCATGATCAGGATGCCGGTCGCGAAGAATTCGCCGTAATCGAGCGGCGCGAGCGCATGGCCGTCGTTTTCGAAGCGGGCCCGGTACGCGGCGGGCAGGCCCGCCTCGGATGCCGCGCAGCGCACGAGCGCGATCTCGATCGTGCGCGCGGCGGCGCGCGCCGCGAGCGGGCCGTTGAAGTCGTATGCGACGCGCACCGGATCGGTCGCGCGCGCGGGCCAGATCACGCGCACGCGATCGCCGCTCGCCGCGCCCGCCGCGTTCGGCGCGACCACGCGGGCGCCGACCGTGCCGTTGCCCGCGAACGCGGCCTCGATCGCGGCGCGGCACGCGCGCGCCTGCGGCGCGGCGGCGTCGCCGTCGAACGCGAGCTCGACGACGCCGAGCGAGCTGCTCTTGCCGAACGCGACGAGCATCACGCTCATCAGCAGGATCGGAAAGACGAACGTCCAGAAGAGCCGCGCCTTGCTGCGCAATTGCCCGAGCAATTCATTGCGCGTGAGGATCAGAAAGACCTTAAGCATCCGTCGCTCCTTCGGTGCACGCGCGCAGCAGATCGCCCTCGTCGGTCGGCGCGAATTCGAAGTGCCGGATGCCCGCCGTCTCCATCAGCGCGCGCAGCGTGCGATCGAGCCCCGCGCGGCCGAACGCGCCGATCTGCCGCGGCGCCGGCGCGACGATGCGCTGCACGTGCGCGTCCCGCGCGAGCACCGCGCGCACGCGGTCCGCCTGCGCGTCGTCGTCGACGTGGATCAGCGCGCGAAATTCGCCGACCAGACGCCGCTTGAGCGCGTCCTTGCCGCCCTGATAGCGCAGCGCGCCGTCGCGCACCCACAGCACGTCGTCGGCGATGGCGAGCTCCTCGCCCGCGTGGCAGATCATCACGACCGTGATGCCCGCGAGCGGGCCGCGCAGCAGGTCGAGCACGCTGCGCGTCATCGTGCGGTCGAGGCCCGTGAACGGCTCGTCGAGCGCGACGAGCGCCGGGCGATGCGCGAACGCGATGAAAAGATCGAGCCGTTGCCTCTGGCCCTTCGACAGCCCGCTGTACGGCTTCGCGCGCAGCTCGTCGATCGCGAGCGCCCGCGCGACCGCGGCGTCCTGCTTGCGGTACAGCGCGCGATGCACGGCGAGGATCTCGTCGACGCGCGCGTGCTCAGCGTATTCGACGCGCTGCAATTGCGCGCCGAAGCGCCGCAGCTCGCGCGTGTCGCGCATGAATCGCGCGGCCGGCACGCCGAGGATCGTCGCGCCCTCGAGCCGCGCGCGGCGAAAGCCGAACAGCGCCTCGAGCAGCGTGCTCTTGCCGGACCCATTCGGCCCGACGATCGCCGTCAGCGCGCCCGCGCGAAAGGCGATGTCGGTGGCGTGGAACGCGAAGTCGCCCGCCTTCACGTCGATGCGGCGCGCGGCGAGCGCGCTGGCCGCTCGGCTCGGCGCCGCGTCGCGTTCGAGCGGGCCGGCGGCGGCGGCGGCGTTGGCGGCGTTGGCGGCGCCGTCGGCTTGAGCGGCCTCGACGGCCGGAAACGGAACAGGGTTCATCGCATTCAATCCATCATCGCGACCTGGATGTCGCGCGGGCCGCTGAACGGGTTGCGCCCGTGCGCGACGAGGATGTTGTCAAGCAGCAGCACGTCCTGCTCGTGCCAGCGAAACGCGGTTTCCTCGGCGTCGATCGCGTCGTAGACGGGATCGAGGTCCTCGGCGGGCATCGGCGATCCGTCGCCGTAGCGGATGTCGTACGGCAGCGCGGCGCGTGTCTTGTAGAACGATTGCAGCGCGCGCAGGATGGTCGGATGCACGACGCGCGCGTTGATGTGCTGCGTGCTCGCGTGGTTGAACCAGACCTCCTCGCCCGTGCGCGGATGCGCGACCGTCGCCGGGCCGACATGCGTGACCGTGATGCTGCCGTCCGGCAGCCACTCGAATTCGAGCTGCGTCGCGCGGCACAGCGATTCGACCTCGGCGCGCTCGTCGGTCATGAACGCGTCCTGCCAGCGCCGGTAGAACTGGTTGAAGTGCGTGGGCATCGGCTTTGCCGAGAAATTGCGCCGGTACATCACGCCCTTGCTGCGGAACCGCTCGAGCGTGCGCGCGGGCAGGCGGCGCGTGACGGCGCGCATGTCCGACAGCGGCGTCTCCCCGCCGACGGGCGCGGCCTGCCGGCAGTAGAACGAGATGAGTCGCGGATAGCGCGACATGTACGCCTTCTCCTGATGCAGGCTCAGCTTGAACGGCGCGGGCAGCTGCGTCGATTCGTAGACGTTGCCGTCGATCGCCTTGCGCGGCGACGCGCCCGCGATGTAGCCGAACGCGTGCGGCGCATAGAGATCGGTCATCGCGCGGAACGCGTGCGTGTCCGGCACCGCGAAGCCGCGCAGCAGGAGGCCGCCGTGCTCGAGCAGCAGTGCGTCGAAGTCCGCGCGATGCGCGTCGAACCACGCGAGCGCCGCGGCGCGCTCGGCGGCGAGCGCGCCGCCGTCGTGCGGCGTGATGACGAGCGGCAGCAGCGTGCGTTCGCTCCTGAAGCCGCACAGCACGCCGCGGCCGAGCCGCGCCTGCGCCTTCAGCGCCGACGCGTTCTGGAAGGTGATCGAATCCTGGATCTCGCTCATGACGGCAGCCCCGGTTTGGTGAGCAGAATCTCGAAGCCGAGCGCGCCCAGGCCGAACGGCGGGCTCGTCACGCTCGCGTGGCCGGCGAGGCCGGCGGCCGCGACGAGCGCGCGCGCCTCGGCGAGCGTGAGCTTTTCCTCGAGATGCGTCGGCGGATAGTTCGCGGCCGCGCGCATCTGCGTGAAGCGCTCGAGCAGCGCGGGCGGCGCGTCGCGGCGCATGTCGTGCACGACGCCGACGCCGCCCGGGCGCAGCGCGCGGAACATCTCGGTCAGGCTCAGCGCCTTGTCCGGCAGGTGATGCAGCGTCGCGCGGCTGACGGCCATCGCGAGCGACGCGTCGTCGAACGGCAGCGCGAGCGCGTCGCCGATCTTCAGCTCGACGCGCTCCGCGAGGCCGAGCCGCGCGATGCGCGGCACGCCTTCGTCGAGCATCGCGGGATCGAGATCGACGCCGACGAAGCGCCAGTGCGCCATCGACGGGTCGGCCGCGAGCCGCACCGGCACGACGGCCGTGGCCGTGCCGATGTCGGCGAGCGTGCCGGGCGGCAGCGCGCGTGCGAGGTCGCGGATGCGCGCGATGAACAGCGCGTCCCACGGCGCGAGCGCCTCGGTCGCGAAGCGATCGTAATCGTCGGCGGGGCGCAGATTCTTGAGCAGCATGTCGGACTCTCCTTGAATCGCCAGCGGTTGAGAAAGGGCGCTACAGCCAGCCCACGGGGACGGCCGCGAGCATCCGGCGGGCGGTCGCGCTGTTCGCGCCGAACGCGGGCCGGCGGCGGCGTTCGACCGCGTGCGCGGCCATTGCGGCGATCCGCGCGCTCAGGCCGACGCCGATTCCCCATTGCGGCTCGGCGATGCCGAGGTCGAGGAGCGCCGCGCCCGTCGCGAAATCGATGTTCGGCTTCAGGCTCTTGCGCCGCAGCGCCTGGTCGCACGCCACGTCGAACATGTCGACGTAGCGCCCGCCGAAGCCCCACTCCGCGAAGAGCGCGCGAATGCGCGGCGGGCGCGGGTCCGCTTCGAAGAGCGGATGGCCGAAGCCCGCGAGCAGCGCGCCGGATTCGTCGAGCACGCGATCGATCGCGTGCCGCACGGCGGCGTCGAGCCCGGCCGGTTCCTCGTCGATCCGCCGCGCGACGGCGAGCAGCCACTGCATCGCGTTGCGCGCGGCGCCGACGTGATTCGGGCCGCTCGACATGAAGCCCGCCGCGATCGCTTGCGACAGCGATACGCCGGTGCCGATCGCGCAGCGCGGCACGAGCACGGTCGGCGTCACGTAGCCGAAGCCGCCGTGCCACGCGACGAGGAGCGCGTCGATCACGCGCTCGGCGTGCGGCGAGCCGGCGCCGCTCGCGCCTGCCGCGCGCAGCACGCGCGCCGCGTGGCTCGTGCCGGGATCGTCGACGCCTGATTGGCCGAGCGCCGCGCGCATCAGGTACGGCGCGCCCGCGAGGCAGCCGAGCAGCGTGTCGAAATCCGCGCCCCAGCCGGCCGCGACGGCGTCGTCGAACGGCGGCCGCTCGATGTCGCGCAGCAAGCCGGTCGCGGCGGCGAACACCATCTCCACGCCCGTTTGCGCGACGCTCGCGGCGGCGGCCGTCGACAGGTTGCCGCGCGCGAAGCGCGCGCCGTACTGCGCGAGCCGCGCGCGCAGCGCCGCGCTTTCGGACGGCGTGGGCAGCCGCTCGAACCACAGGTGCCAGAGCGCGTCCTCGAACGAGACCGCGCCGATCAGATCGTTCAGGTTGCGCTCGCGCACCCATAGTCCTTCGGGATCGAGGGTCACGCCGTCGATGTCGGTGCCGCGATAGCGGGTGGCCGGCCGTTTCAGCAGCTCAGGTGCGAGTCCCATGTCATTCGACCTCGGCGAGTTCTTCGGCGGTGATCGCGCACGCGATGTCCGGCAGCGCGTCGATCGCGGCGGCGTGCTGGGCGGCGAGCGGAAGCAGGTTCGCGAAGCAGTAGCGGGCGGCCTTCACCTTGCCGCGATAGAACGCGGCTTGCGCGGCGTCGGCCGCGACCGCGCCCTGCGCGAGGCGGCGCTCGGAGACGCAAGCAGCTTCGAGCAGCGACCATGCCGACGCGACGAGCCCGAACATCTCGAGAAAGCGCGTGTAGACCTGGCTGCTCGCGTGCATGTGGCCGTCCTGCACCGCGCGCGCGATCGACGCGAGCGCACGCTCGAGCGCGTCGGCGGCGTCGCGCAGCTGCGCGAACCACCCGGCGAACGATTCGGGCGCATCGGGCTCGATGCGCGAAAGGCCCGCATCGAGCGCGTCGCGGAAATAGCGCAGCAACAGCGGCTTGCGGCCGAAGCCGAGCTTCTCGCGCACGAGATCCTGCGCCTGGATGTAGTTCGTGCCTTCCCAGATCGACAGGATCTTCACGTCGCGCGCGTTCTGCTCGACGGGGCTCGCGTCCGTGTAGCCGACGCCGCCGTGCACCTGGATCGCGGTCTCGCAGATGCGCCACGCCTGATCGGAGATGAACGCCTTGCAGATCGGCGTGAGCAGCAGTTGCAGCTTGCGCTCGCGCTCGATATCGGCCGGGTCCGCGCCGGGCGTCGCCTCGAGGATCGCCGCGCGCGTCGCGGCCGCGGTCAGCTTGCCGAGCAGGCCGCGGCATCCTTCGACGCGCGCCTTCATGTCGAGCAGCATCCGCTGCACGTCGCCGTGCTCGACGATGCGCACGCGCGGCGCGGCGGCGTCCGACGCGGCGTCGATCCGCCGGCCCTGCACGCGGCGGCGCGCGTACGACACGGACTGCAGATACGCGCTCGACGCGACGCCGATTCCGAATAGCCCCGTGCCCATGCGCGCCTGGTTCATCAGCGGCACGAGCTGCAGCAGGCCGACGTTCCTGCGGTTGCCGAGCAGATGCGCGCGCGTCGTGCCGCTTCGGCCGAACACGAGATGCGTGTTCGCGCAGCCGTTCAATCCCATCTTGCGCGGCACCGCGACGCATTCGACGTGATTCGGTTCGAGCTCGCCCGTCGCCTCGTTGCGCCAGAAGCGCGGCACGATCAGGCACGACAGCGAGAACGAGCCGGGCGCCGCCGAGCCGATGCGGCCGAGAACGAAATACAGCGTGTTCTCGGTCAGGTCGTGCATGCCGGCCGAGATGTAGACCTTCTCGCCCGTCACCGCGTAGACGTCGTCGCCGAGCGGCGTCGCGGCCGTGCGCACGGCCGTCATGTCGGAGCCCGCCTGCGGCTCGGTCGCGCAGAAGCATGCGTCCCAGTCGTAGCGCAAGAGCGGCTTGCGCAGCGCCTTCTGCCCGGGCGTGCCGTGCAGCGTCAGCAGCTTGCAGGCCGGATGCGTGAAGCCGCCGTACGTCATGAACGACGGGTTCGCGCCCATCAGCATTTCGAACACCACTTGCTTGACGACCATCGGCACGTCCGCGTGCGGCGCGTCGCCCGCTTCGGCCGAGTGGCGGTCGAACAGCAGGCCCGCCCATTCGTCGCGAAAGCGCGGCCACAGCGCGTGGAAATCGGCGGGGATGCGCACCGTGCCGTCCTCGCGCAGCGAGCACGATTCGATGTCGCTCGCGCGATAGCTCTCGCCGATCTCGAGCGCGAAGTCGCGCGCGCGCTCGAGGAGGCGGTCGTAGTAAGCGCGGTCGTGCGTTCGGTACGGCGCGTGCGAGAGGAACGCCGTTTCGGCGTCGAACAGTTCCCAGAGAAAGAAGCGCAGTTCGCGCAGGCTGACTTGATAGGCGCTCATGACGGATACCGGGTTCGGGTGGACGGGGGCGCCGCGTGCGCGCCGCGCAGCTCGGCAACGAGCGCGCCGGCGCCGCCCGCGAGCGCGGTGTCGCAAAAGAGCGCGAGCCGCCGCTCGCCGGGCGCGAGCGACGCCTGCGCCCGCGCGAGCGCGCGCGGCGTATCGGCGGTGGACAGATGCTCGGCGCCGTCGCGCGTTTGCAGACGCGAAGGGGGAATCGCGAGCGCGTGCGCGAGCGCCGTGCGAAACGACGCGCCGAAGCCGCTCGGCGCGAAGCAGTCGATTTGCGCGGCGTC
The DNA here is from genome assembly GCF_001526245.1 of Burkholderia sp. MSMB1498. Taxonomy (NCBI): domain Bacteria; kingdom Pseudomonadati; phylum Pseudomonadota; class Betaproteobacteria; order Burkholderiales; family Burkholderiaceae; genus Burkholderia; species Burkholderia sp. MSMB1498. The sequence continues at coordinate 18,048 of NZ_LOYJ01000072.1, forward strand.
GACGCCCGCGTCGCCGAGCGCCGCGCGCGCCGCGTCGACGGTCGGCGCGATCAGCGCGCGTTCGAGCTCGGCGGGCCGCCGCGCCCACGGATCGGCGATCGCGTCGCCGTGTGCGAGCGCGTGGCCGAGCACGCGCGCGCCGCCGTTGCTGCCGCTGCCTTCTCCGCCGTCGCTTTCGCCGTCTCTTTCGGCGCTGCCGCCGCCGTCGTCCGCATCGGTGTCGCTCAGCAGGAGCGCGGCGGCGCCGTCGCCGTATGCGACGAAGTCGCCGTACGCGCGCAGAAACGGATATACCCATTTGTCCGCGGCGACGAACAGCATCCGGCCGCCGTGCCGCAGCAGGCCGCTCGCGAGCGGCAGCGCCGTATAGAAGCCGAGCGTGCCGCACTGGCCGAGCGCGAACGGCACGACGTGCTTCAGTTCGAGCGCATGCTGCATCCGGCCGGCGACGGATTCGCCCGCCTGCTCGTTGAGCGACGCCTGCGCGACGACGATGTGCGAGATCGACTCGCGAGCGCTCGGGCCCGCCGCGTCGACGACGTCGCGCACGGCCGCGAGCGCGAGATCCGACAGCGTCAGCCCGTCCGTCTCGACGGGCAGCGACGCGGGCGTGGAGCGCGACAGATGCGCGAACGCGTCCGCGTCGTAGTCGAGCCGTTCGTACGGCATCGCGAAGCGGATCGCGCTCGGCGTGAGCCGGCCGTCGTAGCGATAGCGGCCGGCCGCCTGCGCCGCGTCGACCGTTTGGCGGGACGGCTGCCGGATGGCGGTGTGATGGATCGTGAGCATGGTCTTGGTTACCTGATTCAGCCGAGCGCGGCCGCGCGCGGCTCGACGTCGAAACGCGACAGGTGGCCGCTTTTCAGCAGCGGCCTGTCGATCTTGCCGTTGGGGTTGCGCGGCAGCGGCGCGCCGGCGACGTCGATGTGCTGCGGCACCATGTACGACGGCAGCCGCGCGCGGCACGCCTGCATCAGCGCCTGCCGGCATTGCGCGGGATCGCCGCGGCCGTACACGCATGCGACGATCGCCTGGCCGAGCGTCGGATGCGGCACGCCGAACGCGACGGCTTCGAGCGTCTGCGCGCACTCGAACAGGATCTCTTCGATCTCGGTCGGGCTCACGCGATAGCCGGACGTCTTGATCATCTCGTCGGCGCGCGACACGAAGTAGAGAAAGCCGTCCGCGTCGCGCTTCACGATGTCGCCGGACCACACCGCGACGTCGGCGAGCGAGACGGGATGACGCGCGTGCGGCAGCGGCCGGAAGCGCTGCGCGGTGAGCTCGGGCGCGTTCCAGTAGCCGAGCGTCACGAACGCGCCGCGATGCACGAGCTCGCCCGGCTCGTCGGCGTCGCACTCGCTGCCATCGGCGCGCAGCACGAGGATCTGCGCGTTCGGCACGGCCTTGCCGATCGAGCCGGGGCGCGCCGCGGCCTCGTCGGGCGGCAGGTACGTCGAGCGGAACGCCTCGGTGAGGCCGTACATCAGATACGGCGCGGCGTTCGGAAAGACCCGCCGCAGCCGTTCGAGGAGCGGCGCCGGCATCGTGCCGCCCGTGTTCGCGAAGCGGCGCACGGCAAGGCGCGGGCCGTCGGGCCACGCGAGCGCGGCGAGCTGCATCCACAACGGCGGCACGCCGGTGATCGACGTGACGCCGACCTGCGCGCACCACGCGGGCACTTCTTCGGCGCGCAGGAAGTCGAGCGGCGCGTAGCACGCGTGCGCGGCGAGCGCGCTCGTCAGCTGGCTCAGGCCCGCGTCGAAGCTGAGCGGCAGCGCGCCGAGGATCACGTCGTCGTGTGCGAGCCGCTGGTAGGCGGCGACGCTCTCGGCGCCCGCCGTCAGATTGCGGTGCGACAGCACGACGCCCTTCGGGCGCCCGGTCGACCCGGACGTATAGAGGATCGCGGCCGGATCGGAATCGACGGCGAGCGCGTGGCCCGCGTAGTCGTTCGCGTCGGGCAGCGCGGCGACGTCGTCGACCCGCCAGCAGACGAGCGCGGCCGGCCGCGCCGCGAGCCGCGCGAGGCGCGGCGCGGTGGTGACGAGCAGGCGCGCGCCGCTGTCGGCGAGGATGTGCAGCACCTGATGGTCGCGCAGCTGCGGATTGATCGGCACGATGATCGCGCCCGCGAGATTCGCGGCGAGCATCGTCACGATCGTTTCGTACGCTTTCGGCGCGTAGGTCGCGACGCGCTCGCCCGGCTCGATGCCGGACGCGGCGAGCGCGGCGGCGACGCGGCGCACGTCGGCCGCGAGCTGCGCGTAGCGCACGCGCCGCCGCGGATCGGCGATCGCGATGCCGTCGGGCCGCTGCGTCGCGGCGGAGTCGAGAAGATCGACGAGTCGGATGTGCGGATTCATGGCGCTCTCATGCCTGACGGATATAGACCTGAGCCGGCTTGTGGGACAGGAAGCCGCTCACGGTGTACGAGTGGTGATAGGCGCCGCACTGCGAGAACACGACGAAGTCGCCCGGCTGCGGCAGCCGCGGATGACGCTCGAGCCGGCCGATCACGTCGGCGCGGTTGCAGGTGTTGCCGACGAACGTGACCGGCAGCGCGTTCGGCGCGCGATGCGCGTCGGCGGGGCTGGCCGGCACGAGCGTCGGCGCCTCCCAGGTTTTCAGGACCGCCTCCGTCTTCGCGAGCAGGAAGTTGTGGCTCATGCCGCCGTCGCACACGGCGATCACGCGGTCGTCCCAGACCTTGACGGCGCGCACGCGCGTGACGAACACGCCCGCGTTCGCGAAGATCGCGCGGCCCGCTTCGTGAACGAGCGTGTAGCGTTTCGCGAGCGGCGCGATGCGCGCGCGATAGCGCTCGAAGGTCGCGTCGTCATGGCCTTTCTCGGAAAAACCGCCGCCGAGGTTCAGATGCGTGACGGGCGCGCGCACGAGCGATTCGATCTGCTCGGCGAGCTGCGCGAGCGCCCATGCGAGATCGGCCGAATCCGCGTCGCCGCCCTTCGTCGGCCCGGCGCGGAAGTTGCCCGAGCCGACGAACGTGTGCAGGCCGGCCACACGGCGGCCCGCCTGCGTGAGGAGGTTCGCCATGCCGAGCGCCTCCGCGGGCGTCATGCCGAAATGGTCGCGCAGCGACTTCGGCGCATGCGCGCCGAGCAGCGCGCCCGCGTTGATCCGCAGCATCACGTCCTCGGTCTCCTTGCCGGACGCGAGCGCGACGAAGCGGCGCACCATGTCCGGCCCGTCGAGGATGAAGTGGCAGCGCGACGCGATGCCCGCGCGCATCAGCGCGTCGCCCATCGCCGGGTTGTTCAGGTACTTCACGTGCTTGCCGCGCCCGACGACGGTGTCGAGCTCGCCCTGGCTCGCGAGCTCGATGCCGTCTTCGAACGCGTGCGCGCAGCGCAGGAACAGATCCGCGTGCGAGTTCGCCTTCAGCGACACGACGACGCGCGTGCCGAGCGCCGCGCGCAACGCGGCGTAGCTCGCGAGCACGCTTTGTGGGTCGAACACGTAGCAGGGCGTGTCGAGCCCTTCGAGCCAGTCGGCGTGGTCGGCGTCGGCCGCGGCGCGCGGCGCGGTTCCGATCGTGTCAATGTTCATAGGCCTCGGGGGGAGTGGACGACGAATCGGCGGCGAGCGGATGCAGCGCGACGGCGGCGAACGCGCCGACGTTCGACTGCATGACGCCCATCACGTGCAGGCCCGCGTCGAGCGCGGCGAGGCCGTCGTCGGCGAGATTGATGGCGAAATCGGAGCAGCACACGTGGCCGCAGCGCGCGACGTTCTCGCCGAACAGCCGCTCGGTGGGCACGCGCAGCGCGCGGCAGAGCGCATGCCAGCCGCGCAGATCCGTGTTGATCGGCAGGATGCGCTCGTAGCCCGTGATCGGCCGGCCCGTCAGCGCGCACGCGGCGTCGACGATCCGGTGCGTATGCAGCCATTCGGTCGAAATCATCGTGCGCTCGACTTCCTTCGCCGAGTCGGAGCCCGGATACCACGCGGCCTGGTTGCGCAGCGCGATGCCGCCGACGCGATTGCGGCGGCTGTTGCGGGTCACGAGCAGGCATGCGGCGCCGTCGCCCTGGATGCCGGAGAACTGGCGCAGGCGGGTCGCTTCGTCGTACGCGCGGTCGGCCGACACGACGAGCGCCGACTGCGCCTGCGGATACGCGGCGAACAGCGCGTCGATCATGCGGATCGCCGCGGCGATCGACGCGCAGTTCAACTGCGCGATCGATCCGCTCCATAGCGGCCGGATGCCGTGCGCGTGCGCGACTTCGTAGAGCAGGCTGCGCGGCGGTGCGGGCATGCTGAAAGTCTGCGTGTGCACGTGCACCATCAGATCGATCGACGACGGCGCGATGCCCGTCGCGTCGACGAGCGCGCCGACCGCGCGCGACGCGAGCTCGACTTCGCTCGTCTGCGGCGCGGCATGGAAGAAGCGGCAGCCCGATTCGAGGATCGCGTCGACCTGCGCGCGCGGCCACGCATGGCGGGCCGCCCATGCGTCGATGTCGATCGCCGCGTCGGGCAGCTCGTATGCGGCGGCGTCGATGCCGATCCAGTGGTTCGCTTGATCTTGGCGCATGGCGTCACATGTCCATCGCGAGCGGCATGTCTTCGTAGTCGATCACGTCGAGCTGCTCGAAGGTCCGGCGCACGCGCGGCGTCAGCAGGCCGATCTCGCGGATCGTCGGCACGAGGCGGCGGAAGATCGAGCGGCGCAGCGCGCGCGACACCTCGGATTCGCGCACCATCTGCGCGCACGCCTGCTTCGAATAGCCGAGCGGCTCCCAGATGTCGTCCGCGCACAGGTGCTCGTACAGCACCGACGCGCCTTCGCTCACGAACTCCTCGCGCTCCTTCAGCTCGGCCGACGTCATGTCCGAATACACGCGGGCGAGCGTGAGCCGGCCGACCGCGAAGTGGCGCGCCTCGTCGCGCTGGATGCGCGCGAACAGATCCTTGACGAACGGATCGGTGCTGAACGCGACGACGGTCTGGAACGTCGACAGCGCGATCCCCTCGACGAGCACCTGCATCCCGAGGTTCGTGATGTCGAGCGCGCTCGACGTGACGGTGTCCTTCAGCAGCCCTTCGAGCGAGCGGCTCATCGGATAGCGCACGCTGATCTTCTCGTTGACGAGCTTCGCGTACGCTTCGACGTGGCGCGCCTCGTCCATGATCTGCGCCGCCGCGCACAGGCGCGCGGACAGGCTTTCCTCGGCGCTCGCGAGCTTCGACGCGCAGATGAGCGCCGCCTGCTCGCCGTGCAGGATCTGCGACAGCAGCCACCCCTGCCAGTGATGGCGCATCTCCGCACGCTCGGCGGCGCCGAGCTTGTGCCACAGATCGGTGCCGAACACGAGCAGCATGCCGTCGGGCATCCCGAGCGGGTTGTCGGGGTTCAGCGTCACGTTCCAGTCGATGTCGCGGTTGACGTCCCACTGGGCGGCCTTGGCCTTGTGATACAGGTTCGTCAGCGCGGTCTCGCGATATTCGTAGTCGCTCATCATCAGCGCGTCGACGGGCATCGACCAGCGATGGCCGCGGGCGGCGTCTTCGTACGGTTGCATAGTGGCTTCCATGTTCGGTTAGGCAAAACGGGCGTCCGGTCGGACCGGGCGGCGGGCCGCGCCGCCGTCGGCGCGCGCGAGCCGCACCGCGTAGCGCGGCCAGTCGCGCAACAGCGCGGCCTCCAGCGTGTCGAGCCGCTCCTCGCTCGCGCTGGCGAAGGCGAGCGTGTTGTCGCCCGGGTAGTCGAGATCGCGGCGGATTCGGTCGACGATGCCTATGCCGGGCCGAGCCTCGACGCGCGACCAGAACGCCATCTGCGAGCCGAGCCCGCTGCCGATCAGCACGCGCGGATCGAGCAGGTTCGCGGGCAGCGCGCCGTTGTACGGCATCCGGAACCGGACGTACACGCGCGTATCGGCGCCGAGCGCCTGCCACAGCGCGTCGACGAGCTCCGACATGAAGCGCGCGTACTGCGTGTGGTCGAGCAGCACGGGGGCGGTCGAATCCGGCTGATACGCGGCGAGGCGCGCGTAGTCGTCGGTGGTGGCAGCGGGGATGCCGTAGCTCGACGCGCGCACGAGCACGGGTGCGCGGGGCGCGCGTTCGAGCCGGTAGCGGCGAGTGGCGAAGTGCGTCATGCCGGGTCCAGGCGAAAGCGTGCGTCGGCGCCGTACGTGATCTCGGCGATCGCGAAGTAGCCGTTGAGCGCGAGCGAGCCGACGATCGCACGCGCCGCGGCCGGCGCGCCGGGCGCGCAGCGATGCAGCAGCAGCGAGATCCATGGGTCGCTGCCGAACGCGTGGCCGAAGCGTGCGTGGCCGTCCGGGTGCACAGGCGCGTCGCCCAGGCACTTGAGCAGCGCGCGGCGCGACGCCTCCTTGAAGAACGGCGGCGCGACAGGCGTGCCCGGCCGTGCGCGGCCGAACGCGGCAAGCGCGCGGCCCAGCATCGCGAGCGCGTGCGCGGGCGGCGCCGCGCCCAGATGCAGCGGCCAGTCGGCACCCGGCGCGACGTCGAGCGCGAGCGTGCAGATGCCGAAGCCGGATGCGCCCCATTGCGGATGGCTCAGCCAGTAGCTGAAGCGATGGATGTCGACGTCGACGATCTGCAGCAGCAGCCGTCGCGTGCCGGTATGCATCGCCTTGCCGAGCGTCTCGCGCAACACATAGCCCCAGCTCGCGCACTCGTAGCCGTGCGTGAGCCAGTCCGCGGCGCGCGGCCCGTGCGATGCGATCGCGCGGGCGAACGCGGCATGATGCGGCGAGTCGTCCATCAGCAGGCCGGACAGGATCGTCGAGCACACCACGTAGTCGTCGATCGCGTCGCCCGCGCGCGCGGAACCGGCGCACGCCAGCGCCTCGCGCCCGAGCAGGCGGCCGAGCCGCGCGGCGGCGTCCAGCAGGTCGTCGACGCCGCCCGCGGCGGGCGCCGCGACGCGCCGGTAGGCGAGCGCGCGCACCTGCAGGCGCGCGGCGGTCAGCGTCGTCGCGGCGGGTTCCGGAATGGGGGCGAGCTCGATCATCGCGGCCTCGTGTGCTGCTTTCGCGCCGCGCGTCAGGCGGCCGTCTGCGACGCGCGCAGTTCGGCGTCGAGCTGCGCGAGCGTCGTGTATTGCGTGATGTTCAGCGCTTCGGGATCGATCGAGCCGTACAACTGCTCGCAAAAGACGATCAGCTCGACGATGTTCAGCGAGTCGATCCCGAGCTCGCCGATGCCGACGTTGGTTTCGACGGCCTCGACGTTCAGGATCTTCGCGACCTCGCGTGCGAGAAGGGGCAGCGTTTCAGTGGCGGGCGTGCTCATGACGGTTTCCTTTTTCGAGTAGGGAGACAACACGGCGAAACAACGATGAACGACGGATCAGGCGCGTTTCGCGCCCATCCGGATTTCGTAGTAGCAGCGGTATGCGCTGCCTTCCATCTTCGACAGCGCGAGCAGGTCGCGCTGATCGTCGAAGCGGCGCACCGCGCCCTGGCGCACCAGCTCGCCGAGCAGCTCGTTCGCGGCGAACTTGAGCGCGAGCACGCGCTGCACGCTGTCGGCGCCGTACACGGTCGAGCGCGACTGCGTGCGCGCGCCTTGCGCGACGAACCGCCAGACCGATTCGTGCGCGGGCGACAGCGCGAGCCGGTCTGCGCGCGCGAGCCAGCCGACGTGCGCCATCAGCGCGCGCACGAAATAGGGGCGCACGATCGTCAGATACTTGTTGAACACGTTCGGGCCGCCGATGCGCAGGCGATCCTCGGGCGTCGTCTCGACTTCGCCGCGCACGTTGCCGAGCTGCAGGCCGCCTTCGAGGAACGGCTCGCCGCATGCGGCGCGCTCGAGCGTGCGGTACTGCTCGGGCCACACGAGATAGGCGGCCGGCATGAACGCGCCCGGCGCGCGCACGGCCACGAGCCCGATGCTTTCGCGATGCGCCTCGATGCCCCACACCTTGTCGATCGCGAGCACCGTGCGGCCGTTTTCGCCGCGCACGGTCGAGCGCCAGCCCGCGAGCGCGGGGCCGCCGCCGTCGCTCATCAGAAAGCGCAGATGGTGGCCGGCCGCGCGGTGCGCCTCGACCTTCGCGTCCTGCTCCGGCGTGAGAAAGAGCGTCGACATCACGCGCGAGAAGCCGCGCATGAACGGCTTGAAGTGCGGGGCGAAGCCCTCGCGCGCGATTCGCTCGAGCGTGGCCTCGGTCTCGGCCGATTGCTCGTAGCGCAGCGGCGTGGTCGCGCGCGCGGCGTCGGCCGGCTCGGCCGGGGTGCGCGGCTGCGCGATGATCATGTCGCTGTCGAGCAGGCGCGTCGCGCTCGCGCGCAGCAGCGCGTCGAGCGGCGCGGGCAGCGCGCCGAACGCTTCGAGGCGGTCGCGGATCGGTTGCGCGGCGAGCGCCGGCAGATCGGCGGCGTCGAGGTGCGAATGCGTGTCGGGCAGGGTGTCGAGCATCATGGGCAATCGGGTTCGGGCATGCGTTGATGAACGTCGTATGTGGGCGGCGCGCGAGAGGGAGGATCGCGAGGCGGCGGCCGTCATGGCTGCGGGGCGAGGCGCTCGACGCCGGGCAGGCGCGACGGCGGCGGCGCGATTTCGCGCAGCTCGCCGCTCATGAACATCGCGCGCGCCTTCAGCCGTTGCGGCTTGCCGCTCGTCGTGCGCGGCAACGCGCCCGGCTCGACGAACGCAATGCGTTGCGCGCAATAGCCGAGCCGCTGCTGCATGCGCGTCTGCAACTCGGCGCGCGAATCGCTGTTGACGCGATTCGCATGCGCCTCGACGAGGACGACGAGGTTCTCGGTGCCCTGCGTTTCGTCGTGGATGCCGACGGCGATGCACGCGCCCTTGTAGACGGCCGGATGGCCGTCGATCGTCTCCTCGATCTCGTGCGGGAAGTAGTTGGTTCCGCGAATGATGATGATTTCCTTCTTGCGGCCGAGGATGAAGAGCTGGCCGCCGCTCACGTAGCCGATGTCGCCCGTCGCGAACCAGCCGTGCGCGTCGAACGGTTGCGGCGCGGGGGCGTCGGCGCTCGGCAGGTAGCCCTGCATGACCGATGCGCCGCGTATGAAGATCTCGCCCGTGTCGCGTTCGGCGACGGCGCGGCCCTGCGCATCGCGGATTTCGTAGGCCATCTGGTCGAGCGGCGCGCCGACGGCGAGCAGCGTGTCGGTCGCGCCGGCGTGGCCGTCGGGCACGGGCGTCGCGCGGTGATGCTGCGCGAGCGCCGCGGTGTCGATGCGATCGGCGATCACGTGCGCGAACGCCCGAGTCGCCGGCGCGTCGATCGAGCGGTGCAACGTGACGGCGAGCGTCGCTTCCGCCATGCCGTAGCAGGGCTGCAGCGCCGACGCATGGAAGCCGTACGGCGTGAACGTCGCGGCGAAATCGGCGAGCGTCGCGCGGTCGACCCGTTCCGCGCCGACGAGGAACGTGCGCAGATGACTGAAGTCGGCGTCCTCCATCGCCGCCGCGTTGAAGCGGCGCACGCAGTAGCGCAGCGCGAAGGTCGGCGCGACGGCGATCGTCGAGCGCGTGTGCGCGATGCGCTTGAGCCAGCCGAGCGGGTTGCGCACGAAGCTCATCGACGGCATCAGCCGCAGCGACGTCCCGTAGTACAGATGCAGCAGCAGGCTCACGAGGCCCATGTCGTGATGCAGCGGCAGCCAGATCACGGTGTTGTCGGCGGCTTGCTTGCTGTAGCCGCACGCGTTCGCGATGCCCGCGATGTTGCTCTCGACGTTGCGGTGGCTGATGATCGCCGCCTTCGGATGCGACGTCGAACCGGACGTCAGTTGAATGTGGTGCGTATCGTCGCGGCCGCGCGGCGCGAGGCGCGGCTCGGCGCCCGTCGACGCGGCGCGGAGGATGCCGACGTCGATCACGCGCGCGCCCGTGCCGCGCAGTTGCGCCTCGAGTTCGGCGACGTGCGCGGATGCGGTGAACACGAACGTCGGACGATAGAGCTGGCAGGCGACCTCGAGCACTTGCGGGCTCGCGCCGTTCGCGCGCTTGAGCGGCGCGGGCACCGTGCACGGCACGACGCCCGACAGCACGCAGCCGACGAGCAGCGCGAGATAGTCGTTCGTCGCGGGCAGCGCGAGGAGGGCGAGATCGCCCGCGCGCGCGCCGAGCGCGTTCAACGCGGCGCTCATGCGCAAGCCCGCCTCGCTCAGTTGACGATAGGACAGCACGTGCTCGATGCCGCTCTCGTCGAGCGTGCCGATGCCGTGCGCGCGGCAGATCCGCCCCTCTCCGAGCGGAGCCAACAGCTTGTCGATCAGCGACGAGGAATCGCGCATTGACTGCCCCTTTATTAAAAATCCGCTAAAACTCGATTTGCAATAATTAATTCGGATTGTTTGGCTTATTGGCCTGTTTTCCTGACAATTTCCATACAAAAAATGAAATGTCGGGTCCGAATTTCATTTGCGACACGCGTGGCGGCGAATTTCGGTCAATGAAACATTCGCTGCCGGAATGGTGGGCGGCGTTGTGTCGATCGCAATAAAACCGCGCTGGAAGGCCGATCCGGCTGCATAGTGGGCAGGCTTCGATCGCCGGAGGCGAATTATCGTGCGTAACGGACACGCTAAGAAAACTGTACAAACGTCTAGCGAAAATTAAGGTATAAATGGTTGTCGAATTTCTGAAATATCGATAACTGTTGACGAGGCGTAGTTTCGCCCAATAAGGCTGATTAATGCCAATACCGAATTGCGACAGATTGATACTTGGAACGAAAAGATGATCGATCTACGACGTTTGCGCTATTTCATCGTCGTCGCCGAGGAGCTTCATTTCGGCAAGGCGGCGCAGCGGCTGCATCTCGCGCAGCCGCCGCTCACGCGACACATTTCCGCGCTCGAAGGCGAACTCGGTTTGCGCCTGTTCGATCGCTCGACGCGCTCGGTGAAGCTCACCGCCGAAGGCGAACTGTTTCTTCCGCACGCACGCGACGTGCTCGACGCGGTGCATCGCGCGGAGGCCGCGTCGCAGCGCGCGGCGCTCGGCAAGGAAGGCAAGGTCGCGCTCGGCTACACGAGCTCGGTGCCGCTTTGCGATGCGTTCGGCACGCTGATCCGCAATTTCGCGCGCTCGTTTCCGGACATCGAGCTGTCGCTCGTCGAGGCTTCTTCCGCGCAGCAGAGCCGCAGCATCAAGGAGGGCCTGCTCGACATCGGCATCGGCTGGAAGAATTCCATCGACGACTACGAGGGATGCAGGGTCAAGACGATCGCGGCCGAGACGCTCGTCGTCGCGGTGTCCGAAGAATGCGGGCTGGCGGACGAGGCGTCGCTGTCCGTCGATCGTCTCGCGGACGAGCCGTTCGTGCTGTTTCCACCGGGCTACGGCTCGACGCTCGACCGCAAGGCGTTCGACCTTTGCGCGGCGGCGGGCTTCACGCCGCGGCGCGGGCCGAGCGCGTCGCAGATGACGACGATGATCGCGCTCGTCGCGGCGGGACGCGGCGTCGCGATCGTGCCCTCGGCCGTCTCGACGCTGCGCAAGCCGGGCGTCGCATACGTGCCGCTCATCGACGATTCGGCGTTGATCGAGCTGGTGCTGATGTGGCGCGAGGCGGGACTGTCGCTTGCCGCGCGCTCGTTCGTTGAATGGCACAAGGCGCACGTGACGCAGCGTATCGAGAGCGCGGTCGGCGTCGAGTGACCGAGGCGCGCCGCACGCTGCCGAGCGTTGCGGCCGGCTCGCGGCGGCTCGCGGCCCTCCGGCGCGCTCGCTTGCCGCGGGAAGCGTCCGTCACGCTCGCCGCCCCGTGAGTCCGATACGGCGCATGTCGCACACGTCGCACAGGTCGCACACGCCGCGCCGCTCGCGGCTTCCTCCATTCGTCCTCCTTCTTCGTCTCGCTTCGCCCGGGCACCCGGGCCGCGCGTCGGCCCACGAGGCACGGCCCGGATCGTCGCGGGAATCGCCGATGCGCCGCTCCGCTTTCGCCGCGCGACGACGTCATCCGACGCGGGCCGCGAGCGGCGTCCGCCGTACATACCAGTACGGATGACTGGTTCTATTTCGGTCTCAATCGAACGGCTTCCCAAACCGGTTGGCGCATCTGACGCACGTCAACGAGGCTTCACGCCATCGGGTAAATACCTAGCCCAAAACGCTTTGTAAATAAAGGGTTTGAGCGTGCCGTCTCCCTTGTCTGGCAACCGTTTCCGCGATTTCCGGCGGGCCGCCGGCGATAAATTGACTGGTATTATTTTGGTTATATAATGGCCTCGCTTTCGGACGACGCCCTTCCGTTTTCGCACCCGGAGACCTATGGATATCGGCTGGTCGGCGCTGACGCCGGACGCTCGCAGCGACACCCCGCTCTACTTGCAGCTCGCCCGCAATCTCGCCGGCGCGATTCGCGGCGGCGCCTGGCGCGCCGGCGAAGCGCTGCCGTCGGAGCGCGGGCTGTCGGCGGCGGCGGGCGTGTCGCGGATCACGGCGCGCCGTGCGCTCGCGCTCCTCGTCGAGCAGGGCCTCATTCGCCGCGTGCGCGGCGCGGGCAGCTTCATCACGCCGCGCGTCGCCGATCCGCTGTCGCGGCTCGCCGGGTTCACGACGAAGATGCGCCAGCGCGGGTTCGCGCCCGATTCGGTGTGGCTCGCGCGCAGCCTGTGCGCCGCGAGCCGCGACGAGATCGCGCGCTTCGGCCTGTCGCCCGGCGCGACGGTCGCGCGCCTCGAGCGGCTGCGGCGCGCGGACGGCGTCGTGATGGCGTACGAGCGCTCGACGCTGCCCGCGACCTGCGTGCCCGAGCCGCAGGCGCTCGAAGGCTCGCTGTACGACTACCTGCAGTCGCATGGTGTCGAGGTGGTGCGCGCGTCGCAGCGTTTTCGCGCGGTGAACGCATCGGCCGACGTCGCGCAGTGGCTCGGCCTCGCGCCGGGCGCGGCGCTCCTCGTCATCACGCGGATCGGTTACGGCGCCGATCGGCGGGCGATCGAAGCGACCGAAACCTATTGCCGCGACGACTATTACGATTTCGTCGCCGAGCTGAAACGCTGACACGACAGACTGTCCGCGGCGGCCCGGACGACCCGCAAACCCTCTCGCAAGCAGTAAGCAGCACCGATCCCATACGCATCACCAGATATCAGAGAACGTCATGCTGACCGGAAACATACTGACCTCCGAAGGCTGGATTCACGGCTCGCTCGAGTTCGAGAACGGCCGGATCACGGCGCTGTCGGGCGACGCGGCCGATCCGTCGAAGAACGACGCGCAATACGTCCTGCCCGGCTTCATCGATCTGCACGTGCACGGCGCGGGCGGCGCGGACGTGATGGAAGGCGGCGACGCGATCGAGACGATCGCGCGCACGCACGCGCGCTACGGCACGACGAGCCTGCTCGCGACGACGATGACCGCGCCGCGCGACGAGCTGATGCGCGTCGTCGCGGAGCTCGGCGACGTCGCGCGCGTGCGCACGCCGGGCGGCTCGCGCGTGCTCGGCGTGCATCTAGAAGGCCCGTACATCAATCCCGGCAAGCTCGGCGCGCAGCCGGACGCGGCGGTGTCCGCGGTGCTCGACGAGGTGCTGAAGTACCTGTCGATCGCGCCGATCCGCGTCGTCACGCTCGCGCCGGAAATCGCCGGCCACATCGAGATCATCTCGGAGATGGCCGCGCGCGGCGTGCGCGTGCAGCTCGGCCATTCGCTCGGCACGTACGACGACGCGGTCGCCGCGCTCAAGCACGGCGCATGCGGCTTCACGCACCTGTTCAACGCGATGTCGCCGCTGCATCACCGCAATCCCGGCATCGTCGGCGCGGCGCTCGCGCACGCCGAGTACGCGGAGATCATTCCCGACCTGCTGCACGTGCATCCGGGCGCGATCCGCGCGGCGCTGCGCGCGATTCCGCGGCTGTACGTCGTGACCGACAGCACGTCGGCCACCGGCATGCCCGACGGCGAATACCGGCTCGGCAGCCAGCGCGTGACGAAGTGCCTCGGCGGCGTGCGTCTGGCCGACGGCACGCTCGCCGGCAGCACGCTGACGATGGACCAGGCGCTGCGCAATCTCGTGTCGCTCGGCCTGCCGATCGCCGATGTGTCGAACCGGATGTCGCGCTACGCGGCCGATTACCTCGGCGTCGCCGATCGCGGCCGCATCGAGCGCGGCGCGTGGGCCGACTTCGTCGTGTTCGATCGCGAACTGAACCTGACTGCGACCTACGTCGAAGGAGAATCGATTGTCGAATATGCTTAACGAGGCGCGCGAGTCGGCGCGCGTCGTCGCCGCGCAGCTCGCGGACACGCGCCGCGTCGAGGCGCTCGCGCTTCATCTCGCCGCGCACGCGCCGCAAGTCGCGCTGACCGTCGCGCGCGGCAGCTCCGATCACGCGGCGAGCTACTTCGCGAGCCTGACGATGAGCCGCCTCGGTGTGCCCGTCGCGTCGCTGCCGATGTCGGTCGCGACGCTGCAGCAGGCGCCCCTCAAGGTGCAGGGCCAGCTCGCGCTCGCGTTCTCGCAATCGGGCAAGAGCCCGGATCTCGTCAACACGATGACGGCGCTGCGTGAAGCGGGCGCGCTTACCGTCGCCGCGGTCAACGTGCTGCCGTCGCCGCTCGCCGACGCGTGCGAGCACCCGTTGCCGCTTCTCGCGGGCCCGGAGCTGTCGGTCGCCGCGACGAAGAGCTACATCGCGATGCTGTCGCTCGCCGCGCAGCTCGTCGCGTTCTGGCAGCGCGACGCCGCGCTCGTCTCCGCGCTGCGCGGCCTGCCCGACGCGCTCGAGCAGGCGGGCCGGCTCGACTGGTCGAGCGCCGTCGGCGAGCTGCGCGACGTCGAGCGGATGATCGTGATCGGCCGCGGGCTCGGCCTCGCGATCGCGCAGGAGGCGGCGCTCAAGCTGAAGGAAACGTCGGGCATCCAGGCCGAGGCGTTCTCGAGCGCCGAAGTGCGGCACGGCCCGATGGAGCTGATCGACCGCGACTATCCGCTCCTCGTGTTCGCGCCGCCCGGGCCCGAGCAGGAGGGCCTGCTGCAGCTCGCGCGCGACATGCGCGCACGCGGCGCGCGCGTGCTGCTCGCCGCGCCCGCGGGCATGCCCGATGCGACGCTGCCGCTCGCGCGCACCGCGCACGCGGCGCTCGATCCGATCGCCGCGATCCTGTCGTTCTACGTGATGGCGGCCGAGCTCGCGTCCGCACGCGGCCGCGATCCCGATGCGCCGCGCCATCTGCACAAAGTCACCGAAACACACTGACGATCACCGACGAGACGAAACAGCCATGAGACGCGCCGAGGAGTCACAGTTGAAGCATGCATCCCACGACCAGATCGTGCTGGTCTCTCCCTTGACGGGCCCCGTCGTGCCGCTCGCCGACGTGCCCGATCCCGTGTTCGCGGGCGGCATGTTCGGCGACGGCATCGGCGTCGATCCGCTCGAGGGCCGGCTCGTCGCGCCGTGCGCGGGCATCGTGTCGCACGTCGCGCGCACGGGCCACGCGGTGACGATCGCGGCCGACGGCGGCGCGGAGATCCTGCTGCACATCGGCATCGACACGGTCGAGCTGAATGGGCTCGGTTTCTCGACGAAGATCGCGGAAGGCGCGCGCGTCGCGGCGGGCGATCTGCTGATCGAATTCGATCAGGACGCGATCGCGCGCGCCGCGCACAGCCTCGTGTCGGTGATCGCGATCGCGAATTCGGACGCGTTCGAAGTCGTCGGGCGCGCGGGCGCGGGCGTCGTGAAGGCGGGCGAGACGATGCTGCTCACGCTGCGTGCGCGCGGCGCGGCGGCGGGGGCAGTCGCCGGCGCGGGTGCGGGTGCAGGTGCGGGTGTCGCGGCGGGCTCGGCCGATGCCGCCGACGCGCGCAAGTCGATCACGCTCACGCAGCCGGGCGGCCTGCACGCACGGCCCGCCGCGCGCGCGCGGGAAGCGGCGCGCGGGCTCGACGCGCACGTCGAAGTGCATTTCGACGGACGCAAGGCGGCGCTGCAAAGCGTCGTCGGATTGCTCGGCCTCGGCGCGGGCGAGCACGCGACGGTCGAGCTCGTCGCCACGGGCCGCGACGCCGCGAAGGCGGTCGAGCTGGTGGCGAGCGAGCTGCTGCGCGAAACGCACGGCGAAGCCGAGGAGAAGCCGGCGCGCGTCGTGTCGCCCGCGCCCGTCGTCATGGGCATCGGGCGCGCGCCGCTCGATCCGAACACGCTCGCGGGCGTGTGCGCGGCGCCCGGCATCGCGGTCGGCGCGCTCGTGCGCGGGGACGACGCCGACATCACGCCGCCCGAGCTCGCGAGCGGCACGCCCGCGGCAGAGAGCCGTCTGCTCGACCGCGCGCTCGCCGCCGTCGATGCGGAGCTCGAGGCGACGGTGCGCGAAGCGTCGCAGCGCGGCGCGATCGGCGAAGCGGGCATCTTCGCCGTGCATCGCGTGCTGCTCGAGGACCCGGCGCTTGTCGACGCCGCGCGCGATCTGATCAGCCTCGGCAAGAGCGCGGGCTTCGCGTGGCGCGAGACGATCCGCGCGCAGACGGCCGTGCTCGCCGATGTCGACGACGCGCTCCTCGCCGAGCGCGCGGCCGATCTGCGCGACATCGACAAGCGCGTGCTGCGCGCGCTCGGCTACGGGAGCGCGACCGTGCGCGAGCTGCCCGCCGAAGCCGTGCTCGCGGCGGAGGAGTTCACGCCTTCCGATTTGGCGTCGCTCGATCGCGAGCGCGTGACGGCGCTCGTGATGGCGCGCGGCGGCGCGACCTCGCATGCGGCGATCATCGCGCGCCAGCTCGGCATTCCGGCGCTCGTCGCGGTGGGCGACGCGCTCTATGCGATTCCGGAGCGCACGCAGGTCGTCGTCGACGCGAGCGCGGGCCGCCTCGAATATGCGCCGACCGCGCTCGACGTCGAGCGCGCGCGCCACGAGCGGCAGCGTCTTGCCGGCGTGCGCGAGGCGAACCGGCGGATGTCGGGCGAAGCGGCGGTCACGCGCGACGGTCACAAGATCGAAGTCGCCGCGAACATCGCGACGCTCGACGACGCGCGCGTCGCCGTCGACAACGGCGCCGACGCGATCGGCCTGCTGCGCACCGAGCTGATGTTCATCCATCGGCAGGCCGCGCCGACGACGTCCGAGCATCAGCAGAGCTATCAATCGATCGTCGACGCGCTGCAAGGCCGCACCGCGATCATCCGCACGCTCGACGTCGGCGCGGACAAGGAAGTCGATTACCTGACGCTGCCGCCCGAGCCGAACCCGGCGCTCGGCCTGCGCGGGATTCGTCTCGCGCAGGTGCGCCCCGATCTGCTCGACGATCAGCTGCAGGGCCTTCTCGCGGTGAAGCCGTTCGGCTCGGTGCGCATCCTGCTGCCGATGGTGACGGACGTCGGCGAGCTCGTGCGCATCAGGAAGCGCATCGACGATTTCGCGCGCGCGATGGGCCGCGCGCAGGCCGTCGAAGTCGGCGTGATGATCGAGGTGCCGTCGGCCGCGCTCCTCGCCGATCAGCTCGCGAAGCACGCGGATTTCCTGTCGATCGGCACGAACGACCTCACGCAATACACGCTCGCGATGGACCGCTGCCAGGCGGATCTCGCGGCGCAGGCGGACGGCCTGCATCCGGCCGTGCTGCGGCTCGTCGACGCGACCGTGCGCGGCGCGCAGAAGCATGGCAAGTGGGTCGGCGTGTGCGGCGCGCTCGGCGGCGATCCGGTCGCGGTGCCGGTGCTCGTCGGCCTCGGCGTGACGGAATTGTCGGTGGACCCGGGGGCGGTGCCGGGCATCAAGGCGCAGGTGCGCCATCTCGATTACCAGCTGTGCCGACAGCGCGCGCAAGACCTGCTCGCGCTCGAATCGGCGCAGGCGGTGAGGGCAGCAAGCCGCGAAATCTGGCCGGCGGACTGACGCACGTCCGCCGTCCGGGCAATCGCGCGCGTTCGAAGCGCGTTTCAATCAACAGAGCCGATCAATTATTCAACGACGAGACACGATAAGGATTGGAGGATCGAATGGACGGGAATCCGTTTCTGAAAATACAGAGCCTGGGCAGGGCGTTGATGCTGCCGATCGCGGTGCTGCCGGTGGCGGGCATCCTGCTGCGCCTCGGGCAGCAGGACGTGCTCAACATCAAGATGATCGCCGACGCGGGCGGCGCGATCTTCGACAACTTGCCGCTGCTCTTCGCGATCGGCGTCGCGGTCGGCTTCGCGAAGGATAACAACGGCGTGGCGGCGCTCGCGGGCGCGATCGGCTATCTGATCGAAGTCGCGATCATGAAGGACATCGATCCGAAGCTGAACATGGGCGTGCTGTCCGGGATCATCGCGGGCGTCGTCGCGGGGCTGCTGTACAACCGCTACAAGGACATCAAGCTGCCGGACTACCTCGCGTTCTTCGGCGGCAAGCGCTTCGTGCCGATCATCACGGGGCTCGCGTGCGTCGTGCTCGGCATCGTGTTCGGCTACGTGTGGCAGCCGGTTCAGCACGCGATCGACGCGGTCGGCCAGTGGCTGCTGACGGCGGGCGCGATCGGCACGTTCGTCTACGGATTCCTGAACCGTCTGCTGCTCGTCACGGGGCTGCACCACATCATCAATTCGCTCGTCTGGTTCGTGTTCGGCACGTTCGCGCCGGCGTCGGGCGGCGCGGCGGTGACGGGCGATCTGCACCGCTTCTTCGCCGGCGATCCGAGCGCGGGCAGCTTCATGGCGGGCTTCTTCCCGATCATGATGTTCGGCCTGCCGGCCGCGTGCCTCGCGATGTTCCACGAAGCGCCGAAGGAGCGCCGCGCGGTGGTCGGCGGCCTGCTGTTCTCGATGGCGCTCACGTCGTTCCTGACGGGCGTGACCGAGCCGATCGAATTCAGCTTCATGTTCCTCGCGCCGGTGCTGTACGTGATCCACGCGGTGCTCACGGGCTTGTCGCTCGCGATCTGCCAGCTGCTCGGCGTGAAGCTCGGCTTCACGTTCTCGGCGGGCGCGATCGACTACGTGCTGAACTACGGGCTGTCGACGAAGGGCTGGATCGCGATTCCGCTCGGCCTTGCGTACGGCGCCGCGTACTACGGCCTGTTCCGCTTCTGCATCCGCAAGTTCAACATGGCCACGCCGGGCCGCGAGCCGGCGGGCGCCGACGCGCAAGTGCAGTCGTTCGCGTCGGGCGGCTTCGTCGCGCCGACGGCGGGCGCCGCCGTGCCGCGCGCGCAGCGCTACATCGCGGCGCTTGGCGGCGCGGCGAACCTGTCGGTCGTCGACGCGTGCACGACGCGCCTGCGTCTGTCCGTCGTCGATCCCGGCAAGGTGTCCGAAGCGGATCTGCGCACGATCGGCGCGCGCGGCGTGCTCAAGCGCGGCGGCAGCAGCGTGCAGGTGATCATCGGGCCGGAGGCGGACCTCATCGCCGACGAGATTCGCACGACGCTCGGCAGCGGTGCGGCGTCGTCCGCGCCGGCGGCTGCCGCGTCGGCGGCCGCGGCCGCGACCGGCGCTGCGGCATCGGCCGCTGGCGCGCAGGCGGGGCCGCTCGATCCGGAGCCGACGCGCTGGCTCGCGGTGTTCGGCGGCGCGACGAACGTCGCGTCGCTCGACGCGGTCGCGGCGACGCGCCTGCGTGTCGTCGTGCGCGATCCGTCGGCGGTCGATCGCCAGCGCCTCGCGACGCTCGACGTCGCGTGGGTCGCGAGCGACACGTTCCACATCGTTTGCGGCCCGGCGGCAGCGCGCTACGCGCAGCAACTGGCGGTGCGCCTGCCTTCGACGGACGGCGGCGCGGCGGCGCAGCCCGCCTGACGCGACGACGTGGGTCGGCCGAATCCGCGGCGCGGGTTCGGTTCGATCGCGCCATACGGGAAACGGCTTGCGGCTGTCGCAAGCCGTTTTTTCTTTGACGCGGCGTTTCGCGCGGGTCGTTTTCGCGCTTCGGGCGTTGAACGTTGGAGGCGCACCTCGCACCTCGCACCTCGCACCTCGCACCTCGAAGCTCGCACCTCGAATCTCGAGGGTCGAAAAGCGAAAAGCGAAAAGCGAAAAGCGAAAAGCGAAAAGCGAAAAGCGAAAAGCGAAAAGCGAAAAGCGAAAAGCACATCCCGCCCGCCGACGTCACGACCTCCTGCGTCCCGAGCGCAACCGAACCGTGGGCCGCGGGTTCGCCGAAGAGCGTCCGCGCGGCGCGCATGGCATTGTGCGTCGACGAGCGATGCGACGCGGCAAATCGCCGGCGACTTGCGAGACGGACGGCGCGCGGCGAGCCGGGCGACGCGCACGCGGCGCGCCGCCCGGCCGCCCGTCATTCGCCCGTCAGCGTGAAGGTGGGCTTGCGATACCCGATGCCCGCGCGCTCGAGCTTCGGCAACTCGCGTTGCTTGAGCACCGTCGCGAAGCCTGCCCAGTCGCGTTCGAGCGCGGCCGTGTCGACGTGGTGCGTGTCGCCGAGCTTGTAGCGCACGCCGGCCGCGTACGGCAGCTCCCAATCGGCCTTGTGCCACGCGCGCTCGGCGAGCGCGAGCAGGCGCGGATACACCATGTATTCGAGGAACTGTCCGTTGCGCATCACCTCGCCCCATGCCTGCCCCTGGATGCCCTCGATCCGCGGCGCCGCGCCCGCGCTCGTCACGTCGAACGGATTGCCGTCGCGATCGCCGAACACCTCGGCGTTTTGCGGCAGGTTCTCCGGCGCGAGCGAGAACACCTTGTACTCGTCGGTCGCCTGCGAGCCCCAGTAGTAGCCGCGCTCGCGCGGATTGCGCGTGTACGGAAAATCGAAGTACAGGTAGTCGGGCAGCGCGAGCACCGTCCGGTAGCCCTTCGCGCTCAGGTCGCGCGCGCTGTCGGACGCGCCCCAGAAGATCGTGTCCCACAGCGACACCATCACGCCGCGCGTGCTGAAATCCTGCGGCCCGTTCGCGTGCTTGATGCCGTCCTGCCACGCGGCCATCGTGCTGATCCCGTTTGCGTTGACGACGGCGCTCACCTGTTTCGCGAAGCGCGTCGGCAGCTCGTCGATCGACTTGATCTCGCCGCGCCGAAAAAGCGCGGCGCACGCCGGAGAGCGCGCCCACGGCTTGTCCTGCGCGGCGAGATCGACGCGGCCCTTGCCCGGATCGGCGCCTTCGAGCGGCTGGAAGCCCGCGCCGAGCAGGATGTTCTTCGCTTCGTCGCCGCCGTAGTGCCAGATCCGCAGCGGCGCTTGTGCGTCCGCGTGCATCGACGCGATCTCGCGGATCACCTTCGACGCGAAGTTGAGCGCGCCCGGCACGCACGGGTTCAAGTCGCTGCGCCGGTCGTAGAACTGGACCGTCAGCAGGTTCGACGTGTCTTGAGGATCGAGCAGGCGGTACGCGTTCGCCTCCCGCTCGCGGCCCGCCGCGTGCAGGCGGCGATAGCGCGCCTCCATCGACACGACGGCCGCGCGCGAATGCGCGGGCATGTCGATCTCGGGAATCACGTCGACGAAACGGTCGGCCGCGTAGCGCAGCAGCGCGATGTAGTCGTCGCGCGTCAGGTAGCCGCCGCCCGACTGGTTGTCCGGCCCGGAGCCGAGCTGCGGCAGCAGGCAGCGCGTCTCGCTCGGATCGTGGCAGCGGCGCGCGCCCACGTCGGTCAGCTCCGGCAGGCCCGGAATCTCGATGCGCCAGCCTTCGTCGTCGGACAGGTGCAGATGCAGCCGGTTGAGCTTGTATGCGCTCATCTGGTCGATCAGGCGGCGCAGCGTCGCCGGCTGCTTGAAGTTGCGCGCGAGATCGACGTGCATGCCGCGATGGGCGAAGCGCGGCGCATCCTCGACGAGCATCGCCGGCACCGTTCCCCCGCCCGCCGGCACGAGCGAGAAGAGCGTCTGCACGCCGTAGTAGAGCCCCGCGCGATCGAAGCCTTCGACGAGCACGCCGCGCGGCCCGATCGCGAGCCGGTAGCCGCCCGGCGCCGCGACGTCGGCGGGCAGCCGGCGCGGCGCGACGACGCCCCAGACGGGCGTGCCCGCGCCGCCTAGGCCGAGCGTGCCCGCGCGATCGCGCAGCGCCGCGACCTGCGCGAACGAAAGCTCGGGCAGCGTCAGATCCACGCCGCGCAGATCGAGTGCGCCGGGCAGCGCGCGCTGCCGCTTCACGCTCGGCAGCGCGCGGTTCGCGACAGGCTGCGCGGCGGCGGGCGGCGCGTTGCCGGGCGAGTTGCTCTGCGCGTCGGCGGGCAGCGTTTCGACGTAGCGCAGTTCGTCGTCGGTGTCGTCGTAACGCAGCACCGCGGGCGGCGTGCCGTCGACGACGACGTACGGGCGCGGGATCACGTCGCTGTAGCGCCGCAGCCAGTATTCGGCGACGAACGGCAATTCGATCCGCTCGCCCTGTGCGAGCTTGATCGCGCCGGGCTGCGGCGTCAGCTCGTACAGGTCGCCCGTCAGGTGGCGCAGAGTGAAGCCCGGGCGGTCGATCCTGAGCAGCCGGCGAATGCTGTGCAGATAGAGCCGCCAGCCGCCGTCGGTGATCTGCGGATGGCCGCGGTTCTGCAGGATCAGGCGGCCCGTCGCGCAGCTCGCCCAGTCGGCGCCGAGGTCGGCGCACGGCACGCCCGCCGACGCCGCGTGATTGTTGTCGACGGCGACGCGTACCGCGAGGCCGTTCGCCAGCAGCGCCGCGAGCTCGGCGGGCGTGGCGGCCGTGTGGGCCGTGCGGGCGTCGGCCCGCGCGGGCAATTGCGCGGGCGAAGCCGCGGGCGATAGCGCCGCCGCGGCGAGCAACACGGCGCACAGGGAATGCGAGATTCGGTTCATGAGAATTCCTTGGAAAAAAGCGGTGATACGACGCCGTGGAAATACGTCGCTGCGATCGGGTCTTTCAAGGAAGCTGCGAAAAGGGGGCGCGGATGCCGCGCGCGAGCGAACGAGGGGCGAAGCGTTCGCGCGCGTTCGCCCGTCACGGGTCGGATTCGGGGCGGTCGTGCCGGTCGGGGCGGCGACGGCGCGCGGGCGTGCGCGTGCTCATGCACGACGTGCGGCCGCGCAGCCGCGGGACGCGAGGCTTGCCGCGATGACGAAGGCTTCGAGCGCGAGATGCGCGGGCCGCGCGGCGCGCGCCGCCGACGATGCGGGACGCACTGCCGGCGAGCGTGCGGCGGCATGGGGGCGAGTGGCGGCGCGCGAATCGAAGCGACGCGCGCGGGCTCGCCCGAACGGGGTGGCAGCGACGATGCCGGCCAAACGGAAACGGGGATTCTTCATGTCTCCTCCACCGGTGTGGATGCGGCCTGTGAGCGACCGTGTGAAAAGATCTTATGAAACCTTCGATTGGTGTTCAAGTGGTATCAATTTGGAATCGGATTGGCATTGAGTTTGGTAAAAAAGGGGGGGATTGAACGGCGTGTTGGCGGGCGCGTTCGGCGCGCCTGAAACGCATGCGCCGGCATGCGCCGTCGCGTTGCGGCGAAGGCAGGCAGATTGCCGACGAAGCGCCGTTCAGGTCAGCCGGTGAAGGGAAGGGGGCGGCGCAGGACGAAGGCGGGAACGGCATGCGTGCGGACAGGAAGCCGATGCGCGGTTCGTCCGCCGCAAGAAAATAGCCGGAAAGCGACGCGCCGGAACGCGCGGCGTCGCGTCGCCGCGGGCCGCGAGCGGTGGGCGCGACGAAGACGTCGTCAGCCCATACGCGCCGCGGCCGACGCGCGGCGACGATTCGCGCCGAGGGCGTATTTTTCGTGCGCGCACGGCAAGAAACAAAAAGCCCTCGCACGAGGCGAGGGCGTGTCCTGCTTCATGGCGACGCGCGCTTTGCATCCGGAGCGAACCAGCGCCGGACGCACGACGCACGACGAACGACGAACGACGAACAACGAACAACGAACAACGAACAACGAACAACGAACAACGAACGACGCACAACGACATCCGCTCGCGTCCGCCGCACCGCCGCGTCGCCGCCGCGCTGAACCGGCCCGACGCGCGCGCGGCGCTCAAGCGTCGCGTTTCTGCCGCGCTTCGAGCCACATCGCATTGATGATGCCGAACGCGAGCGCGACGCCGATGCCGAGAATCCAGCTGAAGTACCACATGATCCGACTCCTTCGAAACTTGCGACAATCTTGCGAAAAGCCGGCCGCACGATGCGGCGCACGCGGCGGCCGGCCGGACATCAATACATCGAGTGCCGGTTTTCCTCGAGCGCGCGCGGCGTCACCTTGCCGCGCAGCACGCGATACACCCAGCCGGTGTAGAGCAGGACGATCGGCAGGAACACGATTACCGCGACGAGCATCACTTCGAGCGTGAGCCGGCTCGACGTCGAATCCCAGACCGTCAGGCTGCTCTTCGGATCGAGCGACGACGGCATGATGAACGGGAACATCGAGAAGCCCGCCGTCAGGATCACGCCGGTGATCATGAGGCCCGTGCAGATGAACGCGGTCTTCTCGAGCTTCGAGCCGGCGAGCAGCATCGCGAGCACGCCGCCCGCGATGCCGACGACGGGCGCGGCGATCATCCACGGATACAGGCCGTAGTTCACGAGCCAGAGGCCCGGGGCCGCGGAAACCTGCTTGAGGAGCGGATTCGCGACGGTGTCGACGGGCGCCGCCTGCGTGATCTCGAAGCCGCCGATGAACGATGCGATCAGCGCGCCCGCAAGCGCGAACAGCACGACGGCGACGAGCGACGACACGCGCAGCGCGATCGACGCGCGCTTCGCGATCGCGCCGTCCGTCTTCATCTTGACGAACGCGGCGCCGTGCGCGACGAGCATCGTGAGGCTCACGAGCCCGCAGAGCAGTGCGAACGGATTCAGCAGCGCCCAGAAGCTGCCGTGATAGGTGACGCGCATGTCGGTGTCGAACGCGAACGGCACGCCTTGCAGCAGGTTGCCGAACGCGACGCCGAACACGAGCGCGGGCACGAAGCCGCCCACGAAGAGCGCCCAGTCCCACCCCGCGCGCCAGCGCGGATCGTCGCGCTTGCTGCGGTAGTCGAAGCCGACGGGCCGGAAGAACAGCGCGAACAGCACGAGCAGCATCGCGAAGTAGAAGCCCGAGAACGACGCCGCGTAGACGAGCGGCCACGCGGCGAACATCGCGCCGCCCGCGGTGATGAGCCAGACCTGATTGCCTTCCCAGGTCGCGCCGACCGTGTTGACGATGATGCGGCGCTCGTCGTCGGTCTTGCCGAGGAACGGCAGGAGCGCGGCCGCGCCCATGTCGAAGCCGTCCGTCAGCGCGAAGCCGACGAGCAGTATGCCGACGAGCAGCCACCAGATCACTTTGAGAGTTGCATAGTCCATGACGATTCCTTGTGCGAATTCGATGGCGGCGTCAGGCGGCCGAGCCGGCGACGGCCTGGTCGAGCCGGCGCTTCTCCTGTTCGTGGTGATAGCGGCCGGTGTGCAGCGACGACGGGCCGAGCCGCGCGTACTTGAACATCAGCGTGATCTCGATGATGAAGAGCGCCGTGTAGAACACGATGAAGCCCGCGAGGCTCAGGTACAGATCGGTTGCGGTGAGGCTCGACGCGGACAGGTGCGTCGGCAGGATGCCCGCGATCGTCCACGGCTGGCGGCCCACTTCGGCGACGACCCAGCCGAACTCGGCGGCGAGCCACGGCAGCGGAATCGCCCACACCGCGTAGCGCAGGAACCAGCGGCGGTTGTCCTGCAGCAGCTCGCGGCGCGCGCAGAACCAGAACGCGGCGATGAAGGTCGCGAGGAACAGGAAGCCGAGGAACACCATGATCCGGAACGAGAAGAACACGGGCGCCACGGGCGGAATCGTCTGCTTGGCCGCGGCCTTGATCTGCTCGGGCGTCGCGTCGGTCACGTTCGGCGTGAACTGCTTGAGCATCAGGCCATAGCCGAGATATTGCTTGTGCTGGTCGAAGGTCGACTTCGTCTCGGCGCTCGTGTCGCCCGCCTTCAGCTTCTGCAGCGCGCCGTACGCGATCATCCCGCTCTGGATGTGCTCTTCGCTGCGCTTGGCGAGCTCGCGCAGGCCGATCACCGGCTCGTCGATCGAACGCGTCGCGATGAGGCCGAGCGCATACGGGATCTTGATCGCGTAGTCGGTGCGCTCCTCGGCCTGGTTCGGCAGGCCGATCAGCGTGAACGACGCGGGCGCCGGCTGCGTTTCCCATTCGGATTCGATCGCGGCGAGCTTGATCTTCTGCACTTCGCCCGTCGTGTAGCCGGATTCGTCGCCGAGCACGATCACGCACAGCGTCGACGCGAGGCCGAAGCCCGCGGCGACCGCGAACGAGCGCAGCGCGAAGTCGGTGTCGCGCTTCTTCAGCAGATACCACGCGGACACGCCGAGCACGAACATCGCGGCCGTCACGTAGCCGGCCGACACCGTGTGCACGAACTTCACCTGCGCCACCGGGTTGAAGATCACGTCGAAGAGGTTCGACAGCTCCATGCGCATCGTCTGGTAGTTGAATTCGGCGCCGACCGGGTTGTTCATCCAGCCGTTGGCGACGAGAATCCACAGCGCGGACAGGTTCGAGCCGAGCGCGACGAGGAACGTGACGATCAGGTGCTGGACCTTCGACAGGCGGTTCCAGCCGAAGAAGAACAGGCCGACGAACGTCGATTCGAGGAAGAACGCCATCAGCCCTTCGACGGCGAGCGGCACGCCGAAGATGTCGCCGACGTAGTGCGAGTAGTACGACCAGTTCGTGCCGAACTGGAATTCGAGCGTGATCCCCGTCGTCACGCCCATCGCGAAGTTGATCCCGAAGAGCTTGCCCCAGAACTGCGTCATGTCCTTGTAGACCTGCTTGCCGGTCATCACGTAGACGGACTCCATGATGACGAGCAGCCAGGACATGCCGAGCGTGAGCGGGACGAAGAGGAAATGGTAGAGCGCTGTGATGCCGAACTGCAGACGCGACAGATCGACGACTTCGCTACTTATCATGGCGGTCTCCCTGAGTGGGTGCGTATGGCGTCGCCGACAGCAGCTTTGCTGCGACGACGGCAGGCGGCAACGACATGTGCTCGGCCTGCGGATGGTTGAAGAATGCGTACTTGAGCGCGACGAGCAGGATCAGCTTGAAGAGCAGCACGATCGAGAGGTCGCGCGCGAGGGTCGGGCCACGGGCCCAGGCGGCGACCCGAGCGCGCCAGCCCGCCCGAGGGGCGGGCGGCGTGTCGTGGGGCGACGCCTTTTTGTTGACGAGAGTCAAAGCCATGATGTCCGGGATAACGCGGTTGGCGCAAAACTGGCCGGTCTCGTGACGCGTTTCGCATACGCGCTGCATCTGTTGGCCGGTCCTCCCAATTGTAGGAGGCGTCCCGGAAAACCCTTAGTGCCGCGCTGCGGCACTCCGTCGCGAAGCGATCGCAGAAACTTGAGCTGGCTCAAGATCTGCGCGAATCGCGATGCGCCGGATGAAATTTTTCATAATGTTGGTCAAGCATGCGCGCGTCGCGCACGGTTTCGCGGCACACAAAAAAGCCCGCTGTCGTCGGACAGCGGGCTTTTTCGTTTCGGCGCGGCCGCGGCGGGCCGGATGTTCGGGTTTGAGCGCGCTTACGCGTACGCGGCGAGCGCCGTGCGCATCTTCTTCATCGCGCTCGCTTCGATCTGGCGGATGCGCTCCGCCGATACGCCGAATTCGGCGGCGAGGTCGTGCAGCGTCGAGCCGCCCGAGCCGTCGTCGTCGACGTTCAGCCAGCGCGCCTCGATGATCCGGCGGCTGCGCGCGTCGAGCGATTCGAGCGCGCGCGCGATGCCGTCCGTCTGCAGCATGTCGCGCTGACGCGCGGCGAGCACGGCGGTCGGCTCGTTGTGCGAATCGGCGAGATAGGCGATCGGCGCGTACGACTCCTCGCCGTCGTCGATCTGGCCCTCGAGCGCGACGTCGCCGCCCGACAGGCGGGTTTCCATCTCGGCTACTTCCTCGCGCTTGACGTTCAGCTCCTGCGCGAGGCCGTCGATTTCCTCCGGCGTGAACGCCTGCGTGCCCTTCTTGTGGCTGCGCAGGTTGAAGAACAGCTTGCGCTGCGCCTTCGTCGTCGCGACCTTCACCGTGCGCCAGTTGCGCAGGATGTATTCGTGAATCTCGGCCTTGATCCAGTGGATCGCGTACGACACGAGGCGCACGTTCTGGGCGGGATCGAAACGCTTGACCGCCTTCATCAGGCCGATGTTGCCTTCCTGGATCAGGTCGCCGTGCGGCAGGCCGTAGCCGAGATAGTTGCGCGCGATCGACACGACGAGCCGCAGGTGCGACAGCACGAGCCGGCGCGCGGCGTCGAGGTTGTTGTCCTCGTGGTATTCGGTCGCGTACTGACGCTCTTCCTCCGCCGTCAGCAGCGGAATCCGGTTCACGGCCTGAATATAGGCGTCGATGTTGCCCAGCTGGCCGGGCAGCATCGAGTGGGATGCGAGCGCCAGCGAGCCTGCCGATGCGGCCTTAGCGGACGCCGGGCGCAAAGTGTTCGGAAGGGTCAATGCGTTGCTCACGTAGAAAACTCCTTTGGAATCAGGGACGAGCCCCATTGCCGGGGCGATTCCTCGATGAATCTTAGCACTCCATCTAGCGGAGTGCTAATCCTTAGAAGGAACAGGGTCGTCGGAGTTCCCGAATTGCTATCGCTTTTGAGGGGGCGATAGCTCTTTCTGCGGCACTGCCCGCGCCCGCTGTCCGTAAGTGTTTGTTTTACGGGCATTTCAGGTAAAGGTTCCTGATTCTTGTCAATTCGGCAGAAAACCATTTCGTCAGACGGTGCCGATCGAAAAAGTCCTTTACCATAAGATGCTGTTCTCTCGAGCCCCAGCGTGTGAATTGCGGCGAGGCTCTATTCAACCAGAGAAGTTGGAGAAAGAGATGAACGATAAGAACGGCGGTCGGGCGGGGCGGATCATCGTGCAGATCGCAGTGGCAACGGCGCTCGCCGGCGGTTCCGGGGCCGCCTTCGCGGATCGCTGGGGATTGCAGCTCGGCGGCGGCGTCGCCGATCACGACATGAAGAAGGGCGACATCGGCGTGGTCTGGGACCCGAACTGGACCTGGTGGGAAATCGGCGGCTGGCACTTCGCGTTCGTCGCCGAGGGGCACGTGTCTTACTGGCGCTATACCGGCGATCACGCGATCAACGACAGCGTCTGGGAAGTCGGCGCGACGCCGATCATACGATTCATCAAGAGCGCGGGCTACGTGCGGCCGTTCGTCGAGGTGGGCGCCGGCGTGCGCTTCCTGTCGCATCCGACGATCTCCCAGAACTATTCGATGTCGACGTCGTTCCAGTTCGCCGACATGGTCGGCATCGGCGCGCAATTCGGCAATCGTCAGCAGTATCAAGCGGGTGTCCGTTTACAGCACGTGTCGAACGCGGGTATCAAAGACCCGAATCCTGGTATAAATTTCAGCCAGCTCTACGTGCAATACAACTTCTGATCGGCGCGCCGGACGCGCGCATGCAGTCGAGGAGCATGGCGATGGCGGCAAAGGTGATCGATGCGATTCGCGCGCTCGAGCGCGACCGGTTTCGTGCGATGGTCGACGGCGACGGCGAGGCGCTCGACGCATTGCTGTCCGACAACGTCTATTACGTGCACACCAACGGCAAACGCGAGACCAAGCAGCAGTTCATCGACGCGATCACGGCAGGGCGCCGTCGCTATCGGCAGATCGAGATCCAGTCGCAGGAAGTGCTGCCCGTCGGCGATGCCACGTGCGTCGTCGCGGGGCGCGCGCTGATCGAGATGGAGACGAACAACGGCGGCCTCGTGTTCCCGATCGCCTACACCGCGATTCAGACGCAGGAAAGCGGCCGCTGGCGGCTGCTCGCATGGCAGGCGACGCGCTGCGCGACCGAGGGCTAAGGCCCCGTTTATTGCCGTTTCTTCGCCCCGCTATCGGCGTGAACGGGCCATGGGCGCGAAGCACGCGTTCGTCCGCCAGCCCGCACGCAACTGCCGCCTGCAATCGCCGCCTGCTTTTGCGCCTCTTTCCTGGTCCTTTCTCGACCGTTTTTCTCAGCCGTTTTTCTCAGCCGTCGTTCTCGGCCGTTCTTCCGGCCCCTCGTCGGGGCCCTTCGTCGCCGTGCGGTTTCGTGAGCCGCCCGGCGTGCGCCGGCGCGCCGCGGATCGCGCGTCGCACCGGTTGTCGCGCGGCGGCGTGCGCCGCGCGAGGTTCGTCCGCCTGTCGTCCGCCTGTCGTTCGCCCGCCGTTGCGCGCGGCGTCAGGCGGCCGCGCGCCGCTCGTCGCAGCTCCACGCCGAGCGGTTGATCGCGCTCGCGACCGCATCCGTCGCGGCCGCGACCGGATCGCGATGCACGCCGGCGCCGTGGCGCAGCGCGGCGTCGCCGACCTTCGCGCCGACGAACACCACGGTGTCGCCGCTCGCGGTGCGCTCGACTTCGCACGACGCGACGCCGATCGCGACGCCCGCCGCCGCGGCGAACGCGGCCGCGGCCTGCCGCGCCGCGCCTGGCGCGTCGTCCGCGCGAGCGAGCGCGATTTCGCGGTCATGCCAGCTCGCCGACGCGCCCGCGCGCGCGGCGGGGCCCATCGTCCGCAGGTATTCGCGCGTGAAGAGCTCGCAGATCGCGTCGCCCGTCACTTCTTCGCCCGAAGCGTCGGCGAGCGCCTGCACCGCATGGCTGAATTCGATCTGCACGCGGCGCGGCGGCGCGAAGCCCATGCCGCGCTCGAGCAGGTACGTCGCGCCGCCCTTGCCGGATTGGCTGTTGACGCGGATCACCGCGTCGTAGCTGCGGCCGAGATCGGCGGGATCGATCGGCAGATACGGCACTTCCCAGATCGCGTCGGGCTTTTGCCGCGCGAGGCCCTTGCGGATCGCGTCCTGATGCGAGCCGGAGAACGCGGTGAAGACGAGGTCGCCCGCGTACGGGTGGCGCGGATGCACGGGAATCTGGTTGCAGCGCTCGACGACGCGGCGCACCGCGTCGATGTCCGAGAAATCGAGCCCCGGATCGATCCCCTGCGTGTAGAGGTTCAGCGCGAGCGTGACGAGATCGACGTTGCCCGTGCGCTCGCCGTTGCCGAACAGGCACCCCTCGATGCGGTCCGCGCCCGCGAGCAGCGCGAGCTCGGCCGCCGCGACCGCGGTGCCGCGATCGTTGTGCGGATGCACCGACAGCACGATGCTGTCGCGGTAGCCGAGATTGCGGTCCATCCATTCGATCTGGTCGGCGAACACGTTCGGCGTCGCGGCCTCGACGGTCGCGGGCAGGTTCACGATCATCTTGTGATCGCGCGTGGGCCGCCAAGTCTGCGCGACCGCGTCGCAGACCTCGCGCGCGAACGACAGCTCGGTCATGCTGAACGTCTCGGGCGAGTACTGGAACGTCCAGTGCGTGCCGGGGCGCGCCTGCGCGTGCGCCTTGATGATGCGCGTGCCCTCGACCGCCAGCGCCTTCACGTCGTCCTTCGACATTCCGAACACGATGCGGCGGAACGACGGGCAGATCGCGTTGTACAGGTGCACGATCGCGCGCGGCGCGCCTTCGAGCGCATCGAACGTGCGCGCGATCAGATCCTCGCGCGACTGCACGAGCACTTCGATCGTCACGTCGTCGGGAATGCGCCGCTCGTCGATCAGCTTGCGCACGAAATCGAAGTCGGTTTGCGACGCCGACGGAAAACCGACTTCGATCTCCTTGAAGCCGATCGCGACGAGCATTTCGAAGAACTCGAGCTTCTGCTCGATCGTCATCGGCTCGATCAGCGACTGGTTGCCGTCGCGCAGATCGGTGCTCATCCAGATCGGCGCGCGCTCGATCGTGCGGCTCGGCCATCGGCGTCCGTTGATGCGGACGGGTTCGAACGGTCGGTATTTGTCGGCGGGGTTGCGCTTCATCGTTGCCTCGGGCGGTCAAGTCGCGAGCGAAGACGGACGGCATGACGCGCCGGTGGGCGCCGCCTGCGCACGTGCATGCGCGATGGCACGACGACGCGGAATCTTCGCGATTCGCCCGTCGGATCGACGAACGAAAGCTGACGACTACGGGTTGTAAAAAACTGCGAGAAAGAAACTGCGAGGAACTGCTAGGGGAGGGACCGCGCCGGGACGACGCGGCGCCACGACAGCTTTACGCTAGTCGTAGCGATAGCGGCCGCGCTAGGCGGCCGGAGGTAATTCGGAGGGTGTTCTGGAAGGAACGCATGACGACAACTCTATGCGAAGTCGCCGGCGGCTGTCAATCGTCGGGGTATTCGAAGGCGGCGGGCGGCATGTCCGGGGGCGGCGCGCCGCCCGCCGGCGCTCCGAGGCTCATTCGGCTCATTCGACGATCCGCGCGAGCCGCACGATCGTCTCGACCTGCGTCGCGACCGCGTCCGGAATCGGGATCTCGCCGCGCATCACGGCGTCGGTCCACGCGGCCGTCGTCGCCGCGTCGCGCGACGCGGGCAGCTCGACGGGCGGCGCGTCGGGCGACGAGCGCACCGGTTCGACGACCGTCTCGCACCGGCCGTCGTGCAGCCAGTCGACCTGCACCTGGCGGCGCGTGTCGGCGACCGCCTCGCCCTCGGTGCCGCGCGCGAGCAAAGCGCCGCCCGCGCCGGCCGCCGGGTGTTCGCGGAACAGCTCGACGAGGCTGTCGCGATACGGCGGATGCGTGTAGTTCACGAGCCGCAGCCCGGCGGGCTCGAACGGCTGCAGCAGCTTGACGACCGTGTGCGTCGAGTTGCGCACGCCGAGCACGCGCCGCAGCGCGAGGAGCCGCGCGAGCTTCGGCGCGAGCACGTCGATCGGCGCGAACGCGGCGCGGCGCTCGGCGAGCGTGTCCTCGATTTCGTCGTGCGACCCGCCGGGCGCAATCGCCAGCTCGGTGAAGATCTCCGCGCTCGTCACGCGGCCCGGGTCTTCCGTCACGCCGTGCACGAGCACCGGCACGCCCTCGCGCGCGAGCAGCAGCGCGAGCAGCGGCACGAGATTCGGCTGCCTGCGCGCGCCGTTGTAGCTCGGGATCGATACCGTGTGGAACGCGGCGTCCTGCACGTGCAGCGGCTCGAACGACGCCTGCGCGGCGGCGAGCATCGCCGCGAGCTCGGCGGCCGTCTCGCCCTTGAGCCGGTACGCGATCAGGATCGCGCCGAGCTCGACGTCGGATACGTGCCCGTCGAGCATCGCGCGGTAGAGCGCCAACGCGTCGTCGTACGGCAGCGCGCGTGCGCCGTTCGGTCCGCGCCCGATCTCCTTGATGAAGCGGGCGCACGGGAAGTGGTCGGGCAGGGCGGCGTTGGCGTCGGTTTCGGTCATCGAGGGGAAGGGGCCGCGGCCGTCGCGGTTTCGGCGATCAGGCGGCGCAGCTCGGGTATGCAGGAACCACACTGAGTACCGCATTTGAGCCGTTCTTGCAAGTTCGCGAGCCGCTCGCCGGGCGCCGCGGACGGCGCATCGGCCGTCAGCACGGCGTCGATCTCGCGCTCGCTCACGCCCACGCAGTTGCAGATCGTGCGGCCGCGCGCGGGCGCCGTTTGCAGCGGCACGCGGCCCGCGAACAGCAGCAGGCGGCCGAGCGCGCCGACGCCCGCGCCGCTCTCGACGTACTCGCGCAGCGCGGCCGCGCCGTCCTCGGTCGCGCCCGCCGCGCCGGCGACCGAGAACGCGACGAGCGCGCCGTCGACGATTCGCACGCGCCGGCCGGTGCCGCGCCGCGCGTCGCCGTAGCTCATCACGTCGGCCGCTTGCGCGGGCAATTCGAAGAGCGCCTCGATTTCGCGTTGCAGCTCGGCGGGCGCGGGCTCGTACGCGGCGACGCGCCACGCGAGCCCCGTGTAGCCGTCGGTGCCGAACGGCACGCAGCTCGCATACGGGAAGCGCGCGAAGAACGCGCGCGCGGCCCGCTGGCGAGCGAGCATCGCGTCGGCCGGCACGCGCGCGGCGATCAGCCAGCGCCACGGCAGGTCGGCCTTCAGCAGCTTGATCGCCGCGTGCTTGAGCTCGGGCTGCTGCGAGTACGGATCGCGCGCGGGCGTCGTGAGCGCGTTGATGCCCATCGCCGCGCGATTGCCCGCGACGCCCGACACGTATTCGTCGCCCCAGTGCATCGGCGCGAACGCCTGACCGGGGACGATCGCGTCGTCGGCGCGCGCGGGCAGGAGCGCGCTGCCGCGCCGCGACGTCAGATGGACGAAGTCGTGCGGGCCGAGCGCGAGCCGGGCGCAATCGCCGGGATTGAGCTCGACGCAAGGCTGCGGCGCGTGTGCGAACAGTTTCGCGACCGAGCCGGTGCGGCTGCCGCCGTGCCATTGGTCGCGCAGGCGGCCCGTCGTCAGCGCGAAGCGGTAGCGCGCGTCGAGCGCCTCGGCGACCGGCTGATACGGCGCGGGCACGAAGCGCGCGCGGCCGTCGGCGGTCGGAAAGCGGCCGTCCGCGTACAGGCGCGCGAGCCCGCGCTCGGCGCCCGCCGGAAACGGCCATTGCTGCGGGCCGTCGCGCGCGAGCAGCGGCCACGACAGCCCGCCGATGTCGCAATCGCGGCCGACCGTCGTCGCGCGGTGTTCGTTCCACACGGCTTCGGCGTGCGCATGCGCAAAGAGGGTCGGGCGGCCGGGCGCGAGCCGCGCTTCGAGCCGGCGGCCCACGTCGGCGGCGATTTGCCAGTCGGCGCGCGCGTCGCCGTACGGCTGCGTCGCCGCGCGCACGCGTGAAATGCGCCGCTCGGAGTTCGTCACCGTGCCTTCCTTCTCGCCCCACGTGGCCGCGGGCAGCAGCACGTCGGCGTAAGGCGCGGTGCCCGTGTGCGCGTACGCGTCCTGCAGCACGACGAACTCCGCGCGTTCGAGCCCCGCGCGCGCGACCGTCTGGCTCGGGATCGAGTGCGCGGGGTTCGTGCAGACGATCCAGACCGCCTTCAGCGTGCCCTCGGCGAGCCGCTCGAACATCTCGACCGCGGTGAGGCCCGGCTTCGCCGGCAGATCGGGCACGCCCCAGAGGCGCGCGATTTCCGCGCGGTCGGCCGGGTTCGCGAGATCGCGGTGCGCGGACGCGAGCGTCGCCATGCCGCCCACCTCGCGGCCGCCCATCGCGTTCGGCTGGCCCGTCAGCGAGAACGGCCCCGCGCCCGGCTTGCCGATCTGGCCCGTCGCGAGATGCAGGTTGATGAGCGCGACGTTCTTCGTCGTGCCGGTCGCCGACTGGTTGAGCCCCTGGCAGTACAGCGACAGCGACGGCCCCGCGCCGAACCAGCGCGCGGCCTGCACGATGTCGTCCGCGCGCAGCCCGCAAACCTGCGCGGCCGCGGCGGGCGTCGCGTCGCGCACCGAGTCGCGCAATGCGTCGAAGCCTTGCGTGTGCGCGCCGATGAACGCGGAATCGAGCGCGCCGTCCCAGATCAGCACGTGCAGCATCGCGTTGAACAGCATCGTGTCGGTGCCGGGCTGCAGCGCGAGATGCAGCGTCGCGTCGCTCGCCGAATCGGTGCGGCGCGGATCGGCGACGATCACCTTCATCTGCGGATTGCGCGCGCGCGCGGCTTCGAGCCGCCGGTACAGGATCGGATGCGCGTACGCGGGATTCGCGCCCGCGATCAGCACGGTGCCCGCATGATCGAGGTCCTCGTAGCTGCACGGCGGCGCGTCTGCGCCGAGCGTCTTCTTGTAGCCGACGACGGCCGAGCTCATGCAAAGGCGCGAGTTCGAATCGATGTTGTTCGTGCCGACGAGCCCCTTCGCGAGCTTGTTGAAGACGTAGTAGTCCTCGGTCAGCAGCTGGCCGGAGATGTAGAAGCCGACCGCGTCCGGCCCGTGCTGCTCGACGATGCGCGCGAAGCGCAGCGCGACGTGATCGAGCGCGTCGTCCCACGACACGCGCGTGCGCGCCGCGTCGCGCGACAGGCGCAGCTCGGGATGCGTCGCGCGCGTCTGCGCGTAGCGCTCGGGCGTCGCCGTCAGATGCAGCGTGCTGCCCTTCGAGCACAGGCGCCCGAAGTTCGCCGGATGCTCGGGGTCGCCGCGCACGCCGACGATCCGGTCGCGGCCGTCGGCGTCGCGCCGGGTCTCGATCACGACGCCGCAGCCGACGCCGCAATAGCAGCACGTCGAGCGCGTTTCGCGCACGGCGTCGGGCGTGTCTTGCGCGGCGGGCTGCGCGAGCGTCTCGATCGTCATGCGGCGGCGCCCGGCGACACGAGCGCGACCGGCTGCGGCGCGCTGTCGATGCCGAGCGTCGCGAGCTCGGCGCGATCGAGCAGCACCGCGTCGCCGTCGCGCTTCACGCTGAAGACGGTCGTGCAGCCGTCGTCGGGCGGCAGCGCGCAGCCGCTCGCGAACGCGAGGTTCAGGCCGTGCAGCGGACACGTGACCTGCTCGCCGTGGACGATGCCTTGCGACAGCGGGCCGCCCTTGTGCGGGCAGCGGTCGAGCAGCGCGAACACCGCGTCGCTCGCGGTGCGAAAGAGGGCGATCGGCGCGCCGGCGTCACGCGTGAGAACGCGTGCGCCGAGCGGCGGGATGTCGTCGAGCCGGCAGACGGCGATCCATTCGGGTTGCGTGGCGGACATGATTCGAATTCCTTGCTGATTGACTGGGCTCGGATGCGGCGCGATGCGCGGCGTCTCACGCATCGGCGGGCGCGACCGCGATCGGGATGAACTGGCGCAGATCGACCCGCGCGTCGTTCGTGTCGTGCCACGGATCGGGCTCGTCCTTCAACGCGAACTGCAGGCGCTCCCAGAGCGCGCGGCGGTTGTCGGCGTCGTCGAGCACGCGCGCCTTCACGTGATCGATGCCGACGCGCTCGAGATAGTGCACGGTGCGCTCGAGATACCAGCCTTCCTCGCGATAGAGCTGCAGGAACGCACCCGCGTATTCGAGCACTTCCTCGTGCGTCTTCACCTTGCAGAAGAACTGCGCGACCTCGGTCTTGATGCCGCCGTTGCCGCCGACATAGATCTCCCAGCCCGAATCGACGCCGATCACGCCGACGTCCTTGATCCCCGATTCCGCGCAGTTGCGCGGGCAGCCGGACACCGCGAGCTTCACCTTGTGCGGCGCGTACATCCGCCACAGCGCGCGTTCGAGCTGCTGGCCCATCAGCGTCGAATCCTGCGTGCCGAAGCGGCACCATTCGGAGCCGACGCAGGTCTTCACCGTGCGCAGCGCCTTCGCGTACGCGTGGCCGCTCGGCATGCCGAGATCGCGCCACACGCCGGGCAGATCCTCCTTCTTCACGCCGAGCAGGTCGATGCGCTGCCCGCCCGTCACCTTGACGGTCGGGATCGCGTACTTGTCGACGACGTCCGCGATCCGGCGCAGCTCGCTAGCGGTCGTCACGCCGCCCCACATCCGCGGCACGACCGAATACGTGCCGTCCTTCTGGATGTTCGCGTGCGCGCGTTCGTTGATGAAGCGCGACTGCGGATCGTCCTTCGCGTCGTGCGGCGAGGTGCTGATGCAGTAATAGTTGAGCGCCGGGCGGCAGCTCGCGCAGCCGTTCGGCGTGCGCCATTCGAGAAAGCGCATCGCGTCGGGCACCGACAGCAGCTTGTGCTCGCGAATCGCCGTGCGTACTTCGGCATGCGTATGATCGGTGCAGCCGCATATGGGCTTCGCCTTCGGCGACGCCGAGTAGTCGCCGCCCAGCGTCGACATCAGGATCTGCTCGACCAGGCCCGTGCACGAGCCGCACGATGCGGACGCCTTCGTGTGCTTGCGCACGTCGTCGAGCGTGAAGAGGCCCTTTTCCTTGATCGCCGAGACGATCGTGCCCTTGCACACGCCGTTGCAGCCGCACACCTCGGCGTCGTCGGCCATCGACATCGCGCGCGTCGCGCCGCTGTGGCCGGTGTCGCCCAGGCTCGTTTCGCCGAACATCAGCGTGTCGCGGATGTCGGCGATGTTGCGGCCTTCGCGCAGCAGCCTGAAGTACCACGCGCCGTCCGCCGTGTCGCCGTACAGGCACGCGCCGACGATCTTGTCGTCCTTGACCACGAGCTTCTTGTAGACGCCCGCGATCGGGTCCGACAACGTGATGTCTTCCGTGTCGCCGCCGCCGAGGAAGTCGCCCGCGGAGAAGAGATCGATGCCCGTGACCTTGAGCTTCGTCGACGTGACCGAGCCGGCGTAGCGCCCGATGCCGAACTGCGCGAGATGGTTCGCCGCGACCTTCGCCTGCTCGAAGAGGGGCGCGACGAGGCCGTACGCGATGCCGCGATGGCTCACGCATTCGCCGACCGCGTAGATGCGCGGGTCGTAGGTCTGCATCGTGTCGCTGACGACGATCCCGCGGTTGCAATAGAGCCCCGCGCTTTCGGCGAGCGCCGTGTTCGGGCGGATGCCGACCGCCATCACGACGAGGTCGGCCTTGCATTCGCCGCCGTCCTTGAAGCGCACCGCGCGCACGCGGCCGCTTTCGTCGCCGACGAGCGCCTGCGTTTCCTTCGGCATCAGAAACGTCAGGCCGCGCGCCTCGAGCGACGCGCGCAACAGGCTGCCCGCGGTCGCGTCGAGCTGGCGCTCGAGCAGCGTCGGCGCGAGGTGAACGACCGTCACGTCCATCCCGCGCAGCTTCAGGCCGTTCGCCGCTTCGAGGCCGAGCAGGCCGCCGCCGATCACCATCGCGTGCGTGTGCCGTGCGGCGGCGTCGATCATCGCCTGCGTGTCGGCGATGTCGCGATAGCCGAGCACGCCGTCGAGATCCGCGCCCGGGATCGGCAGCATGAACGGATTCGAGCCGGTCGCGAGCAGCAGCCGGTCGTACGCGGCCTCGGTGCCGTCCTCGGCGATCACGGCGCGCTTCACGCGATCGATCTTCACGATCTTCTTGCCGACGTGGAGCGTGATGCCGTGCGATTCGTACCACGCGTAATCGTTGAGGACGATCTGCTCGAGCGTCTGCTCGCCCGCGAGCACGGGCGACAGCAGAATCCGGTTGTAGTTCGGATGCGGCTCGGCGCCGAACACCGTTATGTCATACAGATCGGGCGCCAGCTTGAGCAATTCTTCGAGCGTGCGCACTCCGGCCATGCCGTTGCCGACCATCACCAGCTTCATCTTCCGCATCGGGGATCTCCTGACTGGGCCGCTTGTCGTGGGGGCCCGTGATCGATTCACGGAAAATAGCAATCGCCATGCCACTTTTTATTTGGCCGCTATTTAAAAGGAAGGCGGGGGATCGGGCGGCGATCGCGCGCGTGCGCGTGGTGCGCCGGCGCACGGCTGGCGAGCCGTTTCGCACGCGAAGCGTGCATCGCGGCGGCGACGCACCAGCAAAGTGCCGCCGGATCGGCGGCGCGAAACCGGCGCGGCGCGAGCCGCGTTACACTTTCGGCCGTTGCCGCGGCGTTCGGCTCGACGACGCCGGCGGGCGCCCGCAACGCGGCGGCGCGTTGCCCGCCGCCCGTCGCGCGCGAACGCCGGCGAGAAGATCGACGATCGAGACTATGAGGGACACTGATGAAGCTCTATAGCTATTTCCGCAGTTCGGCGGCGTTTCGCGTGCGTATCGCGCTGCATCTGAAGAAGCTGCCGTTCGACTACGTGCCGGTGCATCTGCTGCGCGACGGCGGCCAGCAATTGACGGACGAATATCGCGCGCTCAACCCCGACGCGCTCGTGCCGACGCTCATCGACGGCGATTCGCCGCTGCAGCAGTCGCTCGCGATCGTCGAATATCTCGACGAAGCGTATCCGGACGTGCCGCTGCTGCCGAAGGCGCCCGTCGACCGCGCGTACGTGCGCGCGATCGCGCTGCAGGTCGCCTGCGAGATTCACCCGCTCAACAATCTGCGCGTGCTGAAGTACCTGAAGCACACGCTGAAGGTCGACGACTACGCGAAGGACGCGTGGTATCGCCACTGGATCGAGGACGGCTTCAAGACGCTCGAGGCGCGTCTTTCGAGCGACCCGCGCACGGGCAAGCTGTGCTTCGGCGATACGCCGACGCTCGCCGATCTCTGCATCGTGCCGCAGGTGTTCAATGCGCAGCGCTTCTCGATCGGCCTCGAGCGGTTCCCGACGATTCGGCGCATCCACGATCACGCGATGACGCTCGACGCTTTCAGGGCGGCCGCGCCCGCCGCGCAGCCGGACGCCGAGTGAGCGCGGCGTCGGCCGCGCGCCCATGAAAAACGGGCGCCTCGGGGCGCCCGTTTCGTTGCGTGGCGGGCCGGTCGCCGGAATGGCGACCGGCTGGCGCCGCGCGGCGCGGATTAGCCGAGCAGTGCGTCCGCGAATTCCGCCGCGCTGAACGGCTGCAGATCCTCGACCTTCTCGCCGATGCCGATGAAATACACCGGAATCGGCCGCTGCCGCGCGATCGCGGCGAGGATGCCGCCCTTCGCGGTGCCGTCGAGCTTCGTGACGATGAGGCCCGTGAGGCCGAGCGCGTCGTCGAACGCCTTCACCTGCGTGAGTGCGTTCTGGCCCGTGTTCGCGTCGATCACGAGCAGCACCTCGTGCGGCGCGCCGTCGTGCGCCTTGCCGATCACGCGCTTCACCTTCCGGAGCTCCTCCATCAGATGCAGCTGCGTCGGCAGGCGGCCCGCGGTGTCGGCCATCATCACGTCGATGTTGCGCGCGCGCGCGGCGCTGACCGCGTCGAAGATCACCGCGGCCGGGTCGCCGCTCTCCTGCTGGACCACCGTCACGTTGTTGCGCTCGCCCCAGATCGCGAGCTGTTCGCGCGCGGCCGCGCGGAACGTGTCGCCCGCCGCGAGCATCACCGACTGGTCGAAGCTCTGCAGATGCTTCGCGAGCTTGCCGATGCTCGTCGTCTTGCCCGCGCCGTTCACGCCCGCGATCATCATCACGAGCGGCTGCGCGCGCCCGAGTACGAGCGACTTCTCGAGCGGCTCCAGCAGATCGACGAGCAGGCCGCGCAGCGCGTCCTTCACCTGCTGCGGATCGGTGAGGCGGCCCGTGCGCACCTTTTCGCGCAGCGCGCCGAGCAGATGCTCGGTCGCGTCGACGCCGGCATCCGACATCAGCAGCGCCGTTTCGAGCTCCTCGTAGAGCGCCTCGTCGATCTTCGTGTTGACGAACACGTTCGTGATGCTCGAGCTCGTCTTCGAGAGGCCGGACTTCAGCCGCGCGAGCCACGATTTCTTCGCGGTCGGCTCGGGCGCGGGCGGCGGCACGATCTCGACCGTCTCGACGACGCCGTCGCGGCCGTTCGCCGACGGCGTGACCGTCATCACGACGGACGGCGCGGGCTCGGCGGCCGCGCGCGCCGGCGCGGCGGCGGGCGGCTGTCGGACCGGCGATTCCGGCGCACTGACGGAAGGGGCGGCAGGCGGCGTTGCGGGCGCGGGCGTCTGTGTCTGTGTGACGGCGCGCGACGGCGCCTCGTCGCGCGGGAGCGCAGCGGCGGGGGCGGCGGGCGCATCGACCCGCGCGGCCTCGGACGCGGCCGGGCCGCCGGTGTCGTCCTGCGGCGCTTCGGGCGCTTGCTGCGGCTCGGCCGGTGCGGCGTCGGGCGCTTTCTTGAATCGTTTGAAGAAGCTGAACATGGTTTCGCTTGCGGAAGAGGCGGCGCGCGGCGCCGGGTGCGCCGGTCGGCAGGGCTTGGTGAGCGAGCCCGGCGGCGCGCGTGCGGCGTGCTCGCGCGCCGGAAACGGGACATTTTATCAGGCGCCGGGGCTTCGCCGCGCGGCAGCGGCATGGCCTGCGCGCCGCTTGTGGTAACGTGCGCGTCATCGCGGCGCATCGCGCCGCTTCCGATCGGTTGATTCCGTTTCCAACGTTTCCGTCACGAATTCTTCGGTATGTCCCGTTCCTCTTCGGCGCGGCCGCCGGCGCAGCGAGCCCCAGCGGCCGGCCGCGGCAAGCCGCACACGATCCGCATCATCGGCGGCGACTGGAAGCGCACGCCGCTTCCGGTGCTCGACCTGGACGGCCTGCGTCCGACGCCCGACCGCGTGCGCGAGACGCTCTTCAACTGGCTCGGCCAGGATCTCGAAGGCCGGCGCTGCCTCGATCTGTTCGCGGGCAGCGGCGCGCTCGGCTTCGAGGCCGCGTCGCGCGGCGCGGCGAGCGTCGTGATGGTCGAGCGCCATCCGCGCGCCGCGCAGCAGCTTCGCGCGCTGAAGGACAAGCTCGCCGCGCGCGCGATCGAGATCGCGGAAGCCGACGCGCTGCGCATCGCCGCGGGCCTCGCGCCGCGCTCGTTCGACATCGTGTTCGTCGATCCGCCGTTCGGCGACGCGGCCGCGTTCGCGCGCGCGCTCGCGCTCGCGCCGGATCTCGTCGCGCCGGGCGGCTATCTGTATGTCGAGACGGGCGCGCAGCTCGATGCGTCCGCGCACGCGTCGCTCGCCGGCTGGCAGGTGACGCGGCACGGCAAGGCAGGCGCCGTCCACTATCATTTGCTGCAACGCGAAAATGATGAATAATGCGCGTTCCAAACGAGGCGCCGCGCGCAGTCGCGACGTGCGCCCATGTCGGCGGCCGCGCGCGACGCGCATGGCCGTGACCCCAATTGGCTCGATGACAGGAGGAGCGACATGGTAGTCGCCGTGTACCCGGGTACGTTCGATCCGCTCACGCGAGGCCACGAGGATCTCGTTCGGCGCGCGTCGAGCATTTTTGATACGCTGGTCGTCGGCGTCGCCGACAGCCGCGCGAAAAAGCCGTTCTTCTCGCTCGAGGAGCGTCTGAAGATCGCCAACGAGGTGCTGGGCCATTACCCGAACGTGAAAGTGATGGGCTTCACCGGGCTCTTGAAGGACTTCGTGCGCGCGAACGACGCGCGCGTGATCGTGCGGGGCCTGCGTGCGGTGTCGGATTTCGAGTACGAGTTTCAGATGGCGGGGATGAACCGCTACCTGCTGCCGGACGTCGAGACGATGTTCATGACGCCGTCGGACCAATACCAGTTCATCTCGGGCACGATCGTGCGCGAGATCGCGCAGTTGGGCGGCGACGTCAGCAAGTTCGTGTTTCCGTCGGTCGAGAAATGGCTGACGGAGAAGGTGGCCGCGATGGCCCAGGAGCCGTCCGCGTGAGCGCCGCGCGCGCGGCAGGCGGCCCGAAGCGGCCGGCCGCGCGCCGGCGGAAGTGAGACCAGTATGGCTTTGATGATTACCGACGAGTGCATCAATTGCGACGTGTGCGAGCCCGAGTGCCCGAACGGCGCGATTTCGATGGGCCCGGAGATCTACGTGATCGATCCGAACAAGTGCACCGAGTGCGTCGGCCATTTCGACGAGCCGCAGTGCCAGCAGGTGTGCCCGGTCGAGTGCATTCCGCGGGACCCGAGTCGTCCCGAGACGAAGGACCAATTGATGGCGAAATATCGCGCGCTGATCGCGGCGGAGAAAAACGGCGCGTGATGCGCCGCGGCGATTGACGGGCGAAGCGCGCCGGCGCGGAAAGGCGGCGGCGGGCTGTCCGCCGCC
The DNA here is from genome assembly GCF_001526245.1 of Burkholderia sp. MSMB1498. Classification (NCBI taxonomy): domain Bacteria; kingdom Pseudomonadati; phylum Pseudomonadota; class Betaproteobacteria; order Burkholderiales; family Burkholderiaceae; genus Burkholderia; species Burkholderia sp. MSMB1498. The sequence continues at coordinate 61,250 of NZ_LOYJ01000072.1, forward strand.
GTACCGTCGCCGCCATCGGTTTCGCTCGTGTTCGTACGTGTTTGTGCGGTTCGTCGCGAGTCCGCGCCGGCGAGCCGCTACGCGAGCAACTCGCGCAGCGCCGCGACGAGCGTGTCGCACTCGGCGTCGGTGCCGACCGTGATGCGCAGGTGCTGATCGATTCGCGGCAGCTTGAAGTGCCGCACGAAAATCTCCCGCTGCTTCAGTTGCGTGGCAAGCGTCGCCGCATCATGGCGCGGATGGCGCGCGAACACGAAGTTCGCCGCCGACGGCACGACGTCGAAGCCGAGCGCGGCCAGCGCGCCGACGAGCCGCTCGCGGCTCGCGATCACCCGCTTTCGCGTGGCCTGGAACCACGCGTCGTCCTCGTAAGAAGCCTGCGTCGCGGCCTGCGCGAGACGATCGAGCGGGTAGGAGTTGAAGCTGTCCTTCACGCGCGTGAGCGCATCGATCAGCGCGACGTCGCCGAACGCGAAACCGACGCGCATGCCGGCGAGCGAGCGCGCCTTCGACGCGGTATGCACGACGAGCAGGTTCGGGTAGCGGGAGATCAGCGACACGGCCGATTCCGCGCCGAAGTCGACGTACGCCTCGTCGATCACGACGACCGAGCTCGGATTCGCGGCGACGATCCGCTCGATGTCGGAAAGCGGCAGCGCGCGGCCCGTCGGCGCGTTCGGGTTCGGGAACAGCACGCAGCCGGCGTCGTCGAGATAGTCGTCGACGACGATCGAGAAATCGTCGGCGAGCGGCACCGTCTCGCACGCGACGCGATAGAGCCGCGCATAGGTCGGGTAGAAGCTGTATGTGATGTCCGGGAAGCGCAGCGGCTTGTCGTGCCGCAGGAGCGCCTGGAACACGTGCGCGAGCACTTCGTCCGAGCCGTTGCCGGCGAACACCTGCTCGGGCGCGACGCCGTGATGCGCGGCGACCGCCTCGCGCAGCTTGCGCGCGACGGGGTCCGGATAGCGGCGCAGCGCCTCGCCCGTGTCGCCGAGCTCGCGCCGGATCGCGTCGACCGCGCGCGGCGACGGCGGATACGGGTTCTCGTTCGTGTTCAGCTTGACGGGATGCGCGAGCGCCGGCTGCTCGCCCGGCACGTACGGCTCGAGTTGATGGACGATGTCGCTCCAGTAACGGCTCACCACGTGGCTCCTGATGCGGTAAAACAACCAGCTTAACCGATGCGCGCGCGGCGCGAGAAGGCGGGAAGAACGCCCGACTCAGGCGCCGTTGCGATGCAGCTGCATCATCGCGCGCTCGGTCTCGCCCTTGACGACGGTGGGCATCACGGCGAGCGCGCGTTCGATCGCGGCGTCGATCACGTCCTGCTCATCCTTGCGCGGCGGCTTCAGCACGAAGTTCGCGACATCGGGTTTCGCGCCCGCGCGCGCGCTTTCGGGAATCAGGTCGCGCGGATGGCCGATGCCGATCCGCAGCCGCCAGTACTGCTGCGAAGACAGATGCGCGGAGATGTCCTTGAGGCCGTTGTGGCCGCCGCTGCCGCCGCCGAGCTTCAACTTGACCGCGCCGGGCGGCAGGTCGAGCTCGTCGTGCGCGACGAGGATTTCGTTCGGCAGGATCTTGAAGAAATGCGCGAGCGCGACGACCGATTGGCCGGAGCGGTTCATGTACGTCTGCGGCTCGAGCAGATGCACTTCCTCGCCGTGGAGGCGCGCTTTCGCGTAGAAGCCATGAAAGCGCCGCTCGTCGCGCAGCGTCGCGCCGGCTTCGCGCGCGAGCTGGTCGACGAGCCAGAAGCCTGCGTTGTGGCGCGTCGCGGTGTATTCCGCCCCGGGATTGCCGAGGCCGACGATCAGTTTGATCATGATGAACGCTTGCCCGTCAGGGCTCGCCCTGGCGGGCTGCAAAAATGAAAAACCCGCCGGGCAAGCCGCGGCGGGTCGTCGACCGTCGTGCGAAACGGTTCGAAAGGCGGGTTCGAAGGGCGCTTAGGCGGCCGGCGTTTCGCCTTCGCCCGCAGCCGCTTCTTCCGACACGGCGCCAGCCGGGATCGTCGCCGAAGCGACCACCGGGTTTTCCGCGTCGCCGTGCGCGGTCAGCGCGACGCCGTTCGGCAGCGCGATGTCCTTCGCGTGCAGCGACTGGCCTGCTTCGATCTTCGACAGATCGACTTCGAGGAATTCCGGCAGGTCGGCCGGCAGGCACTCGATTTCGATTTCCGTCACGACGTGCGACACGACCGCGCTCGACAGCTTCACGGCCGGGCTCGTTTCCGCGTTCAGGAAGTGCAGCGGCACCTTCGTGTGCAGCTTCTTCTTCGGATCGATGCGCTGGAAGTCCACGTGCAGCACGAGCTGACGGAACGGGTGGTATTGCACGTCACGCAGCAGGACGCGTTGCGACTTGCCGGCCACTTCGAGGTCGAGGATCGACGAGTGGAAGGCTTCCTTCTTCAGCGCGTGCCACAGCGCGTTGTGATCGAGCTCGATCATTTGCGGGGCGGTTTCACCACCGTACACGATACCCGTGGTCTTACCGGCGTTGCGCAGGCGGCGGCTCGCACCCGTACCTTGCTGTTGGCGCTCGAAAGCGACGACTTTCATGTGTTTCTCCATTTGCTGCCCGCGACCAGGCAGTAAAACGGGGCCCCGCGACTGCATGAGGCCCCCGATCGAATGGCCGGGGGTTCGTCGGTCCCGGCCGATTGTGCAAAAAGCGAAGCTCGTCGCTTCGCTTTTGCGCTAAACCACTTTGCGGCGGATCGCTTTACGATTCCGCGAACAGCGACATCACCGAATCGCCGCGGCGAATCCGCGAGAACGTTTCGGCGAGAAGGCCCGCGCTCGACAGCGAGCGGATCTTCGGGCACGAGAGCGATTCGGCGGACAGCGGAATCGTGTCGGTGACGACGAGCTCGTCGAGCGCCGAGGCGGCGATCCGGTCGCCCGCACCGCCCGAGAGCACCGGGTGCGTCGCGTACGCGAACACCTGCTTCGCGCCGCGCTCCTTCAGCACTTGCGCGGCCTTGCAGAGCGTGCCCGCCGTGTCGACCATGTCGTCCATGATCACGCAGGTGCGGCCTTCGACTTCACCGATGATGTTCATCACTTCGGCGACGTTCGCCTTCGGACGGCGCTTGTCGATGATCGCGAGATCGCAGTTCAACTGCTTCGCGAGCGCGCGGGCGCGCACGACGCCGCCGACGTCCGGCGACACGACGAGCAGATCCGAGTAGTTCTGCTTGCGCAGGTCGCCCAGCAGGATCGGCGTCGCGTAGATGTTGTCGACGGGGATGTCGAAGAAGCCTTGAATCTGGTCGGCGTGCAGATCCATCGTGATAATCCGCTCGACGCCGGCGATTTCCAGCATGTTCGCGACGACCTTCGCGGAGATCGCGACGCGCGCCGAACGCGGACGGCGATCCTGGCGCGCATAGCCGAAGTAGGGGATGGCGGCGGTGATCCGGCCTGCGGATGCGCGCTTCAACGCATCGACCATGATCATCAGTTCCATCAGGTTGTCGTTCGTCGGCGCGCACGTGGATTGCAGGACGAAGACGTCCTTGCCGCGCACGTTTTCCTGGATTTCGACCTGGATCTCGCCGTCGGCGAAACGGCTGACCATCGCTTTGCCGAGGGGAATACCAAGAATTTTGACGACTTCCTGAGCAAGCGCGGGATTGGCGTTGCCAGTAAAAACCATCAGGCCGTCATGGCTGCTCATCGTGCACCTGCTTCGGGCTTAGGCGGGAAATGCGGGAAAGAAATTTTGGCAGGGGAGGAAGGACTCGAACCCTCGCATGCCGGAATCAAAATCCGGTGCCTTGACCAACTTGGCGACTCCCCTACACTTAACTTTGAGCTCCACCGGAAGTGTAGGCCATCCGACGGCGCAAAAACTTTATGACGCGAAAGCGAAGAGTGGATGCTCACTCAAGCTCTCGGCAATTGCGCTGTTCCAGCCGGCCGGCAGTTTGGCTTGCGCCGCTTCTGCTTCAGCCTTGCTCCTGAACGCTGAAAACACGCTAGCTCCAGAGCCGGTCATCCGCGCGGGGGTCAGATTATAAAACCATTCGACCACCTTTGCAACTTCCGCGTACTTGCTCGTCACAACTTGCTGCATGTCATTCCGGCCGAAGCTGTCCGGCCATCCTGCGTCGCGGCTTTGCTGTGCAAGAAAGTCCGTAATTGTGATGGGCTTTGAATCCCTTGTCAACGATTTATCGGAGAAAATCGCTGCGGTCGGAACATGAACCCGTGGCGTCACAACCAGGAACCAACGAGCCGGCAATTGTACCTGCTGCAATGCTTCTCCGATACCCTCCGCGAACGCATTTTTGCCGAACACGAAAAAGGGCACGTCGGCGCCGAGCTTCACTGCGAGCGATTGCAGTTCCTCTCGCGGCAAATCGAGTTTCCACAGGCGGTTGAGCGCAAGCAGCGTCGTCGCCGCGTCCGAGCTGCCGCCGCCGAGGCCCGCGCCCATCGGCAGGCGCTTGTCGATCTCGATGTCGACGCCGGCTTCGACGCCCGCGTGCGCCTTCAGCAGCGACGCCGCGCGCACGACGAGATCGGTTTGCTCCGGCACGCCCGGCACGTCGGTTTTGCGTGACACCTTGCCGTCGTCGCGCAGCGTGAAATGCAGCGTGTCGCCCCAGTCGAGCAGCTGGAATACGCTTTGCAGTTCGTGATAGCCGTCCGGGCGGCGGCCCGTGATGTGCAGGAACAGGTTCAGTTTCGCCGGGGCGAGGCAGTCGCGCAGCGAGCGGGTCGTATCGGTCATGCTTGAGGAAACGTTGTCGGGCAAAAGCGCGCGTTCAGCGGTCGAGCACGAGCTTGATGTCGAGCGGCGGCGTTTGCCGCACCAGGTTGATGCGCTTCACGCCGGCGGCGGGCGCATCGGCGTACGCGATGTAATCGATGGTCCAGCCGTCCTGGCGGATCTCCTTGATCCGCGTGCCGTCCTGCGGGTCGCGCACCGTCGTCGCGGGCGTCGCCGGCGCGGGCGTGGGCAGCAGCCAGTAGCGCAGGCCGTCGAGCGGCAGCGCGAAGCCGAGCGCGCGCTGCATCAGCTCGCCGACGTCGGGCGCGTATTGAGGCTGGCGATTCGGCAGTTCGAGCGACGCGCCGCTCGGCGCCGACTTCACGACGGCCAGCGTCTGGCCGAGCGGGCTGCGCAGTTCGAGCGACACGCTCGCGTCTTGCTCCTGCCAATCGAAATTGCCGTAGACGTTGCGCGGATTGCCGAGCTGATCCTGGTACTGGACCGCGAAGCGGCCCGTGTAAGCGCGGTTCTGCTCGGTTTGCAGCGCGTTCGGCGCGATGGAGGCGCTCGCTCGCTCGGGCTGCGTCGCGCAGCCGGCGAGCGCGATGGCGGCCGCCGCGGCGAGGACAAAGCCGCGCGCGGCGTGCGCACGCGACCGGGCAAAACGCGGCGTCGTCATCAAAGTCCGTTCACCTGAAAGCGCTTGAGCGTCTGCACGAGCGTATCGTTGTCGGGCTCGAGCTTCTGCGCGGCGCGCCACGCGGCACGCGCTTCGTCCTGCGCGCCGCTTTTCCACAGCACTTCGCCGAGATGCGCGCCGATTTCCGCGTTCGGCTGCAGGTCGTAAGCGCGCTTCAGGACCTTCGTCGCGCCTGCCGTGTCGCCGAGGCGGTACTTGATCCAGCCGAGGCTGTCCATGATGAACGCGTCGTTCGGCGCGAGCGAGCTGGCCTTCTCGATCAGCTTATCCGCTTCCTGCAGGCGCAGATTGCGATCGGCGAGCGAATAGCCGAGCGCGTTGTATGCCTGCGGATTGTCCGGCTGCGCGCGCATCAGCAGGCGCAACTGCTGCTCCATCATCGTGTACTGGCCGATCTTCTCGCAGGCCATCGCGTAGTCGTAGCGCAGATCGGGATCGTCCGGGTAATCCTCGACCGCCTGCGCGAGCCGGTCCGCAGCTTCCTTGTAGCGCTTCGACGTGAAGAGGATCGACGCGTCGGTGCGCGCGATCACCGCGGCGTCGCGCGGGTCGGACACCTGCAGGTTAGCGAGCAGCTTGCGCGCCTCGTCGACCTTGCCCTGCTTCTGCAGGAGCTGCGCGCGCGTGACCTGCGCGGGCACGTATTGCTGGCTCGATTCGTCGACCTTGTCGAGCCATTGGCCGGCGAGCGCATCGTTGCCCTGGTCGAGCGCGATCTGCGCGAGATAGACGTACGCCTGGCCGACGTCCGCCCCAGGCTTCTTCTGCGCGACCTTCACGTATTGCTTCAGGTACTTGGTCGCGTCGTCGAGGTGCTTCTGCTGGATCTTGATGAGCGCGATCGCCATGAGCGGCGTCGGGTCGCCCGAATCGTTGCGGCGCATCGCGTCGAACTGCTTCTGCGCGTCGTCGAGCCGATCGTCGGCGAGGTAGAGCTGCGCGAGCGCGAGGCGGCCGTCGCGCGATTTCGGATTCTGCTGGACGAACTTCTCGAACGATTCGATCCCGGTCGCGCGCTCGCCCGGACCCATCTGCGACAGCATCAGCGCGGCCGGCAGATAGTCGGGCTTGAGCCGCAGCGCCTCCTTCAGCGATTGCGTCGCGCCGTTCTTGTCGTCGGTCGCGAGCTGCTGGCGCGCGATCGCGATCCGCGCCTCCGGCCGGTTCATATCGTTCTTCAGCAGATCCTGAAGCACCGTCAGGCCGCCGACGCGGTTCGGGCCGCGCGCGAGCAGCGCCTGCAGCGCGATGATCGCTTCGCCGCGGTTCGCGCCCGTCGCGCGCGCGAGCTCCTGCGCGAGCATCGGCTGCGCGTCGGCCGGCTTGCCGCCGAGCACGAGGAGCGCGGCGTCGACCTGCGCGGCGCGGGGCGAATTCGGCGAATACTCGCGCCACAGATTCGCGGCCGTCAGCGCGTCCGCGGGGCTCTGCGCGGCGAGCGCGATCTCGGTTGCGCGCTGGGCCATCCGCGGATCGCGGGTGTCGCGCGCGAGCGCGAGGTAGGTCTGGTAGGCGGGGGCGGGGAGATTGCGTTGCAGCGCGACCTCGGCCGCGAGCACCTGGTAGACGATCTGGCTCGTCAGCGAGACGTTCGGCAGATCCTTCTGCTCTTCCGGCAGCATCGACGCGAACGCGGCCCGAGGGGCGTCGTCGCCTGCGTCGTCCTGCGCGTGAGCGGGGAACGCGGCGAGCGCCCACGCCGCGACGAGCGCGGCGCCGATCGCGCGGCGCACCGGGACGGCGCGCGGGCCGCGCGCAGCGGCAGGGCGCTTCTGGGACAGCTTCGAGGGCAAGGTCATGGAAATCCGTTCAATGTTTCAGCCGATTGTAACGCGCTCGCTACAATACGCGCACCAATGCCATTAGCCAGATAGAGACCCGTAAAACATGCCAGAGTTGCCGGAAGTCGAGGTTACGCGCCGAGGCATCGAGCCGTTCGTCGCCGGGCGACGCGTGAAGCGCGTCGACGTGCGCACCGCGATGCTGCGCTGGCCCGTGCCCGCGGGCTTCGCCGAGATGCTGAAGTCGCGCGAGGTGCTGAGCGTCGAGCGGCGCGGCAAGTACCTGCTGTTCGAAGTCGACGCCGGATGGTTCATCGTCCATCTCGGCATGACAGGCACGCTGCGCGTGCTGCCGAACGACGCGCCGCCGCCCGCGCCCGCGAAGCACGATCACGTCGACTGGATCTTCGACGAGTTCGTGCTGCGCTTTCGCGATCCGCGACGCTTCGGCGCGGTGCTCTGGCATCCGCGCGACGCGGGCGACGTGCATGCGCATCCGCTTCTCGCGAGCCTCGGCGTCGAGCCGTTCTCGGCCGCGTTTACCGGCGAGCTCCTTTACAAGCGCACGCGCGGGCGCAAGGTGGCCGTCAAGCAGGCGCTGCTCGCGGGCGACATCGTCGTCGGCGTCGGCAACATCTATGCGTCCGAGAGCCTCTTTCGCGCCGGCATCCGGCCGACCGCGGCGGCCGGGCGCGTGTCGCTGCCGCGCTACGAGCGCCTCGCCGAGGCCGTGCGCGCGACGCTCGCCGACGCGATCGAGCGCGGCGGCAGCACGCTGCGCGACTTCGTCGGCAGCAACGGCGAAAGCGGCTACTTCCAGCTCGACTGCTTCGTCTACGATCGCGCGGGCGAGCCGTGCCGGGTGTGCGGCTCGCCGATCCGCCAGATCGTCCAGGGTCAGCGGTCCACTTATTTTTGTCCGAATTGCCAGCGTTGAAATAAATCTTGAAACCGCCCCGCATTCCCCCCGCGCCGCCCGCCGTCACGCCGCTTCACGCCGCCTTCGCGCCGACGCTGATCGCATGGCAGCGCAAGCACGGCCGTCACGACCTGCCGTGGCAGAACACGCGCAAACCGTACCGGATCTGGCTGTCGGAGATCATGTTGCAGCAGACGCAGGTGTCGACCGTCGTGCCGTACTACGTGCGCTTTCTCCAGCGCTATCCGGACGTCGCCGCGCTCGCGGCCGCGCCGATCGACGACGTGATGGCGCTCTGGGCCGGGCTCGGCTACTACTCGCGCGCGCGCAATCTGCATCGCTGCGCGCAGGCGGTCGTCGAGCTGCACGGCGGCGCGTTCCCGGCGTCGCCCGAAGCGCTCGCCGAGCTGCCGGGCATCGGCCGGTCGACGGCCGCGGCGATCGCGTCGTTCGCGTTCGGCGCGCGCGCGACGATCCTCGACGGCAACGTGAAGCGGGTGCTCGCGCGCGTATTCGGCGTCGAGGGCTTTCCGGGCGACAAGCGCGTCGAGAACGAGATGTGGGCGCTCGCCGAGTCGCTGCTGCCCGATGCGGCCGAACAGGCCGACGTCACCGCGTACACGCAGGGCTTGATGGATCTCGGCGCGACGCTTTGCGTGCGCGGCAAGCCCGATTGCGCGCGCTGCCCGTTCGCGGGGGACTGCGCCGCCGAGCGAAGCGGGCGGCAACGCGAACTGCCCGCCGCGCGCCCGAAGAAGGCGGTGCCGACGCGCCGTACGTGGATGCTCGTGCTGCGCGACGGCGACGCGGTGCTGTTGCAGCGGCGTCCGCCCACGGGCATCTGGGGCGGCTTGTGGAGTCTGCCCGAAGCGGACGGCGACGCCGCGCTCGCGCGGCGTGCGCGCGAATTAGGCGGCGCGGCGCTCGCGGCGCTCGCGCCGTTCACGCATACGTTCACGCACTTCAAGCTCGAGATCGAGCCGAGGCTCGCCGAGCTCGCCGGCGCGATGGGCGGCGTGCTGCAGGCGGCCGACGACGAGACGGCATGGGTTGCGCTCGACAAGCTCGACGCGTACGGCGTGCCGGCCCCGGTGCGCAAGCTGCTCGACGGGTTGAGCGGGTCGTTGCTTTAGGCGGGGAGCGGTCGCGCGGACGCCGAGGGGGCGGGCGATTCGATGCGGCGAACACGTGCGGCGAAAACATGTGACGTCGACGGCGAAGCGCAAGGGCGGCGGCCGCGTCCGGCTCGCTTTCATAGCGGGCCGGGATTGCCGTGATTACCGCGAGCGTCGTGCGCGAACGCGTGAGTTGCGCGGACGAATCGAGCATTCGATCGGGCGCGCGCACGCGGCTCGTGCCTGGAACGCCGATAACGGCAACGACGCCGAACGCATCAGGTCGGCTTGCCGCGATGCCCGCGGGGCAACCGCGCGCATTGCGCGTCTACAGCCAGCCGTGACGATTCAGTTCGCGATGAACCGCGTCGATTCGCGCGCCGACGTCGGGAAACTCCATCAGCTTCTGCCGCGCGCGCAGATCGAGCGGCAGCACTTCCGCGAGCCGGTTCGACACCCACGTCGGATCGCCGAAGCGAAACGGCTCGACGAACGGCAATTCGGCGTCGGATTTGCGCAGCACGTCGACGATCCGCTCGAGCGCTTCCGCGCATGCGCCGAATTGCGCGAGCGCTTCGTCGCCTTCGAGCGGGATGTCGTCCTGCATCGGCTCGGCGATGCCCACGAGGAGGCCGTTCGCCTCGACCCGATGCGACAGCAGCTCGAAGCGCTGCGTGCCGATCGTGCGCAGGAACAGCATGCCGAATTCGCCGGTGTCGCATTCGACGATGCGCGCCATGCAGCCGATCGTCTCGGGCACCGATACTTCGCCTTCCTGAGCGACTTCGGGGCCGCTCTTCAGCAGGCACACGCCGAATGGCGCCTCGTCGCGCATGCACGCGCGCGCCATGTCCAGATAACGCGCCTCGAAGACTTTCAGGGGCAACTGTCCGCCCGGAAACAACACCGTATGCAGTGGAAACAGCGGCAAATCGATGAGGGTGGTCGACAGAGAGGACATGGCGGGCACGCGAAAAGTGAGCGGCGCTAGGTGACGAGCCGCGACGACGCGTCCACGGCGACGGGCGCGTCACGATGCCGCACGATCACGTTGGCCTGCCTCGAAAGACGCGCGGCGAGCGTCTCCGCGAGGAACACCGACCGATGCTGGCCGCCCGTGCAGCCGATCGCGACCGTCAGGTAGCTGCGATTATCCTCGCGGAAATGCGGCAGCCACTTGACGAGAAACGACTCGATGTCGTCCAGCATTTGATGGACGACAGGCAATGCGTCGAGAAACGCGACGACAGGCTGGTCGACCCCGGTGAGCGGGCGCAGCTCGTGGTCATAGTACGGGTTCGGCAGCGCGCGCACGTCGAACATGAAATCGGCGTCGAGCGGCACGCCGCGCTTGAAGCCGAACGATTCGAACATCAGCACGAGATCGTCGTTCTTCTGCTCGATGAAGCGCTTGACCCACGTGCGCAGCACGTTCGCGCGCAGATTGCTCGTGTCGATCTGGTGGCCGAATTCGGCGAGCGGCGCAACGAGATCGCGTTCGCGCTCGATCGCCTCTTCGAGCGATACGAGGAGGCCCACGTCCGCGTCGTGCGACGGCGAGCCCGACAGCGGATGGCGGCGGCGCGTCTCGGAGAAGCGCTGGATCAGCGCCTGCGTGCTCGCGTTCAGGAACAGCACGCGCACGTCGTGCTCGCGCGACAACGCGCGGATGAGGCCGGGCATTTCGTCGAGCGACGCGCTCGAGCGCGCGTCGATCGCGACGGCGAGCCGGTTCTGGCCTTCGTTGGCGAGGTAGCGGGCGAGCTCGGGCAGCACGTGCGGCGGCAGATTGTCGACGCAATAGTAGCCCGCGTCCTCCAGCGCGTTCAGCGCGACGGACTTGCCGGAGCCGGAGATGCCGGTGATGAGGACAATGCGCATGGAAAGAGAAAATCCTGACGTTTCATCATAGCACCGGCTCGTTGCGCCAGCGTGGCGAGCGGGAGCCGGCGCGGGTTACACGAGCTTGCCGGGAAACTGGCTGTCCGGGTCCTGCATCGCGAGGCGCTGGCGGTCCATGAAGTCGCGCAGCGTGTCGATGCCGCGCAGCTGCAAGATCGTGTTGCGCACCGCCGCCTCGACGAGCACCGCGAGGTTGCGGCCCGCCGCCACCTGGATCGTCACCTTGCTGATCGGCAGCCCCAGCACGTCGACCGTCTGGCTTTCGAGCGGCAGCCGCTGGAACTCGCCGTCCGGCCGGCGCACGAGTTGCACGATCAGCTTGAGCTTCATCTTCCGGCGCACGGCCGTTTCGCCGAAGATCGTCTTGATGTCGAGGAGGCCGAGGCCGCGCACTTCGAGCAGGTTTTGCAGCAGCGGCGGGCAGCGCCCTTCGACGAAATCGGGGCCAAGTCGGACGAAGTCGACCGCGTCGTCGGCGACGAGCCCGTGGCCGCGGCTGATCAGCTCGAGGCCGAGCTCGCTCTTGCCGAGGCCCGAATCGCCCGTCAGCAGCACGCCCATTCCGAGGATGTCGAGGAACACGCCGTGCAGCGTCGCGCGCGGCGCGAGGATGCGCGACATGTAGAGGCGCAGGCTGTCGATTACCGCGGCGGCCGACATCGGCGTCGTGAAGAGCGGCGTCGACGAGCGCGTGCAGCGCAGGACGAGCTCGGGCGGCGCGGCGGCGCCGCCGGCGACGACGAGGAACGGCGGCTCGAGGGCGATCAGCTCGGCCATGTGGCGCGAGCGGTCTTCGTCGGTCTGGCGCTGGTAGTAGTCGATTTCGGCTTCGCCGAGCACCTGAATCCGGTTCGGGTGGATCAGGTTCAGGTGGCCGACGAGGTCGGCGCTCGACGTCGCGTTCGCGACCGTATCGGCGGAAAACCCGCGTTCCCAGCCTTCATGCCCCGTCAGCCAGCTGAGCTTCAGCATGGCTGCGTTGTCGTCGAAGATGCTCTGGGCGTTGATGCTGGACGTATCCATGAGTCCGTCACTCCAAGGAGCCGGCGCCCGGACGCTGCAACGACGGTTGCGGCGCCGGCCCGGCGGCGGGCGGCTCGACTCGGCGGCGCGGGCCGCGACGCAATGGGGAACGAACCGCCCCGATCAGCTTAAGGTTGCCACTGAGTCAGGAGTTGATGCAACTCGTCGCGATCCGGTTCGGTGTGCAGACGCTCGCGAGTGTCGCGGTCGGACAGCAGTTGGGCAATTTCGGAGAGGATTTCGAGATGCGCCTGCGTCGCCTGCTCGGGCACGAGCAGGAAGATCAAGAGCGACACGGGCTGGCCGTCCGGCGCCTCGAACGGGATCGGCTCGGCAAGCCGCACGAACGCGGCGAGCGGGTGCTTGAGCCCCTTGATCCGGCCATGCGGAATGGCGACGCCTTCGCCGAGGCCCGTCGAGCCGAGCCGCTCGCGCGCGAACAGATTGTCGGTGACGGTGCTGCGGGCGATGCCGTTCTGATTCTCGAAGATCAGCCCGGCTTGTTCGAAGACGCGTTTCTTGCTGGTGACGGAGAGGCCGACGACGACGTTCTCCAAAGGCAGGATTTTGGCTAGGCGATTCATGTTGGCAGGCATAGGGGCGGCCTGGGGTCTCCTCGCGGCGGACTGATTTTCCATGTCGGTCAAAAAGGACGGCGTTTGGCGACGGAGACCTGTGAAGCGCGGCGAACCGGTTCATCGCCCCCGATAATAACCGACACATTATAGAGCACTGCAGACGGCGCCGCGCACCGTGCAAAGCGCCGGGAATCGCCCGGGCGCCGCACATGCGCGCGTCGCGCCACAGCGGTTTGCACAATAAAAAACCGCCCGTCGAGGCGGGCGGTTCGGCCGGCGCTGTCGCGCCGCGCTCATTGCGGCGGAAGTTCGATCTGTTCGACGGCCTGATGCTTGATCGGCTCGTGCGCGTGCGTCTGCAGGCGCTCCATGTGCTTGACGACCTGGCGGTCGAGCTTGTCGATCAGCAGATCGATCGCCGCGTACATGTCGCCGTTTGCGCTTTCGACGAAGATGTCCTTTCCCTTCAGATGCAGCGTGATTTCCGCCTTTTGCCGCTTGTCCTTCTCCTTGTGGTTGTCGACCGTGAGGATCACAGCGCCATCAATGACCTGATCGCTATGCCGTAGCACCCTATCGAGCTTGGTGATCACGTATTCGCGGATAGCAGGCGTGACTTCGAGATGGTGTCCACTGATCTTCAGGTTCATAGTGCTTCTCCAAGCTAATGACCACCTTCCGCATAGAGGCGGCATGCCTGCCGGTTCCGCTTGCCGCCGCTCGGCGCGCGAGCGAATCGGTCGGCAGGCTTTGCCGTCGACTATGCGGCGGCCGGAAAACACCCGCCGCGTGGCGACGGGCTACAAAGACTTGCGCAGATTCACCGCCGGGATCTTGAGGGCTTCGCGATATTTGGCAACCGTGCGGCGCGCGACCACGAACCCTTGTTCCGCTAGCAGCTCGGCTATACGACTATCCGAAAGAGGGGATTTGGGGTCTTCGGCTCCTATCAGTTGTTTGATGAGGGCGCGGATGGCCGTCGACGACGCGGCACCTCCGGTGTCTGTCGAAACGTGCGATCCGAAGAAGTACTTAAATTCAAGTGTGCCGAACGGGGTCAGCATGTACTTGCCGGTTGTCACACGGGAGACAGTCGATTCGTGTAGGCCCAGCGTATCAGCTATTTCCCGCAAAACCAAGGGGCGCATCGCAATTTCGCCGTGCGCGAAGAAATTCTTCTGACGTTCGACAATCGCCTGCGCGACGCGCAGGATCGTCTCGAATCGCTGCTGAATGTTCTTGATCAGCCAGCGCGCTTCCTGCAGTTGCTGCTTGAGCGAGCCCGTGCTCGGATCGCCGCGGCTGTTGCGCAGGATGTTCGCGTACAGGTGGTTGATCCGCAGCCGCGGCACGACTTCCGGATTGAGTTCCGCCTGCCAGTTCTGGCCCGTCTTCTTCACGATGATGTCGGGCACCACGTAGTCCGCTTCGGCCTTGCCGTACGCCGCGCCGGGGAACGGCTCGAGCGAGCGGATCAGCGCGTGCGCGTCGCGCAGTTCGTCGTCGGTCGCTTTCAGTTGCTTGCGCAAGCGCGTGAAATCGCGCGCGGCGAGCAGCTCGAGATGCTGCGACACGATATCGAGCGCGAGCGCGCGCGTAGGGGACGGATCGAGGCGCAGCAGCTGCAGCTTCAGGCACTCGGATGCGGAGCGCGCGCCGACGCCGGCCGGATCGAAGCTGTGCAGGAGCGCGAGCGCCGCGCTCAGTTCGTCGACGTCGACTTCGAGCTCCGCCGGCAGATCGGAAAGCACTTCATCGAGCGGCGCCGCCAGATAGCCGTCGTCGTCGAGCGATTCGATCAGGAACGTGACGAGCGCGCGATCGCGCGGGCTCGCCTGCGTGACGCGCAGTTGCGCCATCAGATGGTCGCGCAGCGAGGTCGACGTTTCGTGGATCTGCATCGGCGGCAGATCGTCGTCGTCGGAGGCGGCGGGCGAGCGGCCGAAGTCGTCGAGGTTCCATTGGTTCGCGTCGCCGCTGTCGGCCGAATAGCTGTCGTATTCGTCGACGCCGGCGGGCTCGTCGCGCTCGGTGCGCTCATTCGTCGCACTCGTGCCGTTCGACGCGCCCTGCATCGGCTCGGGTGCGGGCGACGCGGGCGTCTGCGCGATCACCGAGCCGTCGGCCGCGACGCGCAGCGGGCTCGCGATCCAGTCGTCGTCGTTTTCGAGCAGCGGGTTCTGCGCGATCGCCGTCGCGACTTCCTGTTGCAGTTCGAGCGTCGATAGCTGCAGCAGCCGGATCGACTGTTGAAGCTGGGGCGTGAGCGCGAGATGCTGCGACAGGCGGAGTTGGAGGCTGGCTTTCATGGCAAAAAGGGAGTCATGCCGGAAGTTTGCCACGAGGGCGGCGCGTTGAGGCATTCGGGATGACGCTTGGCGCGCGAATGCGCACGCCCGGCGCATGCCGAACGTGCGGAGGGACGGCGCGGATCGCGCCTGGGAAAGGACGGCCGCGGGATCGTGTCCCGCGCCGCTCACATGCGGAAGTGCTCGCCGAGGTAGACGCGCCGCACGCTTTCGTTTTCGATGATTTCCTTCGGAGCGCCGGACGCGAGCACCGAGCCGTCGCTGATGATGTACGCGTGATCGCAGATGCCGAGCGTCTCGCGCACGTTGTGATCGGTGATCAGCACGCCGATATTGCGCTGCTTCAGGAACTTCACGATCTTCTGGATTTCGAGCACCGCGATCGGATCGACGCCCGCGAACGGCTCGTCGAGCAGAATGAAGCTCGGGTTGCTCGCGAGCGCGCGCGCGATCTCGACGCGGCGGCGCTCGCCGCCCGACAGCGACAGCGCCGGATTGTCGCGCAGGTGCGCGATCTGCAGCTCTTCGAGGAGCGCCTCCGCGCGCGCGCCGATCTCGTCCTTGGACAGCCGCTTGCCGTTGTCGCCGTGCTGCAGTTCGAGCACCGCGCGGATGTTCTGCTCGACGGTCAGCTTGCGGAACACCGACGCTTCCTGCGGCAGGTACGACAGGCCGAGCGACGCGCGCTTGTGGATCGGCATCAGGCTGATCGGGCTGCCGTTCAGCGAGATGTCGCCCGCGTCGAGCGGCACGAGGCCGACGATCATGTAGAACGACGTCGTCTTGCCGGCGCCGTTCGGGCCGAGCAGGCCGACGACTTCGCCGCTCTTCACGTCGAGCGATACGTCCTTGACGACGGTGCGCGAGCCGTAGCGCTTCTTCAGGTTGCGCACGACGAGCGAGCTCGACGTGCCGGCCGGCTGGCGATTGGGGAGCGCGTTCACGGGTTCGGTGCTCCCTGCAGGCTGTTCGACGGCGAGAGCTGCGCGGGGCCGCCGGACAGCGGCGCCGGGCCGCTGTTCTTCGGCGTCAGCATCGCGCGCACGCGCCCGCCCGGGTTGCCCGGCGCGACGACGTCCTTGCCGCCGCGCGCGGTGTAGAAGTCGCGCTGGCCGTCGTAGGTGATCACGCTGCCGTGAACCGTGTCGGCGACGGTGGACAGGCCTTGCAGGCGGCGCACGGTCGCGTTCGTCGTCAGCGTGGTCAGATCCTGCTTGCCGTCGTAGTCGATTCGCTCGGCGTCGCCGTCGATGTATTCGTCGAGGCCTTCGCGCTTCTGGCGAAACGATGCGTGCTTCTTGCCGGAGGCCGTCGCGGTCGCGTACTGGTAGCCCTGCGCGTCCTGGCGCACCTCGACGCGGTCGCCCTTGATCAGGATCGTGCCCTTCGTGATGACGACGTTGCCCGTCGCGACCGTGACCTGCTTCAGGTCGTCATAGGTCAGGTTGTCCGCTTCGACGTTGATCGGCTTGTCGCGGTCGGCCTTTTCGGCATGGGCTGCGGGCGCGACGCCCGCGAGCGGCGCCGCGACGAGCGCCGCCGCGAGCACCGCGCGGACGACGCGGCGTGCGCCGCTCTGGAATAAACAAGGGAACGATTCGTTCATGCAGTCCCGCGTGGTGAGTTACTTGGGTTGGCCTGGAGCGCCGCCGGACGCGTCGGAAGAGGCGATCGTGCCGCGCACGTTGCCGTAGAGTTCGATGACTCGGGTGGCGTTGTTGTACTTCATCCCGGCGGCGGCGTTCGCGATCGACAGGCCGCGCTGAAGTTTAACCGGCTTTTCGGTCTCGATCACATCGTCGTTGACCAACACCCGGAAATGCTCGGAATCCGCCTGCATCGGCGGGTCGCCCGCGCCCGCCGCGCGTACGATCCGCGCTTCGTCATACAAATCGACGATCGACACGTCGCCGTTGACGACGCCGCGCTTGGCGGTCGCGGTCACGGTCGGCTTGCCGGGCTGGAACGCGCGCAGCGCGGGCTGAGTCAGGTCGCTCGTCTCGTCGTCTTCGTAGTGGACGAGGCCCGCCGCCGCCAGCCGGTACTGGGTCGAGCCCGTCTGGTCGAGCTCGGTGACGGAGAAATTGTCCGCGAAATAGTCGGGCGTGTGCGATTTCGGCCGCACGACCGCCTCGCCGGGCGGCGGCAGCGTCGCCTGCAGCAGCCAGTACGTGCCGCCCGCGAGCGCCGCCATCGCGACGAGCGGGATCATCGAAGTCAGCCGGAATTTGCCGTCCATCCGCTCAGACTCCGCAGGCGGCCGCGAGCAGCGCGTCGTAGCGGTGCTGCGCGCGCAGGATCGCGTCGCACACTTCGCGCACCGCGCCGTGGCCGCCGCGAGCCTCGGCGACCCAGTGCGCGCGCGCGATCACGTCCGGATGCGCGTTCGCCGGCGCGGCCGCGAAGCCGCAGCGCAGCATCACCGCGAGGTCGGGCCAGTCGTCGCCCATGTAGCCGCACTCGGCGGCCTCGAGGCCGAGCGCGCGCAGCAGCTCGCCGAACACGGCGAGCTTGTCCTCGACGCCCTGATGCAGGTGCGCGATCCGCATTTCCTTCGCGCGCGCGGCGACCGCTTCCGAGCGGCGGCCGGTGATGATCGCGGTCGCGACGCCGGCTTCGCCGAGGAGCTTCACGCCGTGGCCGTCGAGCGTGTTGAACGACTTCATCGTGTCGCCCGTCGCGGTGAAATGGAGGCCGCCATCGGTCAGCACGCCGTCGACGTCGAAAATCATCAGCTTCACGCGGCTCGCGCGCTCGGCCGCCGTGACAGGGGGCGCGGACATCAAATCACCTTCTTCGAGAACAGATCGTGCATGTTGAGCGCGCCGATCAGCGCGCCCCGCTCGTCGACGACGAGCATCTGGTTGATCCGGTGGCGCTCCATCAGTTCCACCGCCTCGACGGCGAGGTGATCCGGCGCTATCGTGCGCGGATTGCGCGTCATCACGTCGGCGATCGGCAGGCGGCGGAAGTCGCCGTCGCGCTCGAGCACGCGGCGCAGATCGCCGTCGGTGAAGATGCCGGCCACGCGGCCCGCGTCGTCGACGACGGCCGTCATTCCCATCCGCTTCGCGGTGATCTGGAAGAGGGCGTCGGCGAGCGTCGCGCCGAGCGGCACGGCGGGCACCTCGTCGCCCGTGCGCATCACGTCGCGCACGTACGTGAGGAGGCGCCGGCCGAGCGCGCCGCCCGGATGCGAGCGCGCGAAATCGTCGGAGCCGAAGCCGCGCGCGTCGAGCACCGCGACCGCGAGCGCGTCGCCGAGCGCGAGCGCGGCCGTCGTGCTGGCCGTCGGCGCGAGGTTCAGCGGGCACGCCTCCTTCGCGACGCCCGCGTTCAGGTGGACGTCGGACAGCGTCGCGAGGCTCGACGCCGGGCGGCCCGTCATCGCGATCAGCTTCGCGCCGAGGCGCTTGATGAGCGGTAGGATTGCGACGAGCTCCTCCGATTCGCCGGAGTTCGAGATCGCGATGAACACGTCGTCCTTGGTGACCATGCCGAGATCGCCGTGGCTGGCTTCGGCCGGGTGAACGAAAAACGCGGGAGTGCCGGTGCTGGCGAGCGTCGCGGCGATCTTGCGGGCGATGTGCCCCGATTTGCCGATCCCGGACACGACGACGCGGCCGCGGCAATTCAGAAGCAGCCCGACCGCGGCGACGAATTCGCCGTCGAGCTGGTCGGCGAGCGCGCGCACGGCGTTCGCCTCGATGTCGAGCACGTCGCGGGCGAGCGCGAGCGCCCGATCATCATTGATTTTCGCTATCATGCGCGGAGTATAGCAAAGGCGTTTGTTCGCCGCGCCGGGCCCCTTGCGCCCATCTTCCCGAGTAGTCTCCCGGCCCAACCCGGCGTCCGTCATGCGGCGCCGACGACGAACGAGGACGCTTCGCCCGTGATTTCCCCGCTCGAAATGACGCTTCTGCTGCTGCTTGCCTCGGTGGC
This sequence comes from Burkholderia sp. MSMB1498, assembly GCF_001526245.1. Classification (NCBI taxonomy): domain Bacteria; kingdom Pseudomonadati; phylum Pseudomonadota; class Betaproteobacteria; order Burkholderiales; family Burkholderiaceae; genus Burkholderia; species Burkholderia sp. MSMB1498. The sequence continues at coordinate 80,247 of NZ_LOYJ01000072.1, forward strand.
GGGCGTCGTCGTGTTCCGATCGCTGAACCTGCCGCCGATGCTCGGCTATCTGACGGTCGGCATCCTGGTCGGCCCGCATGCGCTGGGCTTCGCGGCCGATCTCGAGCGCGCCGAGCACCTCGCCGAATTCGGCGTCGTGTTCCTGATGTTCTCGATCGGCCTCGAGTTCTCGTTGTCGAAGCTGCGCGCGATGCGCCGGCTCGTGTTCGGGCTCGGGCTCGCGCAGGTGCTCGGCACGATCGCGGTCGCGCTGCTGCTCGGCGCGCTCTTCGAGCGCTGGATGCATATCACGTGGGAAGGCAGCGTCGCGCTCGGCGGCGCGCTCGCGATGTCGTCGACGGCGATCGTCTCGAAGATGCTCGCCGAGCGGCTCGAGATCGAGACCGAGCACGGCCGCAACATCTTCGGCGTGCTGCTGTTTCAGGATCTCGCCGTCGTGCCGCTGCTCATCGTGATCGCCGCGTTCGGCGGCGAGTCGTCGAAGGATCTCGCGATGTCGCTCGGGCTCGCGGCGGTGAAGATCGTCGTCGCGCTCGCGCTGCTGCTGATCGTCGGCCAGCGTTTCATGACGCGCTGGATGAACGTCGTCGCGCGGCGGCGCTCGCAGGAGCTGTTCGTGCTGAACCTGCTGCTCATCACGCTCGGCGCCGCGTTCATCACCGACCGCTTCGGGCTGTCGCTCGCGCTCGGCGCGTTCATCGCCGGGATGCTGATCTCCGAGACGCCCTACCGGCATCAGGTGGAGGAGGACATCAAGCCGTTTCGCGACGTGCTGCTCGGCCTCTTCTTCGTGACGACCGGGATGCTGCTCGACCCGAGCGTGATCTGGCGGCATCCGTTCCTCGTGCTCGCGTTCTTCGCCGGCCAGGTGCTGCTCAAGAGCGTGATGATCACGGGGCTCGCGCGCGCGTTCGGCGCGACGCCCGGCGTCGCGATGCGCACGGGGCTCGGGCTCGCGCAGGCGGGCGAATTCGGCTTCGTGCTGCTGAACCTGATCCTCGATCGGCATCTGGTCGACGCGACGCTCCTGCAGTCGATCCTCGCGTCGATGCTGCTGTCGATGCTCGCCGCGCCGTTCCTGATCCAGAACGCGGACCGGATCGTGATGCGGCTGTCCGCGGCCGAATGGATGCAGCAGTCGCTGCAGATGACGCGGATCGCGACGCAGAGCATCAAGCAGAAGGGCCACGTGATCATTTGCGGCTACGGCCGCGCCGGGCAGAACCTCGCGCGGATGCTCGAGCAGGAAGGGATCGCGTACGTCGCGCTCGACCTCGATCCGGACCGCGTGACGGCCGCCGCGGCGGCGGGCGAATCGGTCGTGTTCGGCGACGCGGCGCGCCGCGAGTCGCTGCTCGCGGCGGGCATCCACCGCGCGGCGGCCGTGGCCGTCACATACGCGAACACGCCGTCCGCGCTGCGCGTGCTGCACAACGTGCACGAGCTCGAGCCGACGCTGCCCGCGATCGTGCGCACCGTCGACGACGCCGATCTCGAGAAGCTGCTCGCCGCCGGCGCGACCGAGGTGATCCCGGAGATCGTCGAAGGCAGCCTGATGCTCGCGTCGCACACGCTCGTGCTGATGGGCGTGCCGATGCGGCGCGTCGTGCGGCGCGTCGAGGAGATGCGCGACGAGCGCTACAGCCTGCTGCGCGGCTACTTCCACGGCGCGGACGACGCGGACGACGACGACCACGAGCAGGTGCGGCTACAATCGGTGCCCGTCGACGCGCGTTCGGACGCGGTCGGCCGCTCGCTGGCCGAGCTGGGGCTGTTCGCGCTCGGCCTCGAGGTGACCGCGATCCGCCGGCACGGGATTCGCGGCGTCGAGCCTGACCCCGAGACGAAGCTGCGCGCGAGCGACATCGTCGTGCTTCGCGGGCTGCCGGAAGCGCTCGCGGAGGCCGAGGAGCGGCTGTCGCGGCACCGGCGCGATGGCGGATCGGCCGCCGCGGCATGAGGCCGCGCGGCCGCTGATTTTTTGGCGTGGTTTTGGGGTAGTCGAGCGATCGGCGGGCGGCGCGAGATTCCGGCGCCGTTTTTTTCGGAGATTTTCATGATGTCCACGTCGTCGGACGCGCAGCTCGATCCCGTCGAGTTCATTCGCAGCCGCATCCGCACGGTGCCGAACTGGCCGCAGCCGGGCGTGATGTTCCGCGACATCACGCCGCTTCTGCAGAGCGCGAAGGCGCTGCGCGTGCTCGTCGACCTGTTCGTCGAGCGCTACGTCGACGCGAAGCTCGACTACATCGCCGGCCTCGACGCGCGCGGCTTCATCATCGCGCCGATCGTCGCGTACGAGCTGTCGGTGGGCTTCGTGCCGATCCGCAAGGCGGGCAAGCTGCCGTACAAGACGCAGCGCGAGTCGTACGCGCTGGAGTACGGCACCGCGGCCGTGGAGATTCACGAGGACGCGTGCCGGCCGGGCGAGCGCGTCGTCATCGTCGACGACCTGATCGCGACGGGCGGCACGATGCTGGCGGGCAAGAACCTGCTCGAGCGGCTCGGCGCGGTCGTCGTCGAAGGCGCGGCGATCGTCGATCTGCCGGATCTCGGCGGCTCGGCGCTGCTGCGCCAGGCCGGCCTGCCGCTTTATACCGTGACCGAATTTTCCGGACACTGAGCGCGGCGCGCCGTCAGCCCATCCGGTTCAAGTTGCAGTCAGCGCCAGTTCATCGTCCACCGATACAAGCGAGCTCACGATGCCGAACTTCATGCTGTTCCTCGCCACGTCGATCGCGATTACCGTCGCGCCCGGCCCCGACAACCTGCAAGTGCTCGCGCGCGGCATCTCGCAAGGCCGCGCGGCCGGCGTCGTCGCGGCGCTCGGCTTCGCGTCGGGCGTGCTGTTCCATACGACGCTCGCCGCGTTCGGCGTGGCCGCGCTGCTGCGCTCGTCGCCCGTCGCGTTCCATCTGCTCAAGCTCGCGGGCGGCGCGTATCTGATCTGGATCGGCATCAAGGCGCTGCGCAGCAAAGGCCTCGCGACCGCGCACGAGCGCGCGCCGCAGCCGCTGTCGACGATCTTCCGCCAGAGCGTGATCGGCAACCTGCTGAACCCGAAGGTGACGCTCTTCTTCGTCGTGTTCCTGCCGCAGTTCGTCGATCCGCACGGCGCGCAGCCCGTTGCGCTGCAGATGCTCGAGCTCGGCGCGCTCTTCATGGCGCAGACGGCCATCGTGTTCTCGGTGTTCGGCGCCGGCGCGGGCGTGATCGGCACGTGGCTCAAGCGCCGCCCGCGCGTGGGCGTGTGGCTCGACAGGCTCGCGGGCGCGGCGTTCATCGCGCTCGGCCTGCGTGTCGCGCTGAAGGACTGACGGAGCGCGCGATGACGTTTCCGTGCATCGCCGCCGCGCGCCGCTTCGATCCGGCCGCGCACGTGCCGTTCCGGATCGCCGGCCGCCGGGTCGGCTGGCTGCGCCGCGACGACGTCGCGCGCCTTGCGCGCTGGCCCGACGTGTTCGAGTTTCCGGCGGGATGCGTCGAGCTCGCCGCGCGCTACGACAGCGTCGACGCGCGCAGCATGGCGCTCGCGAGCCCGATCGGCGCGCTGGCGGCGGAAGGCGCGATTCCCGGCTGGCGCGACGAGATCTACGCGATCCGCAACCGTTTCGACGATCCGCCGCTTGCGTACATCGAGCGGGCGGCGTCGCGCTTCTTCGGTACGATGACGTACGCGGTGCATCTGAACGGCGTCGTAGAATACGCGCCTTCGGCGCCGCTCGCGATGTGGCTCGGCCGCCGCAGCGCGACGAAGGCGACCGATCCGGGCATGCTCGACAACGTCGTCGCGGGCGGCATCGGCTGGGGGCTCGGGATCGAGGACACGATCGCGAAGGAATGCTGGGAAGAAGCGGGCATTCCGGCCGAGCTTGCCGCGCGCGCGATTCCCGGCCGCGTCGCGCACGTGCTGTGCTCGCTGCCGGAAGGCACGCAGGCCGAGCAGATCTTCGTCTACGATCTGCCGCTGCCCGCCGATTTCGCGCCCCACAATCAGGACGGCGAAGTCGCCGAGCATCTGCTCGCCGGCGTCGACGAAATCGTCGCGTGGCTGCGCGCGGGAGAAGCCACCGTCGACGCGAGCCTCGCGATGCTCGACAGCCTGCTGCGCCACCGCGCGATCTCGCACGACGACGCGCGCGGGCTCGACGCGCTGTTCGCGCCGCCGCCGCTCGGCTGAGCGCGGCACGAATCCATTGTTCGCAAGATTAGAGTAAGAGAAGGGAGTCCCGGTCATGTCGGCCGATCACAGCTTTATCCTGAAACTGTCGTGCCCGGACCGGCGCGGCATCGTTCACGCGGTCTCGGGCTTCCTGCTCGAGCGCGGCAGCAACATCCTCGATTCGGCGCAGTTCGGCGACAGCCGCACCGGCGAATTCTTCATGCGCGTGCATTTCGAGCAGACGGGCGGCGCGCCCGCCGCGGCCGCGCTCGACGGCCTGCGCGCCGAGTTCGCGCCGCTCGCCGAGCAGTTCGCGATGCGCTGGGAGCTGCACGACGCGTCGGTGAAGCCGCGCGTCGTGATCCTCGTGTCGAAGATCGGCCATTGTCTGAACGACCTGCTGTTCCGCTATCGCACGGGCCAGTTGCCGATCGAGATCTCGGCGATCGTGTCGAACCACAAGGATTTCTATCAGCTCGCCGCGAGCTACGACATCCCGTTCCATCACTTCCCGCTCGCCGCGGGCGCGTCGGCCGACGCGAAGGCCGCGCAGGAGGCGCGCGTGTTCGAGGTGATCGACGAGCATTCGGCCGATCTCGTCGTGCTCGCGCGCTACATGCAGATCCTGTCGTCGAACATGTGCGAGCGGCTCGCCGGCCGCGCGATCAACATCCATCATTCGTTCCTGCCGAGCTTCAAGGGCGCGAAGCCTTATTACCAGGCGTTCGACCGCGGCGTGAAGCTGATCGGCGCGACCGCGCACTACGTGACCACCGATCTCGACGAGGGCCCGATCATCGAGCAGGAAGTCGAGCGCGTCGATCACAGCATGACGCCGGACGAGCTGACAGCCGTCGGCCGCGACGTCGAATGCGTGACGCTCGCGCGCGCGGTCAAGTGGCACGTCGAGCATCGGATCGTGCTGAACGGCACGAAGACGGTGGTGTTCCGCTAAGCGGGCCGCGTGCGTCTTCCGGCCGGTCGGCGTGCGTCGGCTCGGCTGCGGGAGGCGCGCGCCGCCTCGCCGCGGCCGAACCGCGACCGAAATAAAGAAGGCCGCGTCCGGTGACGGACGCGGCCTTTGCCTTCTTTGGGTTCGCCGCGGCGCGTTCGCGATGACGCGTTCGCGCGACGCGGCGTCTGCGCGGGCGCGTTCGCGACGATGCGTTCGCTACAGCGTTCGCGCCCGCAACGGAATTCGCCGACGCATCCCGCCGGACGGCCGCGCGGCGCGCGCCGCTCAGATGAGCCGCAAGTAGATCAGCTCGCGCTTGATGTACGCATAGAAGATCGGCGCGGCGATCACGCCGGGCACGCCGAACGCGGCTTCCATCACGAGCATCGCGAGCAGCAGCTCCCATGCGCGCGATTCGATCTGCCCGCCGATGATCCTCGCGTTCAGGAAGTATTCGAGCTTGTGGATCACGACGAGGAACACGAGCGACGCGATCGCCGTGCCCATGCTGACCGACAGCGACACCGCGACGATCAGCGTGTTCGAGATCAGATTGCCGACGACGGGCAGCAGGCCCGCGATGAAGGTGACGAGCACGAGCGTCTTCGACAGCGGTAGCCGCTGATGGAAGACCGGCAGCGCGGCGAGCAGGTAGATCGCCGTGAAGAACGCGTTGAGCGCCGAGATCTTGATCTGCGCGAACACGATCCGGCGGAACGCGTCGGCGAAGCGCGAGATCCGCGTGACGAGCGCGGTCGACAGCGGCTGGCGCGGTTTGTGGCGATCGACGCCGATCGCGATCATCGCGCCGATGATCATCCCGAACAGCACATGCCCGAACCCGCGCGCGACGCTCTTGCCGCCTTGCTGCAGCTGATCCATGTGCTTGTTCATCAGGCCCGCCGCCTTCGCGCGCATCTGCTCGGCGTCCACGGGCAGCAGGTTCGCGATCCACTCGGGGGTGCGGGTGCGCGCCTGGTCGATGATCTGCATCACCTGGCCGAGCAGATTCTGCGCGTTCGGCACGGTGTGCTCGAAATGCTCGATGACCGCGATCGTGAGGCTCGCGAGCCCGCCGACGATCGCGGCCGACAGCAGCACGACCGCGAGCCAGCGCGCGCGCTGGCTCGACATGTGGCGTTCGATCGCGGGCGCGATCATGTGGACGAGCTGATAGACGAGCAGGCCGGCCAAGAGGCCGCCGAGCAGCTTCAGGTGCAGGACGAGCCACAGGCCGACGAGGGCGAGGAGGTAGCTGCCGATCTCGATCGCCGAAAGCTTCGGCAGGCTGAAATCGCTCGTCAGCCGGACGCTGCGCAGGTGCGGCTCCCGCGTCTGCGGCTCGCGCGGCGGCTCAGATTGCTTCTCCATGACTATCCCTGTATTCGGAGGCTACTCGGCGCGCTTGTGGCCGCAAGCGGGCGTAACCCTGTATCGCCGCGAAGTATAGCAACGATTATCGACCTAAATATTAGGATCTTGTAAGGAAGAATGTAGCGCCGTATCGGCCGCGCGAGGCCGGCACGGCGCCGCGCGCCGCGCGCGAGCCGGGCGGCCGCCGGACGTTGCGCCCGGCGGCCGCGTCCCGCTTACTTGCCGCGCTTGAGGAGCGGCGCGAGGTACTTGCCGGTGAAGCTCGCCTTCGTCTTCGCGATCTGCTCGGGCGTGCCTTGCGCGATGATCTGGCCGCCGCCCGCGCCGCCTTCCGGCCCGAGATCGATCACCCAGTCGGCCGTCTTGATCACGTCGAGGTTGTGCTCGATGATCACGACCGTGTTGCCCTGGTCGCGCAGCCGGTGGATCACTTCGAGCAAGAGCGCGATGTCGTGGAAGTGCAGGCCGGTCGTCGGCTCGTCGAGGATGTACAGCGTGCGGCCCGTGTCGCGCTTGGAGAGCTCCAGCGACAGCTTCACGCGCTGCGCCTCGCCGCCGGACAAAGTCGTGGCCGACTGGCCGAGCCGGATGTACCCCAGGCCGACGTCGAGCAGCGTCTTCAGCTTGCGCGCGACGACGGGCACCGCGCCGAAGAACCCGTACGCGTGCTCGACCGTCATCTCCAGCACTTCGCTGATGTTCTTGCCCTTGTATTGGACTTCGAGCGTCTCGCGGTTGTAGCGCTTGCCGTGGCAGACGTCGCACGGCACGTAGACGTCCGGCAGGAAGTGCATCTCGACCTTCAGCACGCCGTCGCCCTGGCACGACTCGCAGCGCCCGCCCTTCACGTTGAACGAGAAGCGGCCCGGATCGTAGCCGCGTTCCTTCGACGCCGGCACGCCCGCGAACAGCTCGCGGATCGGCGTGAAGACGCCCGTGTAGGTGGCCGGGTTCGAGCGCGGCGTGCGGCCGATCGGCGATTGGTCGACGTTGATCACCTTGTCGAAGTGCTCGAGGCCCTCGATCGACTCGTGCGGCGCCGGCTCCGTGGCCGAGCCGTACAGGTGGCGCGCGACCGCGTTGTACAGCGTGTCGTTGATGAGCGTCGACTTGCCGGAGCCCGATACGCCGGTGATGCAGGTCAAGAGGCCGACGGGCAGATCGAGGTCGACGTGCTTCAGGTTGTTGCCGTGCGCGTCGACGATGCGCAGCATCCGCTCGGGATCGGGCCCGATTCGCTCGTCCGGATACTCGATCGTGCGCTTGCCGACGAGGTACTGGCCCGTCAGCGAATCGCCGTTCGCCTGAACCTGCTTCGGCGTGCCTTCGGCGACGATCGCGCCGCCGTGCTCGCCCGCGCCCGGGCCCATGTCGACGACGTAATCGGCCGTGCGGATCATGTCCTCGTCGTGCTCGACGACGATCACCGAGTTGCCGAGGTCGCGCAGGTGCTTGAGCGTCGCGATCAGGCGGTCGTTGTCGCGCTGGTGCAGGCCGATCGACGGCTCGTCGAGCACGTACATCACGCCTGTCAGGCCCGAGCCGATCTGCGACGCGAGCCGGATGCGCTGCGCCTCGCCGCCCGACAGCGTTTCCGCGCTGCGCTCGAGCGACAGGTAGTCGAGGCCGACGTTGTTCAGGAACGTGAGCCGCGCGACGATTTCCTTGATCACCTTGTCGGCGATCTCGCGCTTCGCGCCGTCGAGCGTGAGGCCGTCGAAGTAGCCGAGCGCGTCGCGCAGCGGCCAGCCGCTCACTTCGTAGATCGCGCGCGCGTAGTCGCCCTGGCCGACGCGCACGAAGCGCGCCTCGCGGCGCAGGCGCGTGCCGTCGCACGACGGGCACGGCTGGTTGTTCTGATACTTCGCGAGCTCCTCGCGCACCGCGGCCGAATCGGTCTCGCGGTAGCGTCGCTCGAGGTTCGGGATGATCCCTTCGAACACGTGCTCGCGGATCGTCGTGCGGCCGCGCTCGTTGATGTACGAGAACGGGATCGTCTGCTTGCCCGAGCCGTACAGCAGGATCTTCTTGATCTTCTCGGGCAAGTCCTCGAACGCGGTGTCGATGTCGAAATCGTAGAACGCCGCGAGGCTCTGCAGCATCTGGAAGTAGAACTGGTTGCGCCGGTCCCAGCCCTTCACCGCGCCCGCCGCGAGCGACAGCGACGGGTGCGCGACGACCCGCTTCGGATCGAAGAACGTGATCTGGCCGAGGCCGTCGCATTCGGGGCACGCGCCCATCGGGTTGTTGAACGAGAACAGGCGCGGCTCGAGCTCCTGCAGCGAGTACGAGCACACCGGGCACGCGAACTTCGAGCTGAACAGGTGTTCGCGGTCGGTGTCCATCTCGAGCGCGATCGCGCGTCCGTCGGCCAGGCGCAGCGCGGTCTCGAACGATTCGGCGAGCCGCTGCTTCATGTCCGGGCGAACCTTCAGGCGATCGACGACGACGTCGATCGTGTGCTTGTCGTTCTTCTTGAGCTTCGGCAGCGAATCGACTTCGTAGATCTTCGCGACGCCTTCGTTCGCCGCGCCGCCGCCCGAGCGGACGCGAAAGCGCACGAAGCCCTGCGCCTGCATTTCCTCGAACAGCTCCGCATGCTCGCCCTTGCGGTTCGCGACGACGGGCGCGAGGATCATCAGCTTGGTTTCCTCGGGCAGCGCGAGCGCCGCGTCGACCATCTGCGACACGCTCTGCGCCTCGAGCGGGATCTCGTGATCCGGGCAGTACGGCGTGCCCACGCGTGCGTACAAAAGCCGCAGATAGTCGTGAATTTCGGTGACGGTGCCGACCGTCGAGCGGGGATTGTGCGACGTCGCCTTCTGCTCGATCGAGATCGCGGGCGACAGGCCCTCGATCAGGTCGACGTCCGGCTTCTCCATCAACTGCAGGAACTGGCGCGCATACGCCGACAGGCTCTCGACGTAGCGCCGCTGGCCTTCGGCGTACAACGTGTCGAACGCGAGCGACGATTTGCCCGAGCCGGAGAGGCCCGTGATCACGATCAGTTTGTGCCGCGGAAGGTCGAGATTGACGTTCTTCAGGTTGTGGGTGCGCGCCCCACGGATACGTATTTGTTCCATGAACCCGGCGGAAGATGAGAGAACCAAACCTGCTACTATAACGACTTTTCGAGTCCGTCGTTTCAGGCTCCCAACCAATTCCCGCGCCACCCGGCAGCGGGCTTTCGCGACGCCCGGGCCGCAGCGAGGCGGCGCGCGGCGGCAGGCGGCCGGCCCGGATCTCCCGCCGCCCGGCAGCGGGCGGACCACCGATTCAATCGAACACACGCCCGATGTCCAATCCGTCCGCTACCTCCACTCGCATGAGCGCACCCGAGCTGCGCGCGACCGCGTCGCTCGCGGCGATCTTCGCGCTGCGCATGCTCGGTCTGTTCATGATCATGCCGGTGTTCTCCGTCTACGCGAAGACGATCCCGGGCGGCGACAACGTCGTGCTCGTCGGCATCGCGCTCGGCGCTTACGGCGTCACGCAATCGCTGCTTTACATTTTTTACGGCTGGGCGTCGGACAAGTTCGGGCGCAAGCCGGTGATCGCCGCGGGCCTGCTGATCTTCGCGCTCGGCAGCTTCGTCGCGGCGTTCGCGCACGACATCACGTGGATCATCGTCGGCCGGGTCATCCAGGGAATGGGGGCGGTATCGTCGGCGGTGCTCGCGTTCATCGCGGATCTGACGTCCGAGCACAACCGAACGAAGGCGATGGCGATGGTGGGCGGCTCGATCGGCATGTCGTTCGCGGTCGCGATCGTCGGCGCGCCGATCGTGTTCCACTGGGTCGGAATGAGCGGGCTCTTCGCGATCGTCGGCGCGCTGTCGATCGCGGCGATCGGCGTCGTGCTTTGGGTCGTGCCGGACGCGCCGCGGCCCGTGCACGTGCCGGCTCCGTTCGCCGAAGTGCTGCACAACGTCGAGCTGCTGCGCCTGAACTTCGGCGTGCTCGTGCTGCACGCGACGCAGACCGCGCTCTTTCTCGTCGTGCCGCGCCTTCTCGTCGACGGCGGGCTGCCCGTCGCGTCGCACTGGCAGGTCTATCTGCCGGTGATGGGGCTCGCGTTCGTGATGATGGTGCCGGCCATCATCGTCGCGGAAAAACAGGGAAAGATGAAGCCCGTGCTATTGGGCGGAATTGCGGCTATCCTGATCGGCCAACTGTTGCTCGGCATGGCAACGCATACGATATTGATTGTCGCGGCAATCCTGTTCGTCTACTTCCTGGGCTTCAACATTCTGGAGGCGTCGCAGCCGTCGCTCGTGTCGAAGCTCGCGCCGGGTTCGCGCAAGGGCGCGGCCACGGGCGTGTATAACACGACGCAGTCGATCGGGCTCGCGTTGGGCGGCGTGGTCGGCGGCGTGCTGCTGAAGCACGGCGGCGCGGACACGGTGTTTTTCGCGTGCTCGGCGCTCGTAGCCGTGTGGCTTATAATCGCGGCCGGCATGAAACAGCCGCCGCGCAAAGCCTGACACGCGAACGCCCTTCGAAGCGCACGGCGTGTTGCCGCTCCGGCACACGCCGGCCGATGAAGCCGTGAACGGTTTTGCCGCGCTGTTTGGCATCGAATCAACTGGAGAAACACATGGCATCCGTCAACAAGGTCATTCTCGTCGGCAATCTCGGCGCCGATCCCGAAGTGCGTTATCTGCCGAGCGGCGACGCGGTGGCGAACATCCGCCTCGCGACGACCGATCGCTACAAGGACAAGGCGTCCGGCGAATTCAAGGAAATGACCGAATGGCACCGCGTCGCGTTCTTCGGCCGCCTTGCCGAGATCGTCAGCGAGTATCTGAAGAAGGGCTCGTCGGTGTACATCGAGGGCCGCATCCGCACGCGCAAGTGGCAAGGCCAGGACGGCCAGGACCGTTACTCGACCGAAATCGTCGCGGACCAGATGCAGATGCTCGGCGGCCGCGGCGGTTCGGGCGGCGGCGGTGACGAAGGCGGCTACGGCGGCGGTGGTTACGGCGGCGGCCGCGATACGGAGCGCAGCGGTGGCGGTGGTCGCGCGTCGGGCGGCGGCGCGGCGGGCGCGCGCAACGGCGGCGGTGGCGGTGGCGCGAGCCGCCCCAGCGCGCCGGCGGGCGGCGGTTTCGACGAGATGGATGACGACATTCCGTTCTGAGACGCCCCGACCGTCTCTCTTCGAAGCGGTAGCCAGAAAGCTCGCAGCCCTCGTGGTTGCGGGCTTTTTTGTTGGCAGTGCGTCGCGGCGCGGGCTAGCCGCCGGCCACGGCCGGCAGGATGGTGATCGTATCCCCGTCCCTCAGACGAGCAGAAAGGCCGCCGTTGAAGCGGATGTCGTCGTCGTTGACATAGATGTTGACGAAGCGATGCAGTTGATCGCCCTGCATCAGTCGTCGTTGTAGGCCCGGGTAGTTCCGCTCGAGGTGGGCGATGGCTTCGATGACGGTCTGGCCGTGCGCTTCGACGTATTTCTGATCGCGCGTCAGCGAGCGCATGATGGTCGGAATCTGAATCGTAATAGTCATGGCGGGCAAGAAAAGGGAATCGGTTGGGCGGGAAGCGGGGGCGTCGGCAACACGGCGAGGTTGCCGACCGATGCCTTCCGCAGTTGTTTCGGCCGCGCGAACGCTCTGCATGTGCCTTCGCGCGCGCCCCGGCCGCAATGCGTCGGCGTCGCGCGCCGGATTCGTCTGCATCGCAACGGTTGCGTCGACGCCCGACGCGCTCAATATGACGGCAGCGACGGATCGATCAGGCGGACCCAGGCGAGCACGCCTCCGTCGAGATTGCTGACGTCCGTGAAACCGGCGCGCCGCATCGCCTGCACGACTTCTTGCGAGCGGGCGCCGCCTTTGCAGTAGATGACGGTTCGCCGAGATTTGTCGAGCGTCGTCATGCCGCCGGCGAGCATCTGCTGTTTCGGGACGAGCCGCGCGCCCGGAATGCGAACGAGATCCCACTCGTTCGGCTCGCGCACGTCGATGAGCTCGAGCGGCGCGCCGGCGTCCAGCAAGCGCTTGAGTTCCGCAACGTCGACGCCGGGCGCGATCGTCTCCCCGTTCGGCGGCTGCCGCACGGCGGGATTGCAGAAGTGCCGATAATCGGCGAGCGCGGTGATCGGCTGGCGCCCGGGCGCACGCCGCAGCGGCAGGAACCGGCAGCGCATCTCCAGCGCGTCGTAGACCGCAAGCCGGCCGAGCAGCGAATCACCCGCACCCGTGATGAGCTTGACGGTTTCGGTCGCCATGATCGACGCGATCGATGCGCACAGCACGCCGAGCACGCCGCCTTCCGAGCACGACGGCGCCAGTTCCGGCGGCGGCGGCTCGGGATACAGATCGCGGTAATTGACGCCGGTGCCGCCCGGCGCCGCTTCCCAGAACACCGACGCCTGCCCCTCGAAGCGATAGATCGATCCCCAGACATACGGCCTGTCGGCCAGGACGCAGGCGTCGTTGACCAGGTAGCGGGTCGCGAAATTGTCGGTGCCGTCGACGACGATGTCGTATTGCCGGAACAACGGCACGGCGTTGTCGTTGTCGAGCCGTTCGTCGTGAGCGCGCACGTCGACATGCGGATTCAGATCGAGAATCGCGTCGCGTGCGCTGTCGGTCTTCAAACGGCCGACCGTCGACATTCGGTGGATGACTTGCCGCTGCAAATTGGAGATATCCACGCGATCGAAATCGACGATGCCGAGCGTACCGACGCCCGCCGCCGCGAGATAGAGCAGCACGGGCGAGCCGAGCCCGCCCGCGCCCACGACGAGCACCCGGCTTCCCTTGAGGCGCTGCTGACCTTGCAGGCCGATCTCGGGAAGCAGGATGTGCCGGCTGTAGCGGGACAATTCCTCGCGGGATAACGGCGGGCGTCTCGTGACGAGCGGGGGCAGTTTCATGGGGCGTGGTCCGATTGCGATTGAAGGCGGTGGGGGGCGCGATGAGCGAGCCGATTCGCTGCCGGTCGACGCGGCCGAGCCTCGACTTCCGATCGCGGTTCACCTCGCGCGTGTGCGAGAAGATGGCGCCTGCGGCCGGATGCCGTGGCTCGGCGTTCGTGCCGAGCGCTTCCCGGATGACTGCTTCGGGGCGACGCTTTCCCGAACGGCAGTTTTCGGCGTCGACGTCGAAGCGTTTGATCCGCGCGCCGGTCGCTGCCCGATCGAATCCCGGTGCCGCAGGCGGACGACGATGAAGCGGCGGAAGGCGCGGACGACGCGGATGCGCGCATCGCGCTGCGTCCCGCCGGGCTCGAGCCGCGTTCGAAGAAGACGGCGGCGATCACGCACGGGGCCGCCACGTCGCGCGCCCGCGATCGCTCCGGACGGGCGAGCTGCCGAGAACCGCGAATGCGGAGGTTCGACGAGCGCATGGGATCGGCGATCGCGATGTCGATGGCGGCGTCCTAGTTTTCCCGCTTCAGAAACCAGTCGCTTTGCGACAACGCCGAATCCCCCATGCCGATTTCCATGTACGCCTTGCCGCTTCGGCGGCCGATCTGCAGGCAGGGAAACGGGTATTTCCCGAGCGGGTTGTTCGTATAGAAAAACGGGATTCGGCTGCGATGCGGCTTCAATATGTCGGGCCCGCACACCACGTCGTCGTAGTGATCGAATGCGAATCGCGGGTGCCCGATATCGAAGTCGTCAATGCAGATCACGCCGCGATCGATCAGCTCCAGCTCTTGCCCGAGCGGCCAGTCGTCGTACCAGTGCGCGTCGAGATAGACGAAGGGGCGCTGATATTTCGGCAGATGGCGGCGGAGAAATTCGCGGGAATCCGCATGTGTGGCGGTGACGTTTGCCTGCGCGCGCAACCGGACTTGCGCGAACTTCGCGTTGTCGGGATCGATGTCGCAGGTCAAGACGGGCAGGTCTGGGTAAGCGTGGCTGAGATAGGCCGTTGTGTCGCCGCGGAAGCTGCCGGTTTCCAGTATGGCGTCGCATCGATGGAAGCGAATGAGGTAATCGGCCTGGAGCGCCACGGTGATGTCGAAGCCGAACGGCCCTCCGCCGTCGCTCAGATGATCTCCGCCCGTTCGCTCGACTTTGTAGAAATTGCTGTAGACGTTGGATGCGTTCATGGTGGCAGCCGAAGCAGTGAGTGGATCGATGGGGACTAGCGAGAGAAGAGCCAGGTTCGTTCGTTGATCTGCGTGCGTACCGGATAGCCGGCATCCGAGAAGATCGATCCGATTTCGGACTCGGTGTAGCTTTCCCAGTGCGGCGAGGTGGCGGCCATGTACGCGTTGTCGATGAAGCAGGGGCGGGGCCCGGTGCGCGCGTCGTTCAGGAATCGATTGATGACGAGCATCTTGTCGACGTGCTCGAACGTGTTCCGGGCCCGCTCGAGCAGCATCCGGACTTCGTCGGGCGGAAGATAGTGGAGCGTTTCGCGGAATATCGCCATGTCGACCGCGGGCAGCGGCGCACGGCGATCGTCCTCGCGGGCTGCTCGCCGCAATTCGAACGGATGGCATTGCACGCGCTCGCCGACGCGCATCAGCGACGCGACGCGCCGCGCGACGCTCAGGACGTCGGGCCGATCGAGCAGCACGACGCGGCAGCGCTCGGAAAATTGCGCGAGCGCCATGCCGAATACCCCCGCGCCGCTCGCGAAGTAGGCGACGTGGCTGTCGGGACGCACCTGGCCTCGAGCAACGAGGTCGCTCCAATCCTGCATCGCGAGTCTCGCTTCGTCCGGCCAGGACACCAGGCTCTTTCTCGCATAATGAACCCACTCGGGCTGAAAGGCCGCAGACGTGACGTCGATCGCGGGCGCGTCGTCCCGCAATGCCGAATCGAGGTTGCGCAGCGCTTGGAGCCACTTGTCGTAGATGGCCGCGCAATAGCCCGTCCCGTCCGGATGCAGGAACGTCGCGGCTTCTTCGCTCGCGCTATAGCGCGTGTCCGAATCCCGTTCGACGAGCCCGATCAGGACCTGCGAGTCGAGCAGCACGCTGGCCGCGCGCCGCGATAGCCCGAGCTTCCGCGCGATCGCCTCCGCCGGCGCCGGCGCGCGCGTGAGCGCCGAATACAAGCCGACGCGCAAGGCGGCGAAGAATGCATGAGGCAGGATGCTTTGCGCAAAGATGATTTCCAGGGAGTTCGGGCTCATGGTATGGGTCGATGGAGTGGCGAACCGGATTGCCTGCCAGGCTGATCCGTCAGCCGGCCATCTCGCGGCCGCCGGCGTCAGGTTTGAGGAACGCAGCGGGATATAGCCGCTGATACGCGTTTTCGGCGTCGCGCTCGGTCATCTCGAGAACCTTGCGCGAGTTCGGAATGAAGTAGATCGCGACCGCCGACACGATGCAGATGCCCGCGATCGATCCGAGCGCCGCGTCGATTCCCGCGCGTTGCGTGGCGAACGTGACGAAAGCGATTCCGGGCGTGATCGAAAGAGAGACGAGAAACGATGCGGTGGCGAACATGCGGGTGCGATAGTGCTTCGGCGTGGCCACCGCGCGCAGTCCGCCGATATTGACGAAGATCGTCATCATGAACATCCCGCCGATGAACAATGCGCCGCTCATGACGACGGGCTGACGCGTGACGGTGAACGAAAAGATCATCGCGGCGAGCGCGGCCATCGACAGAAACACGGCATGCTGCTTGCCGACGGCCCGGTTGAGCCACATCACCACGCGCATGCCTCCGACGAACATGCCGGCGCAAAAAATGCCGTCGAAGATGCCGAGCATGCTGGCGGGGAAGTTGAGCACCTGAATGACCAGGTAAGGAAGCGCGACCAGAAAAAACGCGGGGAGCGCGAAGTTCGCCATGCACGTCATGACGCAAAAATAGAAGTCGACCTTCACTTGATAGAAGGTGCGGAGGCCGGCGGCGGTCTTGCGCGCCCATGACGAGAGAAACGACATCGCGCCGGGCTGCTCGGCGCGATTGTCGTCGTCGATTCGAAGCGGAACGAAGATCAAGCAGGAGGCGCCGGCGAATGCCGCCGAGGCGAGCAGGGTTCCGGCCGCGCCGAAGACCGACACCATTGCGCCCGCCATGAGCGGGCCCAGCAGCTTCGTTCCGCTTGCGAGCGCGCCCCGTTGCGCCATGACTCGCGTGACCTGCCCCGCCGGCGCGATGGACGCGATCGCAACGTTGGTCAACGGTTCGATCGCGCCGACGAACAGCGACAGGACGATCGACAAGAGCATCGCGAGCGGGAAATGATACGGACCGAATCCGGCCCACGCCGCGAGGATCGCAATCGTCGCGCCCTGAAGGCACACGGCCGATCGCAGCACCTTCATCGGATTCCACATGTCGCCGAGGGCGCCCACGCCGAGCGTCGACGTGGTCTGGGCGAAGGTCATCGCGGCGAGCAGGCTGCCGAATTCGACCACCGAGCCGTTGATCTTCAGCACCCACCATGCGAACGCGTAACGGAACGCGTCGCTGGCGAGCCCGACGCAGACGAGGCCGATCTGGAGCCGCGTCACGTTGACCGAGATCGATTCGATCTTCAGGATCTTCAGGATTCGATTGGCGTTCATGCCGAGGCGCGCGAACGGTCGGCGCGTTCGATGTCGTTTACGTCCGGGCGCCCGTCGAGATCGAGTTGACGGTGCTCGGGCCGATCGTGCGCGCCGGGCCGCTTCATGACCAGTTTGGCGCGCAACAGGCGGATCTCGTGACCGGCGTTGACGGGGAGAACCGCGCAGCGCAGCCATGCCGGGTAGCAGACGTATGCGCCGGGCCGCGCGACGAATTCGAACGGCCGGCCATACGGCAGGCCGGGAACGAAGACGCTGGCGCAGCCCGCGCGGGGGTCGCGGATCATCAAGGTGCCCGAATAATTCGCCGGTGGCGCGGCCTCGTCGCTCGACACGTCGAGCACGACGATGACGATGTGCGTCGCGTCGGGCATGTCGTCGCACAGCGCTTCGAGGTGTCCTGCGGACCAGGTCTCGATCCGCGGCTCGCGGAGTTCGGCGTCGCCGAGCGCCCGCGCTTGCGGCGCGTCCGCGACGATCGGGCCGATCGCGTCCTCGAGACGCAGGATGCCGGCCGGATCGGCGGCGCGCTTTTGGGCGGCGGCCAGCGCATCCGGCGGCATCGTTCCCGACAGGATGTAGGTGGGCCATTCGAGTATCAGGTCGATCATCGGCTCATCCTCGGCATCAGGTAGATGTTGAACGGCACGCAGATGCGCTCGCCGGCCTCGTAGTGAGGATGCACCCAGTGCTCGAGCCAGCTCGGGAACAGCAGCAGCGATCCGCCGACCGGGCGGATCGTCCGGATGCTGCGCGCGGTCACGGGCGCGGCATGGCGAGGGTCGATGAATTCGATCGCGCCGTCTCGCGCGGCGGATGCGCAGCCGGCCGGGGTGCGAACGTAATACACGCCGGACCAGACCGAGCTGTGGTGGATGTGATGGTTGTGGTGATGCCCCGCGCGATTGATGACGCTCCACCCTTCCAGGATGACGTCGAAGTCGTCGGTGGTGATGCCGGACAGCCGGTTCATCTGGCGCATCGCGGTGGTGATGCGCTCGACGAGGAACGTCCTGTCGGCGTCGTCGTGACCGAAGAAGTCCGCCGCGGATTGCCATGCGTCGGCGTTGCTGGCCTTCGCGCTCGGCTCGGTCGACGCGCGCTTCGAGATCGCGTCGGCGAGCCGCGCGTTGATCTCGGCCGCGTCGTCGAGCACCTGCCGGTAAATGAACACGGGCCAGCACTGCCACAGTGACGGAGCAATTTCACGAAACAAGATCGCCTCTCCTGGGGAATCGTTCATTGGATCGGGCAAGGAGCGACGCGATTTCGGCGCCGGCCGGCAGCAATGAATCGTGCGGCAGCGCGCGCAGAATGCCGACGCAGCCGTCCAGATAAGTGAGCAGGTCGCGGACGCGCCGTTGCGACGGCGCATCGGCCTGCCTCGCGTACCAATGCGCGAGCGTCGCGGCGACGTGCGCCGCGCCGATGACTTCCGTCGGATTGCGATTGGCGGTTCCGGAAGGCAGGACGAAGACTTCCCGGTAGTCGATTCGATGAAACGGCATCAGTTCCTCGAGGAAGTACATCCAGTTATGGCAATGCTCGTGGATGATCTGCTCGCAGAGTTCTCGTGGCGTGGCGAATGCGGCGTCGGAGAGGAACACGCGTTGCGGTGTCGCGTAGCACGAGCACCCGATCACGTCGCTGCTGTCGAGCCGGTGGTATTTCACCGGGAACAGGATCAGCCGCTGCCATTCGGGCGCCGCTTCGACGATGCTCGCGCGCGCCGATCGCACCTGCTGCAATTGCAGGGCGGAGAGCGGGAGCAACGGGAGATCGCAACCGATGCCGGCGGCGCCTCGAAGCTTCAGGGCTTGATCGGGATCGAGCCAGTCGGCGTCGATGGCGGGACCGACGATGTCGTCGCCCAGGATTTTTCGCACCCGGCCGATCAGCGTCAGCAGCAGGTCCGATTTGAACGGCTCGTCGAGGAAAGGGAGTCCGTGAAAAATCTCGTCGATTTTTTTCATGTCAACTTGCCCAGGGCTCGTCATGGAGGAAGTTCTCCAGGTCCCGCGACTTGACCCGGTAGCGCTGCGGATCGCCGAGCGCGCGAAGGAGCGCGCTTCGGTCGACGCCCTGTTGCGCGGCCGAATCGATCAGCGTCTCCCAGGTCCGCTCGCCGAACCATCGTTCGCGCAGATCGCCGATGATTCGCGCTGCCTGTTCATCGGACAAAATTTCGCGGGCGACCAGGTGGCGCGCACCTTCGCGCAAATGAACCAGCGGCTCCGAAATCGGCGCGTACGGAGGGCGAGGCGAGTGAAGCATCATCACTTCGTCATCCGGAAGATCGGGATCGTCGACGAAGCGCTGCGCTACCGAGCCATACGGCGTCATGCCGTACCGTTGCAATTCCGCGGCGCGTATGGCTCCCATCGAGGACAGCCCGAAGACGCGCACGCCGGCGTCGAGCATTTCCAGAATCTCCCAATGGGCGACGGACGGCACGTCTCCAAAGCGGCCGTCGATCAATGCGACGGCCGCGCCGCGCGAAAGCGTGCCGCCCAACGCGCGGATGTCGCCGCGCGCGGCCGGTCCGTGAATCACCAGATCCGGGCGGACCAGGAGCCGATTTGGCAAGCCGAACGCGGTGGGGCCGACGAACACGTGGCAGATCACGGCCGCCCTCCCGTCGAGCGAATGTAATCCAGCAGGCGCCGCCCCACCTTGCCGGTGGCGCGGGAGAAGTGCTCCATTTGCGGAATGACGACGCGCACCACCTGGAGAGGATCGTCCGGCTGCGTGAAACGATGGCGCAGGACCCGCGCAAAGCCGGCCGAGCGGATCTCGTCGATCAGCCGCGCGACGGCGTGCTCGGGCGAGCGCTTGCGGATGTCCTGTTCCGTGACCTCGATGCCGCTCGAATACGCGTCGAGGATGTGTTCGATCTCGGCTTTGCTGGCGTCGTACGTCTTGCTTTCCGATGGCGCGAGACGTTCGTCGAGATCGTCGCGGCCGCCGTGGATCACCGTCAGGCGGCTTTGAACCGCTTCCAGCAGGGCGGCGCGAGCGGCCGACTGGAAATCCGAGTGGCACGCCGTCCCGCCGTTCACGTACGACAAGCTGGCGCCCTCCGTGGCCGCCACGACGGCGTCGACGAAAAAGAGGCCCATGTCGTACCGGGAGCGCATCTTGAGCGTCAGTCCCGCCGCGTCGATCCGTTGCGCAAGCTCGGCCGCGTCCCCGGCCAGCAGGCGCAGCGGCGTCGCGCGGGAGCGGGGCGAGACGGTGTCGAACGACTGCTGATGCCGTTCGACCACCTCGCAGATCGCGTGCAAGGTTGCTTGTTCGATCGTCGTTCCGCACGCCATCCCGCAACTGGTGGCCCGCAGGAAGTTCGCTCCGTACGGGGGCGGGCACGGCATGAACACGCACTCCATCGGCACGAATACGTCGCCCGCGCCCGAGAGGTTTTCGAGCGGCACCCAGCCGATGGGTTGCGTGCGCTTCAACGTCGCGCCCAGTTCCGGGCAAAAGTCGAGTATCGAAATGCCGTGCTCGGCCTGCATGGCGGCCGAGGACGCAAAATGCGCGGTCTCGGCCGGTATCCGCTCCGCATGCCAATACTCGATCGCCTCCATGATCGCGCTGATCCTGGCCGCTTCGCGCGTCATGCCTTTGCCGGCATTGACGGCGAGCGTCAGCGACAGCGGGCGAATGGCCGAATACACCGGCACGCCGATGACGTCCATCCGCGTGATATCCGTCACCCGCGTGATTCCGCAGCGTTCGAGATAGGGTTGCGTCAATGCCAGCGTTTCGGCCAGGTCATGTGACGACGGCGGCATGAACGACTGATTCGAAGATGAGGATGTCTCGAAATAGACCGGATGTTCTTGCATCACACTGCCTGTATGAAAAGCAAATGTGGCATGTCAGTCATGCGCAATAAAGATGGAAATCATTGAGGCGATAAATGAATCGATAATCGCCCGACAGTAAATGCTGCACTGCGGGGCGACTTGAATCATTTAGGGGTGATTCGTCGAGACGAAAGGATCAGTTCTTGAAGACCTTTTTCGATTCGATCGTTTCGTCGATGGTGCTGCGACTGACGATTTCCTCGACCCTGGCGCCGTCCTCGCTCTGGATCGGCCGGGACAGGCGGACGGAAACCTCGGCGCGGATCTGGAAGTTGTTTTGCACGGCGGCGCTGTGAAATTGCGCCGTTTCGCGCAGGCCGTCGCGGAACAGATCGACGAGACGTTCGATGTCGCCGTCGTTCAGATCGATGCGTTCGATTTGAGCACGTTCCTCGTCGGTCGTGCGGCGCGTGATGTTTTCATACGGGAAAGGTCCAGCGACGATACTCATATATTGCTCCTCAATGGATAGATCAACATAAGAAGACATCAGTCAGCATGAAGTCGGATTGCCGCCATGGAGTTTTTGTAAATAATCAAAAAAATTGATTATACGGTTTGACAAATATCCAAGGCCTGGGAAGGCTAGCATGTTAAATAAACAAACAGCAAGCTAATTTAAAGGTTCCTGTCTAAGATGACAGGTTATTGATTCGGCGCATGAATTGAATCGAAAGACGTGGCCCTAATTCACGGTAATGGCGAGTTGCACGAAAACCGCGATGTTCGGAGGGCGGCGTGCCGTGTGAAATCGGTTCGACGGCGCTTCGGCGGCGTGCATGGATCGCACGCGTGCGGCCTTGCGCGATACGCGGCGTGAAACGATCGGCCGGTTAGTGAGGACGGGTGGTCCGGCTGGCGCCGCGCGTGCTCGCATGCGGCATTCGGAATATTCCGCGTTTGTCGAGATTGTCGCGTTTATTGCGTTGATCTCGTTGATCGACGCGCATCGGGAACGAGAGATCCTCGGATTTGTGCGGCGCGCAACCGGCGACGGCCGAACGTTCAACAGGATGTCGCCGAGTTACGCGGTGCGCGCGGCGCCGCGCCGGGCACAGGCGCGCCGAGCGCATGTTCGATTCAAGTGTCGGCGATGGCCAAGGTTGCCCGTCTGCATTGAACGTTCGCGAATGAGTTTGCTGCGGTCGTCGCGCGATCGATGGCGGCCCGCCGACGGCATGCGGGACGTTTCCGGTTCGGATGATGTCGGAGCCGTCGAGATGCCGGCTTCGCGCATGCGGCGGCGGACGATTTCGGCGTACGCGTTCGGGCGGCAACGCATCGCGTGCCGGTCACGCTCAGGTGTGCTGGCTGTCGTTCGCTTCGTCGAACGCGCCCGTTTCTAAATCGTTCTTGAAGTGCTGGAGCCAGTCGCTCGCGTCGCCGAGCGGATATTCCTTCGTCACGTGCGTCGA
Organism: Burkholderia sp. MSMB1498; assembly: GCF_001526245.1. NCBI lineage: Bacteria > Pseudomonadati > Pseudomonadota > Betaproteobacteria > Burkholderiales > Burkholderiaceae > Burkholderia > Burkholderia sp. MSMB1498. Next base: position 102,509 of record NZ_LOYJ01000072.1, read on the forward strand.
GCGTCGGGTGATCGTGACGAAGCCCATCTGGCCGAAGTTTTCGTCGCTCTTCGGGTCCGTCGTGTCCGTTTCGCGAAGCGCGAAATCGCTTCCCGACAGGCCGCGGCCGTGCAGCGCCGCGAGATAGTCCTTGTGTTCGTTCGGTTCGATCAGTCGCATGGTCGTTCTCCCGTGCGTTCGATGTTCAATGAGCGCGCCGCGCGTTTCGCCGCGCCGACGCGATCGGCGTCGCGCGCCTCACGCGCGGCGGGGCCGACGATCGACCTACGTCGTCTCGCGTGGCGGGGCGTCGTGCGGGGCGGCTTCGTGGCGCGGGAAGGGGCGTCACCGACGCAGGCCCTTCATGTTTTCCGCTTCCATGGCCGCTCGCCATTCCTCGTTTGCCTCGATGGGGTCCATCTCGTCTTCCACCGACGACATCGCGCGTTCGGCGACCGCTCGCGTCTCGTCCGACAGGAAATCCGCCGCGCCGGCATCTTCCTCCGGCGGCAGCATCATGTCGCGAATCATCGCCTGCAGTTCAGGCGTGTCCCACGGTAAGCCGCGCTGAGTTCGAATCTTGATGTAATGCCTTACTTCAGCGTTCTGCTCGGGCGTCAACGGCAAGCCGCGGAAGGTGCTTTCAGGGTCGGGAGGAATCATGGTGTGTTCTCCGGCTTTGGCGCCTTTAGTTTAGCGCTGTGGGACGGCCGGAGGGGATAGCGGAAGTTGATCCATGCGGAGATTCGCGCCTGTTCGGCCGTCGGTCGGCATGCGCACCGGTGTGTCGTCACGCGCCGTTCGTCGTTCGCGTCTTGCCTTCGTCGCCGGCTTTCGGATGCACGTACGGCAATTCATGGGGAATCCCTTGGCGCAGGAAATTGCTGATCGCCTGGTTGATCCGCCTCTCGGAGGCCAGGTTGTCGGCCATCGGAAAATGCAGCCCCTTGACCATGTCGAACCGGTGGATGTCGATGGCCGCATTCATCACCGCGCCGAAGGCGGCGGCCGATTCCACCGCCGCGCGGTAGCCGAGGCACGCCATCGCGACGAACCCGAAGGGCACCAGAAGCCAGTATCCGTGACGCAACAGGAATCCGAACGACACGAGTGCGCAGACGACGAACGTGGGCACGAGACGAACGGAAACGTCGAGCTGGTTGCGGGCGCTATCGACGAGGCGGCCCAGCCCCTCGCCGATGTGCGGGTAGAGCCTCGGCCAGACGGTCACGGCGTCGAGCCCGTAGCGGCTGGTCGCGAGATCCTCGGCCGCTCGGAGCGCGTTGCCGAGGCTCGTCGGAAGCAGCCGGTCTTCGGCGGGGTAGTACTTGAGCAGCCGGCGCGCCGCCGAGTCGACTTCCGATTTCCGGCTCGGTGTCGGCGGCTGTTCGATGTTTTGCACGATGGCGACCAGCGCGTCTCTTTTCTTCTTCTGCCGATTCAAGAAGAACTTCCCGAGGCGGCTGGATGACGCCAGTTTTCCCCAATAGCCCTCGAGCACCCGCACCAGCGCTTCCTGCAACGGCATGGTGAGGAGGGACAATACGAGCACGGCGAATATCAGCCCGAGCGATTGGGTCAGGTCCAGTTCTCGTATCGCCTTCGCAAAACTCGCCCATGACGGGGACGCCGCAGGCGCGCCCGACGCATTCAGTCCCACGATCAACACGGCCACCGACAGGATCGGCAGGAACGCGACGAGGAAGAACCTGGCGCCCAGCTCCTTGAATCCCGCTTCGAACAGCGCGTCGAACTTCATGCCGGGGACCCCGCCGCGACTTCCATTTCACGGGGCGAATGGCCGTTCTGACACTTGGGCGGCGGCACGCCGTCGAGTGGAATGATGTCCACCTGGCGATGACATTCCGGACATTCGTATGTCCGCAGCACGAATCGGGCGACGCCCGGCAGCGATCCTTGTCCGGCGCCGCCGAAACTGGTCAAGAGAAGCTGAAAGTCGCCGGAACGTTTCGCCTGCGCCATCGATTTCTTCGTCACCAACGCCGAGATCGATTCGAATTTGGGATTGGCTCGGTGGATATAAAGTTTTACGACGAATTCAGGATGGGCGTCCAGGTAGCCGCTTATCCAGTCGAAAGTCGCGGTGACGTCGGTTTTAACCGGAATCCCGATGCGAGCCGATACGGGCTCCACCGTCTCGGCCTGAATGGCGTCGAATATTTGCCTGAACGCTTTCATCGCACTCTCCAGCCTCGCGGCATCTCGCTTCGGCGCCGGCGTCCGGTTCAGTCGGCCGGTTGCGCCTGTCGGGGCACGCTCGAAATCGAGCGCGTGCGGCCTCGCGCGAAGCCACATGCGCCGATCGGAGCGGCGGGCGCTTGCGTCGACGCTCGGTCGCGTGCGCGCGGGTTCAAAAGCGCCGACGCGTCGAGCGCGCGAGGCGACGCGCGCTCAGGAGAGCGAACGGATCTCGGCGATGTTCCGCGTGAGCGAGCTCGCCGCGGGCGAGCATTGCGCGGCGGCAAGCGATCGCCGACATTCGACGCCCGGCGATGCGTGCGATGCGTGCGGCGTCGAGCGCTTCCCATTTCGTTTTCTGTCTCGTTTCCCATGTCGTTCCGTTTGCGAGCACGGCGAACCGCGATCCGGGTTCGTTTGCGTCACCCCGTGTTGCTCGGATTCCCCGATCCGAACGCCTTGTTGAACGCCGTCTCGAAGCTGTTCACGCCGTTCGCGTCGACGATTTGCGCCATCGTCGCCGCGTAGTCGATGAAGTAGGGCGCGGCGCCGAGCAGCAGCGAGATCTGGTGCGCGTAGCTGAGCCCCGCCTGGTCGAGCGCCATCGACGTGTCGACGAGCCCCGCGAATCCCGCGTCGTTCAGCACGCCCGGCCCGAGCCATCCGATCGGAATCGAGAACCAGCCCGCCGCCTGTTCGTTCGTCGTCACGAGGTTCGGCAGCAGGCCGAGCATGTTGCTCGCGTTGAAGCCGTTCGGCATCGACAGTTGCGCGAGCGATTCGGTCACGCCCGCTGCGTTGTCGGCCGAGTTGATCGCCGTCGACGTGCTCGTGAAATCCGCGAACTTCTGGCCGAACGCGCCGATGTTCAGGAAGTTGTCCGGCTTCGCCGCGCCGCTGATGCCCGTGCCCGCGATCGCGCCGATGCCCGCGCCGAGCAGCGTGCCGAGCACCGCGCCCCATGCGGCGCCCTTCGCCATCGCGATCAGCATCGATTCGGCGTTGCCCTTGCCGCCCGCATAGCCGATCGCGAGCCCCGTGCCCGCGCCCGCGAGCGTGCCCTGGATCGCGCCCGCCGCGACGAACGACAGGAATGTTTTCGTGCCGCCGATCAGCGTGTCGATGCCGGCCGCGGCCGCGCCGCCGAGCGCGCCGCCGATCAGCGACGTCGCGCCGCCCAGGAACGCGCCGAGGAACGCGCCCGCCCACAGATTGCCGCCCGCCTTCTGCGCGGCGAGCTCGCCCGCGATCGCGCCGCCCAGGCTGCCGAGCGCGACGCCCGCGAGGAGCCACCCGCCGATGTTCGCGGACAGCACGCCGAGCGCGACGAGTGTCGCGCCGCCCGTGAAAATCGCGCCGACGACGCAAGCCGCCGCGAGGATCGCGACGCCGATGATCTCGAGCACGCTCAGGAAGCTGCAGCCGTTCGGGTCCGCGAGCAGGATCGGATTGCCGAGGCAGTACGCGTACGGGTTCCACGAGCCGACCGTGTACACGCTCGTCACGACGGGGTCGGGGCTGATGAACTGGCCTGCGCGCGGGTCGTACCACCGCAGGCCGTGGCAGACGAGGCCCGTCGCGTCCGTCGCGCCGAGCGCGAGCGCCACCACGGCGACGCCGCCCGCAAGCGCCGCGCCGTCGGCCGGGCGCGCGTAACCGAACGGCGTTTGCCGCACGCGCGTGCCGTACGCGCCGTTCGAATCGGTGACGAGATCCATCACGCCGAGCGCGTTCGGATGCACGAAGGTCAGCGCGCCGCCGATGTCGGCCGCGATCCGCTGCCTGCCGAACGTGATCCATACGATCGCCGCGTCGCCCTGGAATTCGATGTCCTCGGTCGGGCTGAAGTAGGTTTGCGCGCCGTTCTTCGTCGAGCGCGCGCGGCGGCCCTGGTAGTCGTAGGTGTGCGCGATCTGCGTCGCGTCGGGCAGCGTCACGCCGCTCAGATGATCGGCCGCGTCGAACGCCGCCGCGCCGAAGCGGCCCGTCGTCATCCGGCCGGCGGCGTCGAACGCGATCGCCGCGCCGCCGATCGACGCGAGCCGGTGCGTGCCCGGCTCGTACGTCAGCGCGCCCGCGTCCGTGGCGGCCGTCGCGTTGAACGCGTCGTCGAAGGTCCAGCCGTGCGTGTCCGCGGCCGTCGCGCCTTGCCGGTAGTTCGCGCTCGTCAGGCGGCGCAGCGCGTCGTAGCCGAAGTCGACGCTGTCGTCCGCGGCGTTCGCGCTCGCGAGCGTCGTGGCGAGGCCGTCGCGGCGCGTGAGCGTCGTGTCGCGCAGTACGTTGCGCGATGCGTCGAGCACGCGTATGCGCGCGATGCCGCCCGCGTTCGCCGCGTAGTCGATCAGCGTCGACGCGCCGTTCGCGTAATCGATCGACGTCAGGCATCCGAACAAATCGTAGGCCGCGTCCTTCACGACGCCCGATGCGCTCACGAGCCGCCCGTCGGCCGCATAGCCGTAGTCGATCGTACGGGCCGCGCCGCCCGGCGCGGTCGCGGGCAGCGTCGCATTCGCGAGGCGGCCGAGCGCGTCGTACGCGCGCCGCGTGACGAAGCTTTGCCCGGTGGCGGCGACGGTGCGCGCGGTGGTCGTCTTGCGTCCCGCTTCGTCGTATTCGAAGACGACCGCGCCGATCTCGTCGGTGATGCGCCATACGCGCGTGAAGCGATTCGCGGTAATGCCGTCGGCGGGCGGCGCGCCGCTCGCGTCGGCATATTCGTAGCGCACGCGCGGCGTCGCCTCCGCGTCGTGATACACGTTCGTCACGCGGTTCATCGCGTCGACGTCGGTGCGCACGATCTGGCCCGCCGCGTTCGTGCGCGCGCGCTGGTTGTCCGATGCGTCGAGGAAAAACACCGTGCGGCCCGTGTCGGGGCTTTGCTGCGCGAACACGCGGCCGAGCAGGTCGAGCGTGAACGCGACGTGCGCGCCGCCCGGCAGCGTCACGTCGCTGACCTTGCCCGACGGCGCATAGCCGTAGCGCTGCTCGACCCAGTGATCGCCCGCGTTGCGCGCGACCGACACGAGCTGGCCCGCCGCGTCGTACACCTGCCGCTCGACGTCGGCCGCCGCGGCGCCCGGCCATGTCTCGCTCGTGATCACCGTGTCGCCTTCGCGGCGGCTCGTCACGACGAGCCCGTCGGGCCGCGTGAGCTGCACGAGGCGGCCGAGCGCGTCGTAGATCGAGGTGGTCGCGCCGGTGCCGTCGGGCGGCGGCTGCCAGCCCGCGCCCGTCGCCGCGTACGGCAGGAACGATGCGGCGACGAGGCCGCGCGCGTTGCGCCGCACCGCGTTCGTGACGGTCCATTGGCCGGGCGCGGCGGCGGGCGTGCCCTTGCCGAGCACGTTGCCCGCGCCGTCGATCCACGTGACGGCGGGCACGGTGTCGTTGCCGCCGTGCGCGCTGCGCGTGGCGCTCGTGATCGTCGAGATCGCGCCCGCCGCGTACGCGAACGCGATCGTCGGCAGCGCGGCCGTGTCGAGCGGGCCGATCGTCGCGACGACGCGGCCGAGCGCGTCGAATGCGTCGGTCGTCAGGTGGCCGTTCGCGTCGGTGAGCGACGCGGTCTGGAACACGCGCGCGTCGGTCGTCGCCGACACCGCGTTGCCGAGCGCGTCGATCACCTTGACGACGCGCTGCCCGTTCGCGTCGTATTGCAGCGTCTGCTGCGCGCCGAGCGGGCCTTTCGTCGCGAGCGTCGGCCCCGTCGCGTTCGATCCGCGCGCGTGCGCGCGCCGCGTCTTCCACCAGCCGGACGCGTCGCCGCTCAGCCGGTGGTAGCCGTACTGCGTGAGATCGGGCGGATGGTCGCCCCAGACCGACGCGGCGAACGCGTCGTCGAACACGCGGTCTTCGATGCGTGTGACGAGGCCTTGCGTCGCCTGGCCTTCGGGTAATCCGGTGAACGCGTCGCCGTCGTAGAAGCAGATCGATGCGGACACGATGCCGCCGCCGGGCGCGGTCTGCGTGATGCGTGCCGGCAGCCTCAGGTTCTTGCCGCCCGTCGCGAGCGTGGTCGTCGTCGTCACGTCCTGGTCGGGCGCGGCGACGCCCGTGCGCTGCGCGCGCGTGCGTTGCGACGTGACGTCGCCTTCGTTCGTGATCGCGAGATAGTCGACGGTGCGCGTCGACACGATCGCGCCTTGCCGCTCCCAGCGCTCTTCAGTCGACGTCGTGCAGTACGGCACCGCGATTTGCTTGCCGTTGCCCGCCGTCGACGCGACGAGCAGCGCATCGTACGCATGCCGCGTGATCGAATACGGCCGGCTCTCGAGCGGCGAGCCGTCGAGCCCGTACGTCGCGGTGACGAGCGGCTTGCGGCGCAGCGCGCCTAACTTGAGCGCGTCGTCGTTCGTGAGCGGGCGGCTCGGATCGGCCGGATCGAGCCCGAGATGAAACGTCGTCTCGACGCGCAGCGTCGGGCACGACGCGTCGCCCAGCTGTTCGCTGTCGACGCGGCCGAAGCCGAGGAACGTGCGCGTCGCGGGATCGTAGCGCGCGTCGTGATAGGCGTAGCGGGTCGACGTCGTCGCGCCGGTGCCGTGGTCGGTCTGGTCGGTGCGCGCAACGCACTGGATCGGAAACGGATGATAGGTTCGCCACGGCGCGCCGGCGGTGGCGTCGTCGCGCGCGTATTCGGTGCTCGTCCGGTAGCCGATGTGCGTGCTCTGCGCCGCGCCGTGCGTGAGATCGGTCAGCAGATACGGCTTCGCGCCGCCGCCGAGATCGAGATAGGCCTGGCGCGACGCGCCCGCGATCGACGGCAGCTGGAAATGCACGCCCGCCGTGCCCGAGCCGAGCAGGTCGACGACCCGGTAGCTGCCCGGAACCGCGACCGGCGTGCCGGGAATCGCGACGGGCGCGGCGAGCCGCGTCGCGCCGACGTTGCGCCATAGCGTGACGGATTGCAGGCCGACGTAGACGAGGTCCGCGCAGCCGTCGCCGTCGACGTCGTACAGCGCGAGCCGGCGCGGATCGAAATCGCGCGCGAACGCGGGCGACGGCGTCATCGCGATCGCCGCGTCCCAGCCGCCGTCCGCGCGCGCGGGCCAGTACGTGAGCCCGCCGCCCGTCACGCGCACGATGTCCATCAGCCCGTCGCCCGTCATGTCGGCGAGATGCACGTGCGGATCGGCGAGCGATACGGGCGGCGTGCGCGCGGGCGGCAGCACGCGCGGCGCGTCGGACCACGTCGTCGGGCCGTCGCGCAGGTACAGCAGCCAGCCGCGCCCGGTGTCGAGCAGGATGTCGGTGATGCCGTCGCCGTTCAGATCGAGAAAGCGCAGCCGCACGTCGCTCGGCGAGACGGCGGGCGCGCGCTCGAACACGATCGGCCGGCCGAAGCCCGCGGGCTCCGAGCCGCCCGGCGCGGATAGCGGGTAGTAGCCGGAGAACGGCTCGTCGAGCACGAGCACGTCGACGCTGCCGTTGCCCGACATGTCCGCGAACGCGACGGACGGCGCCGACAGGCGCAGCGGCGCGGCCGTGCGCGCGAGCGGGCGCGGCGCGCCGAACCGGCCGCCGCCGAGGTTCGGATGCATCGTCGGCATGCCGTCGCCGAGATGGACGATGTCCGGCAGCCCGTCGCCGTTCAGGTCGACGAGATCGGTGTTCGGATCGGACAGCGGCGTCGTCCAGCCCGTTACCGGCACGAGCGCGGGCGCGCCGGGCTTCGAGTACGCGAACGTGCGATCGGGCGCGGCGAGGATCGAGCCGTCCGCCGCGTGGCCTTGCTCGCGGATCGTCGCGAGCAGCGAGCGGCCGTGGCCGTTGTCGTCGTCGTACAGCAGCGTCCAGCTGCGCACGAGGCTCTGCGCTTCGGTTCTCGCGTGCAGCTCGATGCGGCTGCAGCGCTTGTCGAGCGTGACGGGCGCGCCGTAGCCGCCGTCGACGAGCACGTCCGGCCGGCTCTCGTAGACGAACACGAGCTGGTACGTGCCCCACGCGATCGTCTGCGGCACGCGGTTGCCGCCGTCGGCGAGCCACGTGTACGCGATCGCGTTGCCGGCGCTGTCGGTGCAGCGATCGACGAGCCACGCGGCGGGCAGCGCGCCGCCGTCGCCGATCTGCGCGTTCGCGCTCGTGCCGAGCGTGTACTGCGTATCGGTCTTGTCGGTGGCCGTCCACGACGCGCCGGTGAATTCGATCAGCAGTCCTGTCGCATCGACGATCGGCCGAAAGCGCCGCGCGCCCATGTCGACGAGCTCGCCGACGCCGACGAGCGTGCACGCGCCGGGCGGCGCGGGCTCGGCCGCGCCCGTCGCCGGCGTGATCCTGCGGCGGATCGTCATCAGCCCGAGCGACCAGCCGAGGCCGAACGGCCCGTCGCCCGCGCCCGCCGAATACTGCAGCGTGTGCGGCGGCGTGATGCCGTTCGGGCCGGCCGGCACCGTCAGATCGAACTTCAGCGTCGCGGTGCCCGTGTTCAGATCGACGCTGAAGTCGCCCCCATCGCCGCTGACCGATCCGCCGCCGGAAGGCAGGTTCAGGATCTCGTCAGCGGTACCGCTTGTCTTGGCCACGGTTCGCCTCCCGATCGGAATTCAGCTGCGCGGCTTGAACGCGTAGTCGATGACGAGCACGAGATTGATGAGCGACGACAGATCGAGCTTGCCGCCCGGCGCGAGCGACGGATTCGCGGCGGCGCCGAGCGTGAGCGTCCAGTCGCCGAGCGCGGAGCCGCCGACGGCGCCCGCCCACGCGCTGCCCGCGCCCTGCGACGAGATCGCGCCCGTCGCGTCGGTCACGCCGGACAGCGCGCTCTTGCCGGGCGCGGCCAGCGCGATCGTGACGTTCGACGCGGACGTGCCCGGCTTCACCGCGACGAGCAGGCTCGCCGCGGTGACGCTCGGCGCGGTCTGATCGATCGGGAAATCCGCGGCGGACAGGTTGAGCGTCAGCGCGCCCGTCGACACGAAGCCGTAGAACAGGTCCGGATATAGCCATGCGAGCGGAATCGAACGCTCGCGGTTGTAGAAGCCGGGCCGGCTCGCGAGCTGCGCGAGCACGGGCTGCACGAGGCGCGGATCGAAGCGCGCTTCGTAGATGAACGTCAGCACGACGTCGGTCAGCGTGCCGTAGTTGATGTCGTTGAGCGCGGGCGGCAGGCTCAGTGTCCAGCTGCTCGCGACGCCCGCGCCTTCGAAGATGCCCGTCTGGTTGTCGGGCGGCGGCGCGAGCACCGCGTCCTGCACGGGATCGTAGTCCGAAATGATTTGCGTCTCCGCGCTCTGCACGCGCACCTTGCTCGGCGCGGCGGGCGTCGCGACGTCGGCGGGCAGCCGGTAGAACGAGATGCCGTCGTTGCCGAGCGTGCCGGACACGCCCGTGGGCGGCACGATGCCCTGCACCGACACGAGCACGCGCCGGATGCGGCCCTGGTAGGTGCCGGGGTAGGCGGAATCGAAATCGTCGAGCGTCGTCTCGAACGTCATCGTGCCCGTCTTGCGGAGCTGCGTCTCGAACAGGTAGCCGTAGCGGCTCGCGAGCGAGATCGACTGCTTCAGGTACTGCTTCTTGCCGCGCTTCGCGTTGACGAGATCGTCGGTGAACGACTGGATGTCGGCCATCAGCGCGTCCGCGGCGAGCAGCCCGTCGACGACGCCCTGATACGACGCCTTGATGAACGACACGCTCGTGTCGTTCTCGAAGTTGTACGCCTGCTGCATCAGCTTCGCCGCGCGCAGCGCCATGTCCATGTAGCGTTCGTAGATCTGATCGACGAAGTTGCCCATCGCTCGCCAGACCTGCGGCGTGAACGTGTCCGCATCGAACACGCCGAGCGTCTGCGCGGCCGCTTGCGCGTTGAGCTGAGCGACCGCGAGATTCGCGCCGGCCGCGCTCACCTGCGCGTTCGCCGCGGCGGCCTGCGCCTGGGCCTGCGCGAGCGCCTGCTGCATTTCGCTCGTCGTGCGGTTCATGCTGTCGATCTGGAACTGCTGGCTCAGGCGGTTCGCGGCGAGATTGGTGGCGGCCGCGACGGTCGCCGAATCGCCGGAGATCCTCTGGCCCGACAGATATTGGTTTGCCATCGCGCTCACGCCGTTGTAGTCGCCGTCGTCGCCGCCCGACACCTGCTGGCCCGTCGCCTGGATGATGATCACCTGGCTGTTGAGCGATCCGTACTCCTGCGCATTCTTCGCGGCGTTCGTCGCGCGCGTCTGCGCGACCGTCACGCCTGCCTGATACGCCTGCGCCTGCGCTTGCGCGACGGCGAGCTGCTGCTGCGCGGCGTTGACCTGGCCGTTCGCCTGCGACACCTGGTTCGCGAGCTCGGTGCGCGTCAATGTCGCCTGGTCCGCCTGGTTCCAGAAGTTGATGACCTGGTTTTCCGCCTGCTGCGCGAGCTGCGCGAAATTGATCGCGACCTGCTGCAGATAGCTGAACGACCAGATCGGCACGGCCGCCGCGTAGGTGCCCCAGTAGTCGAGCCCCGCGCCGATCTGCACGAGCTTCGCGTAGACCTTGAGAAGGACGGCCGCGATCGCGACGTCGTCGGCCGACACGCCGCTCGTGCCCGTTTGCGCGAGCGTCGCGAGCTGCGGCAGCAGCGCGGTCGCGCTCTTCGCGGCGCTCGCGAGCCCCGCGATCTGGTAGAGCGACGCCGCGGGCGCGGCCGGGCTGCCCGGCGTGACGACCTTGCTGTAGATCGCCGTCGCACCCGCGCGGTCGCCCTGCTGGTAGAGGCTGTCACCCCAGGCGCCGTAGAGCCCCGCGAGCGCGACCCACACGTACGGGCCTTCCGTCGTCGTGTTGATGTACGCGTAGGCCGCCGCCTGCAGGTAGTAGGTCTCGGCGTTCGCGTAGTCGCCGAGCGCCTGGTAGCACTGCGCGATCGCGAGCGGGATCGTATAGAAGTAGTCGTGCGGGAGCAGCACCGAGCGCTCCCAGAGGCTGTTCGCGTTCGTCAGCGCGTCGGGCAGCGCGGTCGCGGCTGCATGCGGCGCATAGAGGATCGTCTTGATCGACGCGATGTCCGGCGTGCCGCTCGCCGCCCACTGGATCGTCTTGACCGCGGTTTGCGCGCCGCTGCCCGTCAGGAGTCCGACCTGCTTTTGCGCGAGCAGCGTGATCGGCAATTTCGGTATCGGCAGGATCTTGATCGGCGTGAGCGCCGCGGGCGCGAGGTCGATGCCGCGTTGCGGCAGCGCGCCTGTCACCGCCGGATGAAAGGCCGGCGTCGCGCCCGGCGCGGCCGGCGGCGCGACGTTCGGATTCGCGGCCGGATGCACGGTCGGGTTAGGCATCTGCGGCGGCGAGAACGCGCCGGCGACGGTCGCGTCGAGCGCCTTCGCACGCGCGACGGCCACGTTGCTCGCGGCGCTGTTGCCTTGCGCCGTGTAGACCGATGCGAGCTGCATGTCCGACAGCGCCTGCGCGGTCGCGGCCGGATTCGCGCTGACGGGCGTGAGCCCCGCGCCGTGCAGCGCGGCGGCGCCGGCGAGCGCCTGCGCGGGCGGCGGCGTCGCGGGCCGCACGGGGCTCGCGGGCGCCGGCACGGACAGCACGTTCAGCCATTGCGACGTCGCGGACAGCAGCGAATCGAAGAGCGCGGGATCGCGCGGCAGCCGCGAGCGCAGCCTGCCGCCCAACTCGGGGTCCCATTGCGGATCGAGCTGCGAGTAGATCAGCGATTCGCAGGCGAAGTAATCGTCGAGCGCGTCGTCGTACGCGCGGGCCTTGAACGACGCGGCGGCCGACGCGAGCAGCGCATCGATCTGCGCGAGCAGCGCGGCGTCCGTGTTCGACGTGCCGACCGCGCGCGGATTGACGGGCGGACGATCGATGAAGCTGTAGGTCAAAACGCGCTGTGTGAGCGAAAGCATCGTGGCGCCCCCCGGCAATGGCGCGCGGCCGCGTTCGATCGCCGGATGGCGGTCGGCCGGCCGAGCACCTGGTTCACTGTTGCAACTTCGTTCGCGCGGACAGCGATGACGGCGTCGAGCGGTGCGCGCCGCTTTTGCCGAGGCAATGCGAAATCGAAAACCGGCGTGTCGAGACAATGGGAGTGCATGCCCGTGTGCATGCGGGCGCGTCGTCTCTTTAAATGATTCCTTGTCTCAATATCGTTATTGTCAGATCAATTCGACTGTCGAAATTTTTCCAATTCGCCCGAAAAGACAAACCGCCGACAGCCAGGTCGAGACGCGCCCTGTTCTTGCGCGGATGCGTGGGAACCCCGTCGCGGCGTGCGCCGCGCACCGCGAGCAAGCGGTTTCTTTCTGACTTCGCGCGCTTGCCGGAACGTGGCTTGCTCTACTTTAGGCGGATATTCGGTTAAGTCAATTCGCAACTTTGAAGCAATTCGTTCGCCATTGGATCGGCTGGCCGATTTCATTTAAAAGGCCATTCAATTGCGTCGGCAATTAATTAAGAATTACATGCCGGCATGCAAGGGCGAGCAAGCGGGCGCTGCCGGTTCGATGCGAAGGCGCACGGCGCTTGCGCCGCCTGTGCCGCCTGCGGCCGGTGCATGACCGGTGCGCGGCCGCCGCTCGCCTCGAATGCGACGTGCGCCGCCTGCGGCCGATCACGTTCGGTCACGCTCGACCCTTCGGCGCGCACGGAAACGAGACGGCCGATTCGCCGCGCGTCATTCGGCATCCTGACAGAACAATTTCAATCCGATGTCGGAATCGTCGACGACATAGCGGGCGCGCCGCGTCGCTTATGCGCGTGTCGCTTCGCCCGCCGCGCGAAAAACAAAACCCGGCGGGCCCCACCGGACCGCCGGGTTTTTCGTTTGCGCGTTGATTGTTCTATCGATCCCGCCGAATTTGGGCGAGAACGCTTGTGTTATCGCGCAACGACTCCAAGGTGCCACCGAACGCGTTTTTATTCCGGACGGGCGATGCGTTGCCCGCCGGGCGCCGTTTCGAATCGACGACGCACGATTTGCCGCAGCCGATGTCCGTCGCGCGTGCTCCGCTCGCCGCCGCCGCGGTTCGCCGCGGCGGCCGGTTCGCCGTCAGCCGGCCCTCGTTCGACGGTCACAGGCCGAGCGTGCCGCTCTTGCTCGTCCCTCCGATGATCGGCGCGCAGACGGTCAGCCGGTAATCCAGCTTCATGCCGGGCACGTCGAGCGTCAGATCGACTTCGGACTTCAGCTTGTCGACCGCGCCGCCGAACCTGCCGCTCGGATGCGCGGGGTTCAGCGTGCAGCCGCCGATCCACTGCCGGGCGATGTACAGCTCGGCCGTCGCGGAAGCCGGTTCCCCGCTGACGCGAAACTCCAGCGTGACCGGGCCGATCGTCACCGAATGGCCGGACGCGTTGAAGATACTCTCGTCGAGCTGGTCGGCCCGAATGTGTGCGAGCAGGTCCTGGTTCATGCCCGTTCTCTTGTTGTTGTCGTCAGGAGATCGAAGCGGACGAGCGGCGATCGTCCGCTTACTCGGCGTCGAGCGTCGCCGCGGCGGCCGACACGGCCTCGTGACGAAACAGCCCGACTCTCACGGGGATGATCCCGTTCGCACCGCGAATGAAGATCTCCTTGTGATACTGGCTCTCGAACGAGCAAGTCGGCGTGCGGTACTTCTTGACGGTCGGCGACGGGCGCCCCGCGATGCCCGCGACCTCGAGCAGCACCCCGCCGATGAAGCCGGGATCGTGCACGAGATGGATGTTGCCGACGTTGAGCGGCGCCGCGCCTTCCGCGACGATGTGCAGGAACCCCGGCGTATGCGGGCTCAGGGCCGTGAACGTGGCCGTTGCGCTCGTCACCGAGACGAGGACCCGGCGTGGCTCGATGATGTCCGACGAACTCATGTTGGTCTCCGCGCGCTGCTTGTCCGCAGCGTCATGTATCGAGAGAAGCATCGTTGCCGGCATGCGGCGGTGCCGGTGAAACGAACGATACGGCGGCGGCGGAGCGAAATCCATTACATGCGATTACGCGCGGCGAGTCATGCGACGGATCGTTCGTCCTTCCTGCGCTCGCGTGCCGCAGGCGACATGACGGGCCGTCGAGGCGGCGGCCCGCGTTTCCGTTTTGCGTTCGATTGCATTCGAGCCAGGCGACGCACGCGCGACGTCACGACGTCACGACGTTCGGCGCTGTCACGGCGCGGCGCCATGCGCGATCGATCCGCGGCGCGCGCGGCTTGCATCGATGCGCGCGGCCGTCGCCGACGCCGGGGTTCGACGCGCAATCGATTTCGTCGCCGCCGCCCGTTGCCATGCAGGCCGGCGTGCGCGTGTGCGCATGCACGCGTGAAAACATCCTGTTTCCGACCGGCGCTTATATCGACTGTAACAGTCGACGATGCATTCGATTCGACGGCCGCGTGCCTATTGCGCGGCGTCGCGATGAAGCGCATTCGACGCGCCGCGTTTTCGCATCCGCATATCGATAATCGCGACGCATCGCGCGCGTTTCGAGCGGCCGTCGGTCATTCGATAAAAAAGGCCCGGCGATCCGTCGCCGGACGCCGGGCTCTTTCGTTCGCTTGTTGTTGTTCGACGATTTTCTGGCTTTGACGGAATTCGTCGTCTGTTGTCATGCAAACGATTCGGAATGCGGTGCGGTTCGCCGCCGGCCGGTTTCGATCCGGCCGGCGCGCCGCGCTCACGCGGCGTCGAGCGACTGCAGGAATGTGTCGGCTTCTTCGTGCGGGATCTGCTTGACCTCGACGACTTCGGTCTTGTTGCTGCCGTGCACGACGATCGTCGGGTGGAACACGCCCTGGAACGTATGTCGCACGCGATACGGCCGCGTGCCGTTCGTGAGCGGTCCCGTCCAGCCCATCACGTCGATCTTCAGTCCGCCGACGAAGTGCGGATCGCGTACCAGTTGAATGCCAGTCGTGAAGCGCGGCGCGTTGCCTTCCACCTCGACGATGAGGGCGCCGGGCACGCGCAGACCGAGCCACACGTAAGTGGCGCTCGCTTTTTCGAATGGTTCGGGTCCATAAAATCCCATGGCGGTCTCCAAACGCTAGATATCCGTAACATTTTCGGAATATTGAATCGTGACCGGCTTACGGCCGCGCCGGTGAAACAAAAAATAGGCAACGCGATCGGCGAAATCCATTACACCCAATTACGGCTTGTCGGCGATGCGGCGCTTGCCTATGATTCAACAGAATCTGATATTCGACCGTCAATCATTCACATAAGACGCGCACGACGTCCTAATCGGGTGCCGCCGGACGCCGTGCATTTTTCCGCAGGTCGACGAAATGGCGCTATTGGAAAACGGTCTTTCCGGGGAAGCCAGTCTGCTGCGCGCGCACCACGTATTGGGTCGCGATCCGCAGCGTTGCGACACGGTCATCGCCGATCCCTACGTGTCGCGCATCCATGCCAGCATCTGCTGGGCGGCGGGGCAGTGGGAACTGCACGATCACGGCCGCAACGGCACGTTCGTATCCGCGAGGTTCGTCGGCGAAGGCGAGTGCGTGGCGTTGCGCGACGGCGACCTGATCCAGTTCGGCAGCAGCGGCTCGGTGCGCTGGCGCGCGCGCCAGCTGAGCGAGCCCGTCGACATGCTGTGGCCGCTGCGCGCGCCCGCGCAGCCGATCGCGCTCGATCGCGCGCAGGCGCTGCCGGGCGCGGCGATCACCGTGAGCCGCTCGGCGCAGGGCGACTGGCTTTGCAACGACACGGCGCCCGCGCGCGTGCTGCGCGACGGCGACGCGGTGATCTGCGGCGATTTCGCGTGGCAGCTCGTGCTCGCGCATCGCAACGTCACCGCCGCGCTGCCGCGCGTCGTGCAGGCCGCGACCTTGCCGCAGCGCGTCGACTTCACTGTGAGCCGCGACGAAGAGCACGTGACGGCGACGCTGCATACGCGCGGCGGCGCCGTCGACCTTGGCGCGCGCGCCCATCATTACTGCCTCGTGACGCTCGCCCGCGCGCGCTTTGCCGATGCGCAGGCCGGTTACGACGCCGCGTCGCAGGGCTGGATCGAGCTCGACGTGCTCGCGCGCATGCTCGGCCTCGACGAATCGCACGTCAACGTGCAGATCCATCGCGCGCGCACGCAGTTCCTGCCGCTCCTGTCCCCCGGTTCTCCCGAGCTCGTCGAGCGCCGCCGAGGCGGCGTGCGCTTCGGCGCGCTCGCTTTCCGCGTCGTGCGCGGCGACCGGCTCGAATGCCAGTCGGCCGAGTCCGACGCTTTCACGATACCGCCCGATCCGGTCGCGCGCGGCGCGTCGACGCTCGTCTCGCCCGCCGCGCTGGGCTGAGCGGCGCTTCATGTCTGCTTCCGCACGGGCCGATCGCGCGCGCGCCTGCGATCGCGGCGCGCTGCGCGCGATCGCGCCGCCGCTGCCCGGCGACGGCGACGAGCTGCAGGGCGAGCACCGTTACCGGCTCGGCGCCGTGCTCGGCGAAGGCGGCGCGGGCCGCGTGCACGAAGCGGTGAGGCTCGACACGTCGCAGCGTGTCGCCGTCAAGCTGTTGCGCGAGGACGCGCCGCGCGGCGCGCGCGAGCGCACCCGCCTGCGCGCGCGCTTTCGCCGCGAGATGGCGCTGTGCGCGCGGCTGTCGCATCCGAACATCGTCGCGCTGCTCGACAGCGGCGAGACGGCGGACGGCGTGCTGTTCGCGGTGTTCGAGCACGTTGCGGGCCGCACGCTGCGCGCGCTGCTCGCGGCCGACGGCGCGCTGCCCGCCGAGGCGACGGGCGCGCTGATGGCGCAGGTGCTCGACGGCCTCGCGCACGCGCATGCGAACGGCGTCGTGCATCGCGACCTGAAGCCGCAGAACG
The DNA here is from genome assembly GCF_001526245.1 of Burkholderia sp. MSMB1498. Classification (NCBI taxonomy): domain Bacteria; kingdom Pseudomonadati; phylum Pseudomonadota; class Betaproteobacteria; order Burkholderiales; family Burkholderiaceae; genus Burkholderia; species Burkholderia sp. MSMB1498. Next base: position 119,397 of record NZ_LOYJ01000072.1, read on the forward strand.
TGATGGTGACGACGCGCGACGGCGAGCCGTGCGCGAAGATTCTCGATTTCGGCATCGGCGCGCTGCTGCCGGACGCGCATGCGGGCGACGAACTGACGCTCACCGCGACGACCGAGGTGCTCGGCTCGCCGCAGTATTGCGCGCCCGAGCAATTGCGCGGCGAACCGCCGACCGCGAAGAGCGACTTCTACGCGTGGGGCCTGATGGTGATCGAATGCCTGACGGGGCAACCGGTGATGCAGGGCGCGAGCGTCGCGGACGTGCTGTATCAGCACCTGAGCCCCGTCGACGTCGCGCTGCCGCCCGCGATCGCCGCGCATCCGCTCGGCGACGTGCTGCGCGATGCGCTCGGCAAGGACCCGCGCCAGCGCGCGGAATCCGCGCAGACGCTTGCGAACCGGTTTCGCGCGATTCATTTTCCGGCGCTCGTCGGCGGCTTGCGCTACGGACGGCGCGCGCAGGCGGAGCCGGGCGTCGCGTATCGCGACCCCGGCGGGACGATCGCGGTTGACGCGCCCGTCGGGCGGCGGCAGATCACCGCACTGTGCTGCCGTGTCGCGGTCGCCGCGAACGGCGCGCAGCCGGACGACGCCGCGGCGGCCGAGGAAGCGCTCGACGTATTCCACGCGCAGTGGCTCACGCGCTGCTCGGACATCGCGGTGCGCTATGGCGGCCACGTCGCGGGCGCGCTCGGCGATACGCTGCTGTTCTACTTCGGCTATCCGGAAGGCATCGATCGGCCCGCTCAGCGCGCGTGCCGCGCGGCGCTCGAAATGACGCGGCACGCGGGGCAGACGGCGCTCGCGCCGCAACCGTCCGCCGACGGCGCGAGCGCGCCGGCATGGCGCATCGAGATCGCGGGCGCGATCCACGTCGGCACCGCGCTTGCGAACGCACGCGGCGCGTCGGGCGGCGCGATCGCGAGCGCGGCCGTCGGCCTGCAGCGCATCGCGCAGCCGGGGCGCATCCTGTTGAGCGACGAAGCGGCGCGCGCGCTCGAGCGCCACGTCGACGCCGCGGCGACGTCGCTCGCATTCGCCGCGCCCGGCGCGGCGCCGCAGCCCGTGCGCGAACTGCTCGGCGAGCGCTACGAGCGCGGGCCGTTCGAATCGCTCGAGCTCGGCGACGCGGCGCCGATCGTCGGGCGCGACCGCGAGCAGGCGGCGCTCGCGCGCGCGTGGCGCGATGCGGTGCGCGCGGCGGCGGGCGGCCCGCGCGCGGCCGCGCGGCGCGCGACGCTCGTCGTCGGCGAGCCTGGAATCGGCAAGTCGCGGCTCGTTCACGCGCTGCGCGAGACGGTGCGCGCACAGCACGGCGCGTGCGCCGCATGCGTGTGCCTGCCCGAGCAGACGAACCACGCGCTCTTTCCGATCCTGCGCTTCGTGCGCGCGCACTGGCAGCTCGACGCGGGCGATCCGCATGCGCTCGACCGGATGCTCGAAGCGTTCGACGGCGATCGCGCGTCCGCGCGCGCGACGCTCGCCGCATGGCTCGGCCTGCCGGGCGGCGCGGACAAGCTGCGCTGGTCGGGCGCGCGGCAGCAGCAGGCGCTCTTCGACGTGCTGTGCCAACTGCTCGGCTCGCTCGGCGGCGGCGGCCCGGTGCTGCTGATCGTCGACGACGTGCAATGGGTCGACAGCGCGACGGGCGATTTTCTTGACACGCTCGCGCGCCACCCGGCATGCGCGGCGGTGTGCGTCGTGCTGACGTCGCGGCCGGAGCAGCTCGAGCGGTGGCGGCGCGGCGCCGAGCGGCTGATGCTGCGCCGCCTGTCGGCCGCCGCGACGCGCAACCTGATCGTGTCGCTGATGCCCGACGCGGGCGCGGACCGCGCGGCGCTCGACTTCCTGGTCAAGCGCACGGGCGGCGTGCCGCTGTACGTCGAGGAAACGATTCGCGCGCTCGTCGAAGGCGGCATCGTGCCGACTGCGGGCGCGCGCCTGCCGGATCTCGCGGAAGCGGGGCGCTGCCCGCTGCCGGGCAGCCTGCGCGAGACGCTCGAGCTCGCGCTCGAACGCGCGGACGACGCGCTCGACACCGTCCAGCTCGCCGCGACGATCGGCCTCGAAGTCGACGCGCGGCTGCTCGCCGACGCGTCGCCGCGCGCGGGCGCGGAGCTCGACGACTGCCTGCGGCGTTTGCTCGAAGGCCGCGTGCTGTACGCGCAGCACCGCATCGGCGGCGCGACGTACGTGTTCCGTCACGCGCTGCTGCGCGAGGCCGCGTACGAATCGATGCCGGCCGCGACGCGCCGCGAGAATCATCGGCGCGTCGCGCAGGCGCTGCTCGCGCGTCCCGCGGGCGGTGATCCGGCGGCGCGCTCGGCGAGCATCGCCGATCATTTCGCGCGTGCGCATGCGTTCGCCGATGCGGCGCCGCACGGCATCGAAGCGGCGCGCCGCGCGCTCGAGCGCGCGCTGCACGACGACGCGATCCGCTATGCGGGCGCGGTGCGCGGCTGGCTGCTGCATTGCGACTATCCGGGGCGGGACGAAGACACGGTCGCGATCGATTTGACGCTCGCGCACGCGCAAATGGCGCGTGACGGCTGGGGCGATCCGCGCGTGCGCGAGCACACCGACCGCGTGCTGTCGCGCGTCGGTGCGCTGGGCGACGCGAAGGCCGCGGCGAGCGCGCTGTGGACGATCGCCGTGTATCACCACGTCGCCGGCGATCGCGCGGCGGTGCGCCGCATCGGCGCGCAGCTGTCCGAGCTCGCTCGCGCGTCGGCGCGTGCGGATCTCGGCGTCGCCGCCGATACGCTGCACGGAATGAGCCGCTGGATCGACGGCCACTACGCGCTCGCGCTCGGCGCGTTCGACGCGGCGCTCGCCGCCTACGATCCGCGCCGCGACGGCGATCATCGGCGCACGTTCGGCCTCGACACGCGCGCGTGGGCGCTGTCCGCGCGCGCGAGCGTGCTGTGGGGCATCGACGACGACGTCGCGCGCACGCTCGCGCTCGCGCACGACGCGGTTCATGTCGCGACCTGCAGCGATCATCTGCCGACGATCGGCGTGACGATGATGTACCTCGCGCGGATGCAGCAATGCGCGGGCGATCGCGACGGCGCGCGCGCGACGTCGGACGCGGTGCTGCGGCTGTCGCGCTGCTACGGGCTCAACGCGGTCGAGCGCTACGCGGCCGTCGTGCGCGCGTGGTGTGACGGCGATCGTGACGCGGCGCGCGCGAACGTCGACGCGTTGCGCCAATCGGGCTGCATGCTCGGACTCACGTATTACGCGTCGGTCGTCGCCGACATCGACGCGGCGCGCGGCGACGCACGCGCCGCGATCGCGACGCTCGACGAATGTCTCGCGCTCGCCGAATCGACGGACGAGCGCTATTACGTTGCGGAACTGCTGCTCAAGAAGGCGCGCTGCTTGTGTGACGCGCAAGGTCGAAGCGCGGCCGACGTGAGCGAAGCGGCCGGCGCGGCCGAATTGGCCGAAGCGGCCGTCGCGCTATGCGCGCAGGCGGCCGCCGTCGCGCGGCAGAGCGGCATGGCGCGAATCGAGAAGAAAGCGCAGACGGAGCTGCGCGAGTTGCAACGAGAACTCCGTTCAACCACGGGAGAAAAGCGATGATGGACCGAAGCCCCAGTATGCCGTCGTACGACCAGTTTCTCGAATACCGCGCCGTGATCGTGCAGGCGATCGCCGTGGCGTGGCATGACTCGAAGTTTCGCGAGCGGCTGGTCGCCGATCCGGTCGGAACGTTGCATGAGTACTTCGACTATCGGTTTCCGATGAAGATGCATTTGGAGGTGCACGAGAACAGCTCGGCGTGGACGCCGCTCACGAACGGCGGCTGGACGACGAACGAGGTCAACCGGCTCGCGCTCATGCTGCCGCCGGCGCCGCCGCCGGAGCAGCGCGCGGCCGCGCTCGCCGCGTACAACGCGAAGCACATTAGTCTGTTCGGACCGGACCGCAAGGAGATCTGACATGGCCGACAACAACGCAGTCCCCACTCAGGAATCACTGCTCGAGTTTCAGGAAGTCTATCTGCGCGCAATCGCGCTCTCTTGGGAGAACGAAGCGTTCAGGCAGATGCTGCTCGCCAATCCGTACGATGCGCTCGAACGCTATCTCGACTATCGCTGCCCGTGGATTCTGGATCTCAAGATCGTCGAAGTCGCCGCGAAGGACGGGTACGGCTGGCATCGCGAAACGCAGCGCTGGCATCTGCCTGTCAACACGATGAGCGTCGGCATTCCGACGCGGCCCGCCAACATCGCCGAGGAAGGCATCGCGCTCGCCGAATACAACGACGCCGGGCCGGCGTATCTGTTCACCTGCTGCTGAGCCGTCCACACGGCGACGCGCGGCGCGGCCCGAGGCGCTTGGTTCGCGGGCCGCGCCGCCCACTTCGATCGCGGTGTCCGATACGGGGGGACGATGCTCGATGACTTCTCGCGCGTGCTGCGTTTCAAGCCGCATCTGCTGGTGCGTGACGCCGGTCCCGGCGCGTTGTATGTGGTGGACGAATTCAGACGCTCGGTGCTGCCGGGCGACGTGTTTCCCGCGCTGGCCGCGTGCATGCGCGACGGCCTGACGATCGCGCAGACCTTCGCGGCGCTCGCCGCGCGCTTTTCGCAATGGGAGCTGCTCGGCGCGCTCGATCATCTGGCGCGGCGCGGCTACGTGCGCGCGGACGCGCCGGGCGAGCGCGACGCCGCGATCGGCTTCTTCGAACGAACGGGTGTGGACGGGGATGCGGCGGCCTGCATCGCATCGCGGCTCGCGGTCGCCGTCGAGGCGTTCGGCGTCGATCCGCGCGCGCAGCTCGACGCGTTCGCCGCGTGCGGCATCGGCGTGGCGCCGGATGCGGCGCTGACGGTCGCGTTGACCGACGGCTACGATCGCGCCGAGCTGACCGATGCCGCCGAACGCGTGACGGCGCGCGGCGGCGCGCTGCTCGTCGTCGCGCCCGATCGTGTGGAGCCGCTGATCGGGCCGCTGCTTGGGCCGCTGTTCGGGCCGCTGTTCGGCGCGTCGATCGGCCAGCCTGCGGCTGCAGCGGCATCGTCGGCGGCGTCCGGCGAGACCGACGCGCCGCCGTGCATCGAATGCGTGCGCTACTGGACGGCGCTGAACCATCCGGTCGAGACACTGCTTGCGCGCATGCACGGCAGCGGCGCGGCGCGCCTGCCGAGCGTGCACAGCCGCGCGAGCGCCGCGACCGTCGCGGCCGTCGTCGCGTCGTTCGTCGAGCAGATCGCGGTGAACGCGCAACGCCGCCGTCATGCGGGCTCGCACATCGTGTCGCTTCGCATCGATACGCTCGCGACCGCCGTGCACCGCGTGGTCAGGCGCACGCAGTGTCCGCGCTGCGGCAATGCGGCGTGGATGCGCGAGCAGGCGGAGCGTCCGGTGACGCTCGCGTCGGCGCAAGCCGGGGCGCACCGCGAAGGCGGCCATCGGACGCTCGCCGCCGGCGATCTCTTCAAACGCTACGGACATCTGATTTCTCCGGTGAGCGGCCCGATCGCCTATCTGCATCCGATGCCGGGGCGCAACGCCGGCATGCGGCACGTGTACGTCGCGGGCTATCTGGTGTGTCCGCAGCGCGCGCCGCGCGAGAACCGCTTCGACAAGCTGTGCTCGGGCAAAGGCGCAAGCGATGCGCAGGCGCGCGCGAGCGCGCTCGCCGAAGCGCTCGAACGCTTCAGCGGCGTTTATCAGGGAGACGAAGCGGCGTTGCGCGGCAGCCTCGCGGAGCTGTCCGCGCACGCGCCGCCGCATGGCGCGCCGATCGACGTCAACGCGCTGCAGCAATACAGCGATCGCCAGTTCGAGCGGCGCGAGCGCCACAACGCGACCACCGACGATCCGCGCAAGCAGGTGCCGCAGCGCTTCACGCCGCAAAGCGTGATCGACTGGACGCCCGCGTGGTCGATCGCGACGGGCGCGCGGCGGCTCGTGCCGCTTGCCTATTGCTACGCGGAAGCGCCCGCGTCGAGCGGCACCGCGTATTGCGTGCACAACCCGAACGGCTGCGCGGCGGGCGCGTGCATCGAGGAAGCGATCCTGCAGGGCTTGCTTGAGCTCGTCGAGCGCGATGCGGTGGCGATTTGGTGGTACAACGAACTTTGCCGGCCGGGCATCGACATCGCGAGCTTCGGCGATCCGTATTTCGACGCGCTCGTCGCCGAATACGCGTCGCTCGGCTGGCGCTTGTGGGCGCTCGACATCACGCACGACCTGCGCATTCCCGTGTTCGTCGCGCTCGCGCGCGAAACGGCGACGGGACGCTTCTCGATCGGTTTCGGCTGTCATCTCGACAGCCGGATCGCGCTGCAGCGCGCGCTCACCGAGGTGAACCAGTTGCTCGACGTCGGCGCGTCGGCGCCGCCGCCGTGGGACGCCGACAAACTGTCCGGCGAGGCCTTCCTGCATCCCGATTCCGCGCTGCCGCCGATGCGCGTGCCGTTGCGTGCGACGGGGACGGCCGCCGATCTGAAGAGCGACGTCGAACGCTGCGTCGCGCGGCTGTCGGCCGCGGGCATCGATACGCTCGTCGTCGACAAGACGCGGCCCGACATCGGGCTGCCGGTCGTGCAGGTGATCGCGCCCGGCCTGTGCCACTTCTGGCCGCGCTTCGGCGCGCAGCGGCTGTATTCGGTGCCCGTTCTCGAACGTTGGCGCGAGCGGCCGCGCGACGAAGACGCGCTCAATCGCGCGCTGCTGTTTCTGTAGCGGCGTGGCCGGCGGCCGCGGCTGCCGGGCTTTCGGGCGCCGCGCCCGTTGCGCGCGCGCGGCGCGTTCGCATCGATGCCATTCGACGAGGAACGCACGTCATGACTCAAGCACAGAATCAGCCGTTCGCCCGCCCGTCGCGCATTGCCGAAGCGGAGTGGCAAGCGCGCGTTCAACTGGCGGCCGCCTATCGGATCTTCGACCATCTCGGCTGGAGCGAGCTGATCTACAACCACATCTCGCTGCGCGTGCCCGGCGAGGCCACCCATTTCCTCATCAATCCGTTCGGGCTGCATTACCGCGAGGTCCGCGCGTCGAATCTGGTGAAGGTCGGCGTCGACGGCCATCCGGCCGGCCATGCGGACTGGCCGGTCAACCCCGCGGGCGTGACGTTTCATGCGGCGATTCACGCGGCGCTGCCGGATGCGCACTGCGTGATGCACGTGCACACCACGCCGACGATGGCCATATGCGCATCTCGGCGCGGGCTGTCGTTCTCCAATTTCTATGCGGCGCAACTGCACGGCCGCGTCGCCTATCACGATTTCGAAGGCATCACGATGCGGCCCGACGAAGGCCAGCGGATCGTCGACAGCGCGGCGGGGCGCCCGGTGCTGCTGCTGCGCAATCATGGGCCGGTCACGATCGGCCGCACGCTTGCGCATGCGTTCTCGCTGATGTGGCTGCTCAATCGCGCATGCGAAGTGCAGGTCGCGACGCAGGCGGTGGGCATGCCGCTCGAGATCGACGCGCCGATTCTCGACGCGTGCGCGCGCGATTCGCTGAATCTCGATCCGCGCTACGGCGCGGGGCAGGATGCGTTCGATGCACTGCAGCGAATCGTCGATCGGCTCGATCCGAGCTATCGGAGCTGAATGCGCGGGGCGCGATGATTGCGCTCGAAATCGTTCACCGGACCGACTTCAAATATTAAGAATCAATTGATCCGGAACGTCGTCATTCGGAAGCAAAATTTGATGGTTTATTGTTTGAATTTAGATTTCAATAGATTATTTTCGCATGCTGTCGATGCGGCATGCATACGAATGTATTTTCGTCCGATGTTTGGCCGAACGGCATGCCAGAAGAGCCAAAGCAGGAAAAGCGGATGTCGCGTACGGAGCGCCTTAATTTGAAATGAATTGCGTCACCCAGCCCACACACTCGCGTCACGATGTCGTGGATGATCGCATCAAGTCGAATGGACGCAAATCAAAATCGATTTGGTATCCGAATTTCGGATCGATTAACGGAATGCGTCCTCGAAATGATCGCGGCCTGCCGCTTCCGGTGATGCATCGATGGCTTCCGTCCCCAGTCGATTGTTTTGCGATCCGAGCGCACGGCGCGTTCGGCTCTCGCGCGCGGCCATCGCGATCGCGCTGACGGCGGCTTTGCTCGGCACGGCGCTGCTGTCGGCCGAGCTTCGCGAAATTGCGCGCGGCCGCGCGTATTTCGCGATGCCGGTGAGCATTTGCGCGCACCTTTCCCGGCGCGCGTTCGGCGTGGGCGGCATCGTCGCGGCGCCGTCATGGCACGCGGCGCAGAGCGGCGCGGCGGCGTTCGTCCACGCGCCGCGTGACGATGCGGCGCCGGATCTCGACGCGATCGAGCGCGTGCTCGGCCGCATCGGCGTGCACGAGCGGCGCGCACGCGGCACGACGTGCACGGCGGATGCGGCGAACGCGATGGCCTCGGACGAATTGCTCGGGTGGAGGCTCGGGCCCGCGCGCGCATGCACGCTCGCGCAGCCGGCGTGGGGCGATGCGCCCGACCGCAGCGCCGACGCCGTGCCGCGCACCGCTTCGAACACGATGCCGCGGCGGTCCCAGGCGGGCGCCGCGGCAGTCCCACAATTTCGCTCGCACTCGAACATGATTCACTCGACGTTTCGCGAACCGCTCGCCATCATGCTTGCCCTCGGCGTGCTCGGCATGATCGCGCTCGCACTGCTGCCCGTGTTCCGGATCAGGCGGCTCGCGCTTCGCCTCGGCGAAGCGGAAGGGGCACTCGCCATGAGCGAGGCGCGCGCCCGCGCGGCGCTCGTCGCCGTCGGCGACGGCGTGATCTTCACCGGCCGGGCCGGGCGCGTCGAATGCCTGAATCCCGCGGCCGAGCGATTGATCGGCATGCTTGCCGACGATTGCCGGGGCCGCCCGCTCGTCTCGGCGCTGCGCTTGTCGCGCGCGGACGGCGAAGCGGCCGATTCGTCAGGCTCGCCCGTCTCGCCCGACGCATCGCTCGGCGATCTCGAGGAAGGCGGCAGCCGCGATGTGATGCTGCATCGCACCGACGGCGGCGCGATCGCCGTGCGCGCGACGGCGTCGTCGATCGCGCCGCCGTCCGGGCACGTGCCGCGCGCATCCGGCAGCGGCCGCGTGCTCGTGCTGAAGAGTCTCGCGACGGAGCACGACCTCGTGCGCCGCCTTGCATGGCAGACGACGCACGATCCGCTCACCGGGCTGCCGAACCGCGCGGAGTTCGAACGTCACGTTCACTTCGCGCTCGCGGCCGATGCGTGCGGCCCGGTCGCGCTGCTGTTCGTCGATCTCGATCGCTTTCGGATCGTCAACGACACGTGCGGCTACGCGGCGGGCGACGCGATGCTCGCCGCGCTCGCCGCGCGCCTCGTCGCGTGCGCGGCGTCGGCCGGCATCGTCGCGCGGCTCGGCGGCGACGAATTCTGCGTGCTGCTCGACGCGCACGACGAAGCGGCGGCCGTATGCGCGGCCGAGCGCTTGCGCGCGAGCGTCGACGGCTTCGTGTTTGCGTGGGACAGCCAGCCGTTCTCGGTGACGGCGAGCGTCGGCGTCGCGCTGCTCGGCGCGCCGGAACGCACGCGGCGCGTCGAGGATGCGGTGCGCCTCGCGGGCATCGCGTGCGACGTCGCAAAGGCGCGCGGGCGCAATCGCGTGCAGCTCGCCGATCCGCACGATCGCGAGCTCGCGCATCACATCAGCGATGTCTCGTGGTGCGCGCGCGTGAGGCAGGCGCTCGAATTCGACGATTTCTGCCTGTACGTGCAGCCGATCGTCGATACCGCGACGCACGGCGAGACGGGCTTGCCGCCGCGTGCGAGCCGAGGCGAGCTGCTGCTGCGGATGGGCGCGCTCGGCGAGCGCGACAGCGTCGCGCCGCCCGGTCTTTTCATACGCGCGGCCGAGCGCTACGGGCTCGTGACCGACATCGACCGCTGGGTCGTGCGCACGGTGCTCGACGCGCTCGCGCGCACGCGTTACCGGCGCTTTACCGAATATGCGATCAATCTGTCCGGGATATCGATCGGCGACGAACGCTTCCTCGGCTACGTGCTCGAGCAGTTCGCGCGCACGGGCGTCGCGCCGGCGCTGATCTGCTTCGAGATCACCGAGACGGCCGCGATCGCGAACCTCACCGGCGCGCTGCGCTTCATGCACGAGCTGAAGGCGCTCGGCTGCCGGTTCGCGCTCGACGATTTCGGCGCGGGGATGGCGTCGCTCAGCTATCTGAAGCAACTGCCGGTCGAGTATCTGAAGATCGACGGCAGCTTCGTGACGGACATCGCGAACGATGCGGCGAGCCTCGACATCGTTGCTTCGATCAACGACATCGGGCATGCGATGAACTGCAAGACGGTTGCCGAATACGTCGACAGCGCGGCGACGCTGCAGAAGCTCACCGCGCTCGGCGTCGACTATGCGCAAGGGTATTACATCGGGCGGCCCGTGCCGTGGTGCGAGGCGGCGTATTCGTAGCGGCGCGTGCGGCGCAGGCGGCGATCACGGGCGGCGATCGTCAGCCGTGCGCCGCGTACCGTTCGTCGTGCTTCGCTCGCCAGTCGCCAGTCGCCCGACGTCAGACATCGGCCATCAGCCATCAGCCATCAGCCATCAGCCATCAGGCTCAGGCTCAGGCTCAGGCTCAGGCTCAGGCTCAGGCTCAGGCATCCGCCGCGGGCCGCGGCGCAGGCCGCGCGAAGATCGACACGCGGCGCCGGTACAGCACGTACGCGAGCGTCGCGGCGACCGCCGTCTCGGCGATCAGCACCGCGGCGGCCGCTCCCTGTTCGGCGAAGAACTTCGCGAGCAGCGGCAGCAGCGCGACGTTCAGCACGCCGGACGAAATCAGCACGCGGCTGAACGCGGTCTTCATGCCGAGCGGAAGCATCGTCTGCACGCCGAACAGATCGGTCATGCCGGCCATGAACGGAATGAAAGCCATGCAGCGCAGCACGCCGACGGTGGGCTCGTAGGTCGAGCCGTACAGGATGTGCACGGCGAGCGGCGCGAGCGCGAAGATCGCGAGCGAGATCGTGAGCACCATCGCGCCCTGCACGACGAGCAGCTTGCGCAGAAACGACATCGCGTCCTCGCGCGCATGGTGCATCAGATAGCTGACGTGCGGATATGCAGCCGCTTTCAGCGGCTGCAGCAGGCTGATCGCTGAGCGGATCAGCTTGTCGCCGGCGGCGAAGTAGCCCGCCGCGACGTTGCCCGACACGAAGCCGAGCAGCACCGTGTTCGTCGATGCGTAGAACGCCACCGACGTCGACGCGAGAAACACCTGCCAGCCGCCCTTGAGCGCCGCTGCGACGTCGGCTGCGCCGATGCGCACGAACTCGACTTCGCGTTGCACGATCAGATAGCCGAACACGAGCACGCCGCAGACGAGCGGCACCGCCGCGTTGATCGCGACCGCGTCGATCAGGTCGGCGGGCGAGCGCACGAGCAGATACATCGCCGGCACGCTGAGCGCGCGGCACGCGAACAGCGTCATGCTGTAGATGCGCAGCTTCTGGATGCCCTGGAAATACCAGCCGGGCGTGAGCGCCGCGCCTACCGTCATCCCGAAGCCGATCACGAGCAGTGTGCGATCGATCGCGAAGCGGTCGATCACGAACGTGAGCGCGAGCAGGATCGCGAAGCCCGCCGCCGTGATCGCGGCCTGCGCCGCGAACGTCGCCCAGAAGATCTTCGAGCGCGCCGCGAGATCGTCGTGCGCGAGCGCGACGCGCGGCGTCGCGGTCAGATCGAAGCTGTAGTTCGTGAAGTTGATGAAGTACGTGATGACGGCGAGCACGAGCGACAGCTGTCCGTAGGCTTCCGGCCCGAGTACGCGCGTGAGGAGCGGCAATGTGACGAGCGGCACGACGTAGGTCGAGATCTGCAGCGTCATCAGCAGCAGAAAGTTCTTGCGGACGGTCGTCATGCGTGGCCTTCGCGTCGCACGGGCGACATCGTGTCGCGCGCGCTCGTGGCGCGCGCGATGGGGTAAATCGGGTCGATCAATCGCATTGCGGCGCGAGTTCCCGGGCTTCGTCGGCGCTCAGCTGCAGCAGCGCGCTCAGGCGTTCGGCGTAATGCTGTCGCGTGTAGAGCGACCAGTCGTAGCGGCGCTGCGGGTCGCGCAGGTGCGCGCGCAGCGCGTCGAGCGCTTGCGCGAGGCTCGCGTCGTTGCGCGCGTAACGGATCTTGTTGCCGATCTCGTCGCCGAAGCTCGACAGGCTGCCGACGTCGTGGACGAGCACGGGCAGCCCGATCATCGCCGCCTCGACGATCACGAGCGGCGCATTCTCCGCCCACACCGACGGCAGCACGAGCGCATCGTGCTCGCGCAGCGCGACGAAGAGCTGCGCGTGATCGAGGCGGCCGGCGAAACGCAGCTGGCCCGACGCGAGCAGCTCGGCGTACTTGCTTTCGAGCGTCGCGCGCTGGCCGCCGTCGCCGTAGACGGTCACGCTCGCGATGCGTTCGAAGCGCGATGCGCGCGCGAGCTCGAGGAATTCGTCGAGCCCCTTTTCGGGATCGATGCGGCCGACGAACGCGAGATCGAGCCGCTCGCGATCCGCGCATTTCGGCTCGCGCGCCGTGAGCGCGGTGCTGACCGGATTGTGCAGCAGCGCGGTGCGCGTGATGCCGCGCTGCGCGAGCGCATCGCGCATGTACGGGCTCGGGCAGAGCAGCAGATCGAACACGTCGGCCGGCTGCACGAGCGCGTCGATCGCGTGCCAATGCAGCTTCTTGATCGCGTCGTGCAGCACGCCGCGCGGGCTCGAGCGCTCGAAGAGCCGCGTGCGGCGCGTGAGCGCGTCGAGCGGCAGCGGCGTCGCGCGGCCGCCCGGATACGTGAGCAGGTTCGGGTTGTAGAAGACGAGATGGTAGTCGTGGCACGTGAGGTACACGCGACAGCCGGCGCGCCGCTTGTAGCGTGCGATCACCGGCACGACGGAAGGCGACAGCAGGTTGTGGTAGTTGTGCACGAGCACGCGCTGCGGCGCTTCTCGTTCGAGGGCGGCCGCGAGCGCGCGCGCGGCGGGCGCGTTCCATGCGCGCGCCGCGCCGTTCGACGCGCCTTCGAACGCGCTCTCGTCGAACGTCGCGACTTCGACGCCCGGCTGCGCGCGCAAGACGTCGACCGATGTCCGGTAGACCTCTTCGGCGCCGCCCTTGCGGGCGAAATCGTTGATGACCAGTACTTTCATGCGAAACGACGCGGGCGGTTCGCCCGCGTTTGTCAGTGCTCGCCGAGCGCGCGGACGGGCTCGGCGGTGGGCGCGAGCTCGGCTGCGGCCGGCTTCGCCGCTTCGGGCGCGGGTTGCGCGCTCGCGCGGCCGTAACGGTCGTCGAAGCGAACGATGTCGTCTTCGCCGAGATAGTCGCCCGATTGGACTTCGATGATCTCGAGCGCGATCTTGCCCGGATTCTCCAAGCGGTGAACCGCGCCGACCTCGATGTACGTCGATTCGTTCTCGCTCAGGAGGAACGTCTCGTCGCCGCGCGTGACCTTCGCGGTGCCGCGCACGACGATCCAGTGCTCGGCGCGATGATAGTGCATCTGCAGCGACAGCTGCTTGCCCGGATCGACGACGATGCGCTTCACCTGGAAGCGCTCGCCGCGATCGATCGAATCGTAGTAGCCCCACGGGCGCTGCACCTTGCGGTGGTCCCGCACCTGCTCGTGCTGGCCGGACTTCAGGCGCGCGACGACGGTCTTCACGTCCTGCACGCGATGCTTGTTCGCGACGAGCACCGCATCCGGCGTTTCGACGACGACCACGTCCTTCAGCCCGACGCACGCGATGAGCCGGCCTTCGGAGCGCGCGAAGCTGTCTTCGGTGCCTTCGAACAGCACCTCGCCGCGCGCGACGTTGCCTGCTTCGTCCTTCGGCAGCAGTTCCCAGATCGCGTCCCACGAGCCGACGTCGGACCAGCCCGCCGCGAGCGGCACGATCACGCCCGGGATGCCGAGCGCGCGCGCGCCCGTCAGGCGCTCCATCACCGCGTAATCGATCGAGTCGGACGGGCATGCGGCGAATTCGGCCGCGTCCGCCTTGAAGAACTGGCCGTCGTTCGTGCCGTTGCGCCACGCGGCTTCGCAAGCCGCATGCATGTCCGGCTGCAGCGCGCGGATCGCGGCGAGCCATGTCGACGCGCGCACGACGAAGATGCCGCTGTTCCACCAATAATCGCCGGATTGCAGGTATTGGTGCGCGAGCTCCTGATGCGGCTTTTCGACGAAGCTGTCGATCGCGTGGCCGCCTGAGGCACCGTGCGAATCCGCGAGCGGCGCGCCCACCTTGATGTAGCCGTAGCCCGTCTCGGCGCGGCGCGGCAGCACGCCGAGCGTGACGATCGCGCCGTCTTGCGCGTAGCGCGCCGCTTGCGCGACCGCATCTTGGAACGCGCGCGTGTCGGACACCGCATGATCGGCGGGCATCGCCGCGAGCACCGGATCGCCGTGATGCGCGAGCGCTTCGAGCGCGGCGAGCGTGAGCGCGGGCGCCGTGTTGCGCGCGGCCGGCTCGAGCAGGATGCGCGCGCGCAGCCCGCGGGCGCTCACTTGCGCGGCGCTCGTGAAGCGATGCTGTTCGCCGCAGACGAGCAGCAGCGTGTCGGCGAGCTCGGCATTTGCAATGCCCGTCAGGCGGCGCGCGGTCGAGGACAGCGGCGATTCGTCGGCGATCAGGTCGATCAGCTGTTTCGGATGGTGTTCGCGCGACAGCGGCCAGAGGCGCGTGCCGGAGCCGCCCGCGAGAATCACGGGCAGGATGCGCGGCGGCGCCGGTTGCGGCGCGGCGGAAGTCGGGTTCGTAGCGAGATCGGTCATCGGTTCATTCCGGAATCGGCCGGAAGGCGGCCGGCGAGCGCGTAGCGCTCGTTGGTGGAGTCGGCGTCGGCTTGGCGCGTCGTGCGCGGTGCAGCCGTTGCAACGGCGCCCGCGCTCGTCGCGGTGCCGACGCGATCGAGCAGATCGCGCACGGCCTTCGACGGGCTGCTCGCCGGGCGCAGCATGCCGATGTACGGCGCGCCGTGCTCGAGATACGGCCCGTCGACCTTGCGGAAGCCGAAGCGGCTGTAAAAGTCTTCGCGGTGCGCGCTCACCTGCACGCGCACCGGCGCATCGGGCCAGCGCGCGTGCGCGGCGGCCAGCACGTGTTCGATCAACGCGTCGATCGTGCGGTCGTCACGATGCGCGGCGCTCGTCAGGATCTTGTCGATCGTCGTTTCGGGATCGATGTCGTCACCCGGCAAGAGACGCGCGTAGGCGGCGATCGACGGCCGTTCGCCGCGCTTGTCCGTTGCGAACACGTGGATAGCGAATTCGTCCTTGCCGTCGATGTCGAGATACGTGTGCGCATCCTCGACGACGAGGACTGCATTGCGTGCGCGAAGGATCATGTAAAGCTCGTTCGAATTCAGATACCTGAATTCGCAGCATGTCCAGTCCATGATGGAGATTCCTCGGTTCAGGGCCGCGTGCCGCGTCGTGCGGCGCGGGTTTGGTGCGCCGCGACATGAGAAGTTTCCGATGCGGCCTATGGACGCAACGATACGAGCGGACCTCCGGCCGTTCTGTTCGAAAGCGTACCGTGCGCGTTGCGAGCGGGACGCGGTGTGCGGCGCGCCGCCGATGTGTGCGGTGCACACGAGGCGCGGCGCCGATCCCTGCGTACTGTGCGCTTCCGCACATAGGGCGTGCGAGCTTGTTCGGATAATGGCCGCGATGCGATGACGACGCGCCACCGTGCCACCCGCGCCGCTCGCTGACGACGCGACCTGCGTTCGATTCGACGCGCCTTTGCGCACATCAAAAGGACTTCCTGTTTGAAGGTAGCAATCGTTCACGACTGGCTGGTGGTGTATGGCGGCGCGGAGCGCGTGCTTGCGCAGATGATCGACTGTTTTCCGCAGGCCGACATCTACAGCCTCGTCGATTTTCTCGACGACCGCTCGTGCCTGCGTGGCCGGCCGGTACACACTTCGTTCATCCAGAAATTGCCGTTCGCGCGCAGCAAGTACCGCAGCTACCTGCCGCTCTTTCCGCTCGCGATCGAGCAGTTCGATCTGTCCGGCTACGACCTGATCCTGTCGAGTTCGTATGCGGTCGCGAAGGGCGTGCTGAACGGCCCGGACCAACTGCACGCGAGCTACGTGCATTCGCCCGTTCGCTATGCGTGGGATCTGCAGCATCAGTATCTGAACGAGGCGGGGCTCGCGCGCGGCGTGAAATCCGCGCTCGCGCGCACGCTGCTGCATTACATCCGCAATTGGGATGCGCGCTCCGCGAACGGCGTCGATCTGCTCGCGGCGAACTCGCACTTCGTCGCGCGCCGCATTCGTAAGACGTATCGCCGCGACGCGACGGTCATCTATCCGCCCGTCGACGTCGATCATCTCGCGCTGCGCGACACGAAGGAAGATTTCTATCTGACCGCGTCGCGCCTCGTGCCCTACAAGCGCATCGACCTGATCGTCGAGGCGTTCTCGCACATGCCGTCGCGCCGGCTCGTCGTGATCGGCGACGGCCCCGAGGCAGAGAAGATCCGCGCGCTCGCGGGGCCGAACGTCACGCTGCTCGGCTATCAGTCGTTCGACGTGCTGCACGATCATCTGCAGCGCGCGAAGGCGTTCGTGTTCGCGGCGGAAGAGGATTTCGGCATTTCGCCCGTCGAGGCGCAGGCATGCGGCACGCCCGTGATCGCGTACGGCAAGGGCGGCGTGTGCGAATCGGTGCGCGCGGCGGGCCCGGTGCCGACAGGGCTTTTCTATGCGAAGCAGACGTGCGACGCGCTGATCGATGCAATCGACCGGTTCGAGGCAATGCCCGCGGGTACGTTCGATCCGCACGCGTGCCGCGCGAACGCGCAGCGCTTCAGCGCCGCGCGATTCCGCTCGGCATTCTCGCGTTTCGTGCTCGAAGGCTACGCCGCGCTGCAAGCGGAATTGGGCGAGACTTCCGGCGCCGCGCCGGCGCACAACGCCTCGATCGTCGCCTCGGCGCAGGCCGAGCCGCTCGCATCGGGCGTCGCGACGGACGACGGCGCGTCCGTCGAGCGCGCCGCGCCGACCTCGCCGCTCGACGCCTCCCGAAGCGACACGCTCGCGCGCATCTGAGCGCGAGCGTTTCCTCGATCCGACGCAATGCGACTTCTTTTCCTGCTGACCAATTTTGGCGATCCGTTTCTCACGGCGCCGCTCGCCGTCGCGGTGCTGAGCTGGCTCGCGGCGACCGGGCGCCGTCGCGCCGCGCTTTATTGGGCGTTCGGCTTCGCTTGCGCGGCGGGTCTCGTCGCGTTGACGAAATTTGTCTATGCGGGCTGGGGAATCGGCATTGCCGCGTGGCGTTTCACCGGTGTAAGCGGTCACACGATGCTCGGCGCGGCGGTGTATCCGCTCGTCGCGGCGATCTGCGTGCGCGACGCGCACGTGCGGCGCGCGATCGCGGCGGGCCTCGCATTCGCGCTCGCGATCGGCGTTTCGCGCGTGCTGCTCGGATTTCATTCGTGGTCCGAAATCGCATCGGGCTGGCTGGTCGGCGCGGGCGTCGCGCTGCTGACGGCAAGCCGTTTGCGTCGCGCAAGCGCCGCACAAGCCGATCCGGCGGGTTCGGCACCGCTACGCGCACGCCGCATTGAGCGCGTGCGCGCCGGCGCCATCGCGGTACGGCGTCCGGCAAGCGTTTCGCGATCGACGATCCTGTTCGTCGCGGCTGCCTGCACGATCGCGGTGTCGTGCTATGGGCGCAGCGCGCCCGTGAGCGCGTGGATCTCGCACGCGGCGCCGAAAATCGCGGAATGGAGCCGCGTCTGGCTCGACGACGATGCGCGCTGAACGCGCGAGGCACATTCAAGCGGCATAAACGAGGTACACGGACAACTCGAAGAGACTTTCAATGAAACGATCGAACGGAATTGCACACATGTCTTATCTCAATAATATCGGGCGCAAAACGGCGGATCTGGAGGAATTTGTTTCATTCATACACAAACATTACGGCGCGACTGCGCGACAATGAGCGGGCAGGGGTGAAAGTGTCCTATTCGGGCCGTGTCAATTGCCCAATAAATGGTCAACGATGGTCAAATCACGGTTGGAAATCGATCGCAAAAGAGCGCGAATGGTAGAGTAACTTCGACAGTCGGCTTCACGAGCACGACGCTGTAAAGCCATCCTGAGAGCGAGGTGAAAAAGATCACGCGGCATGCCGCGCGATCCGACCGGACGAGTTCAACGAGCCCGGCCAACGGGCGATTCGACGTGTGCCTCGGCTTTCGGAGCCGGCCATGCGTCGCTCGTTCAGGGCCGCTTGCCGATTGCGCGGCGCGCCGCATGAATGAAAACGCGGCCGAAACGATACGTCGCCGCTTTCTTTGCGAAATCTAACCATCAATCAGAGACCAACGAGGCATCTGACGTGCGCTCCCGAACGATACGAACGGGTGCGTCCCGGCATCGTGTACGGGCGGGGCGCGACACCCTCCCATCTCGCACTGTATTGCCGGTAGGCGGACGATCGTCGGCTTTCGCCCACACACGAATTCGTCGAGTCACACAGTCAGTTCATGATCGGAGGCACCAATGACGACTAGCGCGATCATCGGGGGTCTCTCCCGGGGATCTATCCGACAGCGACCGTTGATTTACTGGACGCATCAGCCATCGACGCTGCTGCGCAAGGAGCTCGCGCGCCGCGACTGGAAGATCTCCATGGTCACGAGCGCGAACCAGGTGCGCACGACGGCGGGCGAAGTGACGGGCGGCATCCTCGATCTGAGCGCGGTGTCGAGCGGCGAGATGAACGCGGTCGCGGCCGTGTGCGCGTCGCTGCGCAACGTCGCGTGGGTCGCGCTCGTCGAAGCGCATCAGGCGAACGTGCCGGAAGTGCGCGCGCTGCTGCGCGATTACTGCTTCGACTACATCACGCTGCCCGCGTCGCACCAGCGGATCGCGGACGCGGTCGGCCACGCATACGGGATGGAGTGCCTGTTCGCGCCGAGCACGGCGCCCATCGCGTCCGCCGATCAGGGGATGATCGGCACCTGCGATGCGATGCTGCAATTGTTCGACACGGTGCGCCGCATCGCGCGCACCGACGCGCCCGTGCTCGTGTCGGGCGAAACGGGCACCGGCAAAGAGCTCACCGCGGCCGCGATCCATCAGCATTCCGCGCGCCGCACGGGGCCGTTCGTCGCGGTCAACTGCGGCGCGATTCCGCCGCATCTGCTGCAGTCCGAACTGTTCGGCTACGAGCGCGGCGCGTTCACGGGCGCGAGCACGCGCAAGATCGGCCACGTCGAATCGGCGAACGGCGGCACGCTGCTGCTCGACGAGATCGGCGATCTGCCGCTCGAGAGCCAGGCGAGCCTGCTGCGCTTTCTGCAGGAGCGCACGATTCATCGGCTGGGCGGCAGCGATCCCGTGCCCGTCGACGTGCGCATCGTGTCGGCGACGCACGTCGACCTGCGCGGCGCGATGAACGAAGGGCGGTTCCGCGCGGACCTGTATCACCGCCTGTGTGTGCTGCGCGTCGATCAGCCGCCGCTGCGCGCGCGCGGCAAGGACATCGAGCTGCTCGCGCGGCACATGCTCGAGCGTTTTCGCGCCGATGCGCGGCATCGCGTGCGCGGCTTCTCGACCGACGCGATCTCGGCGCTCTACAAGCACGACTGGCCGGGCAACGTGCGCGAGCTCATCAATCGCGTGCGCCGCGCGCTCGTGATGGCGGAAGGGCGGCTCGTCACCGCGCACGATCTCGAGCTCGACCATTGCACCGAAGTCGCGCCGCTGTCGGTCGCGGCGATTCGCAAATCGATCGAGCGGGAAGTGATCGAGCTCGCGCTGCTGCGCAATCGCGGGCGTCTCGCCGGCACGGCGCGCGAGCTCGGCATCTCGCGCGCGACGCTGTATCGATGGATGGAAGCGTACGGCATCGAGCGTCCGCGCAGCACCACATCGACCGCCAACTGACGTGCCGGCGAGCCGAGGCGAATGCGGCGCGCTTGCGCGAGCGTCGTCGTCAGGGCGACGCGGCGACATCGGCGGAAGCCGCGTGCGGCGCGCCGTGCCGTGCGCCCGTCGGCCGGGGTCGCAATTGCGGCCCGCGCGTCCTGTCTCCCCAGCCCGTCAGCGTGTCGATGCAGAGCTCGATGACCATCTCGGCGGCCGACGTGCCGTACACCGAATGATCGAGCAAGCGGATCATCTCGACGCTCACGAGCGGCGAGCGCTTGAATGCGCGGCGCGGCGAGCCGAAGTAGCGGGTGAACTCGTCGACGCCCGGATCGAAATCGCCGTAGACGAGCATCGTGTGGATGCTCCGGTCGGTGAGCGCCCTGATCAGGCCGCGCGGCGTGTCGGGTTTCGGCCGGCGGCCGAGCCGCTCCGCGAGGCGTCCCGCCGGCGCGCTCAGGCGCGCGGTGACGTGGCGGCGCAGCGCGCTCAGCACCGGGCGCAGATCGCGGCCCTCGCGCAGCAGACGGCGCCATTTGCTCCAGTCCCGCATCGATGCGAGATAGCCGCGCGCGGAATTCGTCTGCTGTTTGCGCGCCTCGGCGATCGTGAGCCCGCGCGGCCAGATGAAGCGCGGCAGATTGACCGCGATCACGCCGGCCGCCGCGCGCGCGTGCGCGGCCGCATGCAGCGCGGCGAACGCGCCCGAGCACACGCCGAACGCGACGACCTGCCGCCGGCAGCGCGCGCCGAGCCAGTCGACGGCCGTGGCGACGTCCGCGATGGCCGGATCGGAATACAGCACTTCGGCCTGATCGTCCGGCGCGTGCGCGCCGCTGTCGCCGATGCCTTCGATGTCGATCCGCAGCGACGCGATGCCGCGCTGCGCAAGCGTGCGCGCGAGACGCACGCCGATGCGGCCGTCCGCGCTTCGCGGGTTCGCCGCGGTGTTCGCGATCAGCAGGCAAGGCGTGCCGGCGCGCGCGGGCGCGACGGGCTCGCACAGCGTGCCGACGAGCCGCTTCGGTCCGATGTGGACGAGCGTTTCGGCGATGCCGTCGAACGCGAACGTGATGGGTGACGCGGCATTCGGCGCGGGCGCATGATGACGCGCGTCGCGAGCGTGCGCGATGTCGGGCTTGCGCGCGGCGCGCGATGCAATGGTGATCGCGTCGTCGTGCGCATGCGCGGCGGCCGCGCGATCGGCGTGGCCGGCCGCGATCGGTTCCGCTGCCGCCGCCTGTTCGCCGAGGCCGATCCAGCGCGCGACGGATTCGAGCGCCGCGTGCGGCACGCGCGAGCGCGCGCCTTCCTGCAGCGCGTTCGGCCACCCCGGGAACGATTCGATGTGCGTCGACACGCCGCGCGCGACGAGCGCGGCGCGCAGCGCGGGACTGTCCCCATAGTCGGTGTCGACGAGCAACGCGGCGCGCGGCAGCGCGATCGTCGTCGCGACCGCGTTGCTCAAATCGACTTGCTTCAGATCGGCGACGAAATCGGCCGGGTAGCGATGGCCGAGAATGTTGAGCCACGGTTCCACGTGATGCTGCTCGCGGATCGCGGGCGGCGTTGTATCCAGCCAGCGCTTTTGGACGATCGACAACTCACGCAGATACGCGCGGCCGCGCACCACGGGCGCGAGCCCGACGAACGCATCGACGGCGGGCGCGTCGTCGCCCGCGAGCGCGAGCATCGCGAACGCGGCGCCCGCGCGCAGGCCGACGAGCGTGACGCCATCGACGCTCGCTTGATCGCGCAGCACGGCGAGCGCGCGGCGCACGCTCGCGACGCTCGCGGGCAGCCGGCCCGGCGCGAGATCGTCGCCCGCCGAATCGCCCGCGCACGGGTAATGAAAGCGCAACACCCACATGCCGTCTTCGGCGAGGCGCTCGGCGAGCGCGCGGACCACTTTGTGCGTCCACAGCGCTTCGTGCCCGAGCGCCTCGCAGATGAGGACGCCGCGCCGCGTGCGTCCCTCATGCAGCCATCCTAAGCAATCGTCGAATCTGACTGGTCTCAATTTTCTATCCTCGGGCGAATGGTCTTGTTGGAATTCAGTGCTCGCACCTCGATCGCGGGCGGCGCAGCGAGGGCGGCGGACGCGTCGGGCGGATTGTCATGGGAATGGGGAGAGTGAGGGTCGGCGGCGAGCTCGATCCGCGCGGCGGCACCCGGCGCGAGATGAAACCAGTCGATGTCGGGCAGCAGCCCGGGTGCGGACACGTGCACGTAGCGCGCGAACGTACGCGTCTGCACGTCGACGCACCAGCGGCCGTCGCGATAGGCGGCGCTCGCCTCGAGGCCGATGTCGGCGCGCTCGAACACGGTCGGCGCGGTGCGTTCCGGGAAGTGGAACGCTTGCGAAAGCAGCGCGCCGTCGGCCGCGTGCAGCGATGCGATCACGACGTCGTGCTCGCGCGGGCCGAAGCGGTATGCGTACGTGAAGTCGAAGAAACGACCCAGCAGGTCGGCGGAGTTCACGCATTCGCCCGCGTGCGCGTCGATGCGCAACGTGCGGCCGGCGCGCGCGATCGGCGTCTTCCCGTCGCGCAGCGCGACGAGCTCGATGCGCGCGTCGAGCGGCGTCGGCGCGTCGTTGAGCACATGCACGTCGAGGCCGTTGAGTCCCTCGTCGGTGAGCAGGATCTGCCGCGGCTGCGACACGCGCTTCAGCGCATGCCACGCGGATTTCGGCCGTCCGTGCGCGTCGACTAGGCCCCAGCCAGCGCCTGGCATCACATCCTGGAACTGCCAGACGAGCGCGCCCGCGCACGACGAGCCGACGCGCCGCCACTCCGACAGCGTCTGCGCGATGAGGTCGGCGACGATCGCGCGCGACAGCGTGAGATAGCGCGCCGGGTCGCAGCTGCGCAGACGCGCGGGCTCGACGCCGTACAGCGTGCGCAGATAGTGATCGCGCACGTCGTCGAAATCCCACGGCGCGCCCGGATCGCGCGGCACTGCGCGTTTCCAGCTGGGCTCGTGCGCGGCGGGCGAGCCGATCGACGCGAGGGTTGCGTCGCACGGCACGTTCGCGAACGCGAGGCACTCGCTCGCGAAGCGCACGCCGGCGCGGCGCGCGTCTTCAGGCGGCCGCAGGTACGCGCCGACGCCGTAGTAGTGCGCGACGCCTTCGCGCGGCGCGAACGGCAGCACGCCGCCGTGCGGCGAATCGGCGACGTAGATCGCATCGGGCCGATGCGTGGCGCACAATTCGGCAAGCAGTTGCTCGGTCGCGGGCACGCGGCGCTCGTCGGGCGCAAGCCCGACCATCGCCGCCTGTTGCGCGATCTCACTGCCGCCGCACAGCACCGCGATCGACGGCCGCGCCGCATGCCGGCCGAGAAACTGCTCGGCCTCGCGCTTCAGCGATTCGGCAAAACGCGGATCGGCGCTCGGATAGTCGAAGTTCGCGAGCATGAAGTCCTGCCAGACGAGGAGCCCCAGCTCGTCGCACAGCGCGTAGAACGCGTCGGCTTCGTAGGTCATCGTGCCGCCGACGCGGATCATGTTGCAGCCGGCGTCGCGCGCGAGCGCGAGCGCGCGGCGGTAGGCGGCCGGATCGGCCTGCAGGCCGAGCGGGTCGGCGCTCGTCCAGCATGCGCCGCGCGCGAAGACAGGCGTGCCGTTGACCGACAGCGCGAAGCCTCGGCCGTCGCCGCCGCGTTCGACGGCGATCGTGCGAAAGCCGGTTCGCGCGAGCGGAATCGTCGCGTCGCCGATTTCGACGCCGACGTCGTACAACTTCGGTTCGCCATGCGTGTGCGGCCACCACGGCGTGACGTTCGGAATCCTGAGCGTTGCGCGCGCGGTGCGCGGGCCGGTTGTCTCGAGCGTCGCCGCGTGCGCGCCGCACACGAGCCGCGCACGCATCGTTTGCGCGAGCGGCGCGGCGAATTCGAGCGTGGCGTCGAGCACGCCGTCGCGGCCGTCTAGCGTCGCGCGCAGCGTGTCGCGCACGATCGTCGGCGCGCCGGCCGGATTCACGATCTCGATCGAGCGCCACGGCCCGATCGGTTCGATCGCCGGGAACCAGCCCGGCATCCGGCCGAGAAACGTCGCGCGCACGCCGCGCAGCGCGGGCGTGTCGACGAGGCGCGTGCGCCAGCGCGCGCGGCCCCGCGGCGCATGCGCGGCGAGGTGGCGATCGAGCGAGCGGAAGCAGAGGGCAAGACGATTCGCACCGCCGAGCGTCACGGCGATGTCGTGCGCGACGTACATGTTGTCCGAGCAGAGCAGCAGCGCGTCGTCGAGCCAGACCTCGGCGATCGTCGCGAGCCCGTTCAGCCGGACGATGCGCGGCCCCGCGCCGTGCAGCGTCGTTCGATACCAGTAGTCGCTATCGCCGAGCGGATACGGATGCGCCGGATCGAAGCGCCGCGCGCCGGCAAGCGCCTGCGCGACCGTGCCGGGCACGGGCGCGGCGCACCAGCCGGCTTCGGAGAGCTCGCTCGGCCGCGCGATCGCGCCGGCGGGCGTCGCGATCAACGTCCATTGAGCGGCGCTGCGCGCCACGCGATCCGGCGCGGATTTCATCTGACCGTGGAGACGGGCCTCGGCGGCACGTACAGCGTGCCGAACGGCGGATTCGGCTCGGCCTTGCCGGGCGGCGCGATTCGCGCGACGCCGTCGACGAGCGACGCGTACGCGCGCTCGAGAATGTCGAGACTGCTCTCGCCGCGTTCCTCCTTGCCGCGTGCGCTCGCACGCGCGAGGCGGAATTCGAGCACCATCGATTCGGACGCGATCGTGTCGCACGCGGCGACGAGCGTGTCGAACGCGCCGTTGCAGCCGCTCGCCTCGAGCCAGCGCAGATAGCGGCCGAACAGCTCGAAGTTCGCGCCGAGCTGGCGCAGCGTATTGAACGAATACACGTGGAAGTACGAGATCGGCCGCGACGCGATCGTCTTCGCGTCGCGCGCGAGCTGCTCGCGGAACGCGGCGATCGGGTTCGATGCGGGCCGGCGCTTCAGGTGGCGCGCGAGGAGGCCGAGCGACGCTGCGCACAGCTCGCGTTCCTCGAGCGGCTTGAATCGCCGCTTCGCGCATTCGACGTACGGCACGAGCTGCGTCGGCCCGTGCTTGCCGAACAGGCCGTCGTAATCGATGCCTTCCGCGAGGTAATAGCCGCTGTTGTGGAAGTAGCCGACGCGGCGGCGTTCGCGATCGATCGCGTCGATGCCGATCGTCGTTTTCGTGTGCTCGGTCTGATAGCTGTTGCCGCGCGTGTCGGGCAGATACCATGCGTCGACTTCGACGAGCATCAGGTTGCCGCGCGCGACCTGGTTCTCGACGTGCGCGTCGACGGGTTCGAAGATCGCGTGCTCCTGCACGACGATTCCGTACAGCGTCTCGAGATCGTCGAACGGAAACTTGAAGAACGAGAACTGGTCGCCCTCGAAGTCGAGCGTGATCGTAAACGGCAGCGCCGCGTACGGATTGAACCCCCACCAGCCGAGCACCTCGATCCACAGATCGACGTAGCAGTTGGTTTGCTTCCAGACCATCTGCGGCCCGTGCAGCGCGTGCGGGCGGTAGTGCCGCACGCGATGCCGGATGTCGGTGAAGATTTCTTCGAGCGACGCGCCGTTCGCCGGCGCGTCGAGCAGGATGCTGCTCATCGATGTCCCCACAGTACGTCGCGTACCGCTTGCGGCCATGCGTCCGGATCGAAGCCGTGATGCCTGAAGAGGCCGAGCGTCAGGCGCTCGAGGCCGAAGCCCACGCAGCCCGTGTGCGCGACCGCGGCCTCGGCCGTCTTGATGCCCCACAGCAGGCCGAAGTGGTCCATGTGGTAGTTGAAGCTCAGGCACGCGGTCAGGCGGCCGTCGTATTCGATCGGAATCAGGAGTTCGAACTTCAGGTTCTGATCGCGCTGGCTGCTCGCGACGATCTTGCCGCCGCGGCCGAAAAACGGATCGTTCGCGAGATCGATGCTGTTCGGCAACTGCAGCGCGTCGATCATTCGCGTGCCGCGCTCGATCCAGTCCTGGCGGAACGCGAGGATCTGCTCGGGCGTGCCGATCCGGATGTATTCGCGCATCCGGAACAATTGCATGCGCGTCGGATCGAGCGACGGCTCGTGGCGGAAGCAGTACGAGAACGCATCGACGATCCGGCCGTCGGCGGGCAGCGCGCCGCGCTGCGCGACGACCGGATAGACCGGGTAGCATGCGGCGGGCGTCATCACGACATAGGTCGGCTTCTGATTCTCGGTCCAGTCGTCGCCGCGATCGAGGCATTGCAGCACGCGCTGGTGATCGTGCTCGTTGCCGCAAAAACTGTGCACGGTGCCCGCGAGTTGCGGGAAGCTCTTCAGATATTCGCTGCGCTCGAACTCGGGGCGGCTCATCGCGGGCGGGAAGCGCAGCACTTCCGCGTGCTGGTCGGCGCCAAGGCGCGTGATGTAGCCGTCGAGCGCGTCGACGACGCGTTCGAACTTCTCGCTGCGGCCGAACAGGCCCTGAATGCCCGTCGAGATCAGCAGCCCCGCTTCGACGAGTTCGTCGCGTAACTGGTTCACGCCGCCGCGATCGATGGGCGCCCGAGCCGCTTCGGCCGCGCGCGCGGAAGGGTTGGTCATGTCGTTCAAATCTCTCTCTCCAGCGTTGCGGGACGCAACGCGAGCAGCAGGTTCGCCGTGTTGGCTTCGATGCGATCGTTGCTGATCATGAGCGGCGCCGAATGCAGGTCGCGGATGTGGCGGCCGAGCGTGTATGGCGTGCCGTTCTTGTACGACGCCATCCCGCAGATCATCGTCGCGTGCTTGACCACGTCGAGCGCGGTCGTCGACACGTAAGTCTTCAGCGTGTTGATCTCGGCCGCCTGCGCCATCGACGCGGACCACGAGCGCGCGGCGCTCTGCTCGTGCAGGCGCAGCGCGCCGTCGATGCGCGCCTGCATCGCCTGCAGCAGCGCGAGCGCGTCGGCGATCCGGCGGCCGGACGGCGGCAGCGTGCCGCCTTGCTTTTGCATCTGCGCGCGGAAGAACTGATGCGCGCGCAGGAACGCGTCGTTCGCGATGCCGGTCCACACGGCCGCCCACAGGATGTGCGACGTCGGCACCATGGTCCGCTCGGCGATCTGCGCGAACGGCACCGGGAAGATCTGCTCGCAATAGCCGCGCGCGTCGAGCGCGAAGCCTTCGCTGCAGGTGCCGCGCATGCCGAACGTATCCCAGCCGCTGCGGCGCGTGAGGGTTGCGTTTTCCTTCAGCAGCGTGACGAGCACCTGCTCGGCGGCGGGCGCGTCGCGATCGCGCCGCGCGGTGACGAGGATCGCGTCGGCCTGCGCGCCGTACGAGATGGTCGGCGCGAGTTTCGCGAGCGTGAACATGTCGCCGTCCGCTTCGATCGCGCAGCGGCTGTTGCGCAGATTGCCGCCGACTTCCTCTTCGGAGGTCGCGGAGGCGAGCAGCCATTCGCGCTCGGCGAGCTGCTCGATGAAGCGGCGATGCCAGTCGCTCGACAGCGCATGATCGACGATGCTGGCGACCTGCGTCTGATGCATCGCGTAGATCATCGCGGCCGACGAGCACGCCTGGCCGATGATCCCGCACGCGGCGGAAACGGCCGCGAGCGACGCGCCCCGGCCGCCCAGCTCGGTCGGCACGAGCGCGCCGAGCAGACGTTCTTCGCGCATCGCGTCGATCGCTTCGGTCGGAAAGCGCGCGTCGCGATCGACGGCATCGGCGAAGCGCGCTGCGACCTGCGCGACGCGGCGCGCTGCTTCGTTCAACGTATGATCTTCCGCAAGCGGGGATTCGACGGCAGCGACGCGTGCGCTGCCGGTTTCGGCGTCGAAGCGCTTCATGCGGATTGCTCGGCGCGCTGCAGTTGCGTGACGGCCCCGGCGAGCGAATCGATGCTTTGGAACAGCTGGCGATTCAGCATTTCGTCCGGAATCTCGATGTTGAAGTGCTTCTCGATGGCAAGCATCAGTTGAATCGTGTTCAGCGAAGACAGACCTGCCTCGTACAGATCGTCGCTGTCCGCGATGTGGTCGATCGACGCTTCGAGATGCGCGACGTCCTTGATGATTGTTCTCAATTCGTTTTTCATCTGGCGGCTCCGGCTTGAATGAGGTTCCCCGTACCTGCGGGCAAGACTCATGACGCCCGCGTGGCGTATCGTGGCTAGTAGACCATCGGGCATGCGGTGGTTCTGTTCGGCACCTAACCGACGTAGTCGCGCACCGCGCGGAGGGCGTGCACCGTGCGCCGCGCGTGCGTCGACGGTGCCGTACGAAAATGTCGCATGAAGCGCGCGCCGCCGCGAGCGTGCGGCGCGAAGCGGGGTCAGCTGCGCAATTCGGTGAGCGCGCCGGACGCGCTCGTCGGCGCGGACAGGATCTTCTTCATCTCGTCGCGGATGATCGTGTGGCATCCGCACGACTGTGCATCGAGCCCGGGCAGGTCGACGAGGATGATCGAGCTGCGGTACTGGCGGATCAGCCCCATCTTCTGGATGTCGCCCGCCGCGTCGGTGACGGTTTCGCGACGCACGCCGAGCATCTGCGCGAGCATGCTGTGCGTGACCTGGATTTCGACGCTGCGCGAGCGGTCGTACGCGAGCAGGAACCACCGGCAAAGCTGGTTCTTCAATACGTGATGCCGGCTGCAGAACGAGATCTGCTTTGCCTGCGCCATCAGCAGATGCGTGCAGCGAAAGATCGCCTGGCGGATCTGCGCCGATTCCTCGAGCAGGTTCGACAGCACGCGCGCGCTGAGCCGATACGAAAAGCCGTCGCGGCAAGTTATCACGCGGCATGGCGTCGCACCGTCGCTGCCGACGAGCTGCGGGCTCACGATCCCTTCGTTGCCGATCTCCGCGATCTCGAGCGTCATGCCGTCCGACGACGCGTACTGAATCGAGATGACGGTCGTGACCGGCAGGTAGACGTGCTCGAGCGGCGTGCCTGGCTCGCACAGCACCTGCCCCGACTTCACGTGCACGAGCTGCAGATGGCTTGCGAGCGTCGCGCGCTCGGCGACGCCGAGCGATGCGAGAAAACGGTTGGCGTCGGTGCGGTGCGGCAGCTCGATGATGCCGCCTGTCCTCGTCGACGGCTCTTTGTATTCGCGGTAGGTCACGGCTTGTCCTTCCCGGATCGGAGATCCGGAGCAACGGCGCAGGGCCCCCTGAAGGCGCCGCGCACGATCAAACCTGCCTGGCTAGACAGGTGTGGTTTTTATTTGTTAATTCGACTTGACGTTGAAAATCCAATTTCAGATTATCACGGCGGATTTTTTGAGGTTTGCGTGCGATGCGCATTTCACAAATTTTGACATTTAGGAATATTCCTAGATTTTTTGAGAAAGTACTTAATTGCTTCGTAAGGAATAATCGGTTTTACCATTTTTAATGCATTGCACGCCGACATTTCGGTATCTATTTCCGATTCAAGAAATTCGTTTGGCAATTTTTACCATTTCCCGAGAGAGGTGGTCGGTGAGCTTTTTGTGTTTTTGTTAAATCGTTTGTAATCAATGAATTACAGGCATTGTGTGGGCTGGATGACAGAGTGTGTCAACTGTTCGTTGACTCACCTTTGCGACAGTTTTCAAAGAACCGCTGCGAACTTCCGTTTTATTGAGATGAAATGGTCATATCATTCCATTGGCGCCTGTAAAAGTGCGCCGGCCGTTGTGCGGGAAGGGTTAAGCGCTAAGCGCCGGGGGCGTTGTAAAGATTACGAAATTGTTAGATGAGACACCTGCTGTCGCTCGAACTGTATCAAAGTGTCCACGGATGAGACGCTTTCGGTTGGCGGCTAAATATTCAGATAGGAATTCTCCGGCCAATGCCTTTATATATTAAGGAATTGCACCAATTGGCACGTTAATCGCTTAAGGGTTTTCACCCCCGCGAAGAGGGTGGTGCGTCAGTGTGTAAGAGGACGACCAGAAGGGCCGCCGACACGATTCCGAGGAACATACGATTCTTGCTGTGACCGTGTCTTGCGAAACGGAATCCTGCGCCGCAAACGAGCGGCGCCGACAAACCGGGACACGAACATGCTTCATCAGAACAATGGGTTTCATGCCAACGCCCTGCTGGGCTCGCTCGACGACGACAGCCTTCGCGCGCTCGCGCCGCACCTCGAGCTCGTGAAGATCAAGAGCGCCCAGCTGCTCTGCGAAACCGACGAGCCGATGCGCCACCTGTATTTCCCGACCACCGCGATGATGTCCGTGCTGTATCTGATGGAAGACGGCGCGATGGTCGAAGTCGCCGCGGTCGGCAGCGAAGGCGTGGTCGGCGTGTCGACGCTCGCCGACTACGGCAGCGGCGGCGCATCGGGCCGCATCGAGGTGCGCAGCGGCGGCTACGCGTATCGCGTGCCGACTCAGGTATTCCGGCGCGAATTCGATCGCTCGCTCGACACCTTCCAGATGATGCTGCGCTACTGGCAGGCCGCGATGACGCAGATCGCGCGCGGCGCGCTCTGCAACCGGCATCACTCCGTGAGCGAGCAACTGAGCCGCTGGCTGCTGCTCGCGCACGATCGCGTCGAAGGCGACGAGCTCGCCGTCACGCAGCAGACGATCGCGAACATGCTGGGCGTGCGGCGCGAAGGCATCACGGAAGCGGCGGGCAAGCTGCAGGAGGCGGGACTCATTCGCCAGCGCCGCGGCCACATCACGGTGCTCGACCGGCAGGGTCTCGAGGCGCACGCGTGCGAGTGCTACGGCGTGATCCGCGGCGAATTCAACCGCCTCATTCTCGAGGCGAGGCGCGAAGCGCATGCGCCGCAGCCGGTTCCGGCGGAAGGGCGGCCGCTGCGCGTCGCCGCGTATCACGGTGCAGTGCGTTCGGCTGCTTGAGACGAAATAACAAGAAACGCGGAGATTCACTGATGTTGGGACTCTTGAACAAGTTGCTCGATGTGTTGCTGGTCGCGGCGGGGGCGCTGGTCGCGCAATTGCTGTACGACGGCGGCATGCTCGACGTGTCCGACGAGCAGCGTACGGCCATCGCGCTGCTGTGCACGCTGACGCTGATCGTGTTTCCGGCGATCGGCGTCTATGACGGCGCGCGCGAACAGATGTCGTATCGCACGCTGTCGCGTGTGCTGCTCGGCTGGCTCGGCGTCGCGGCGGTTGCCGCGACCTTCACGTTGCTGCTGCACGGCGACGCCGACGCGTCGCTCGCGTGGCTTGGCCGAACGATGCTGATGTCCGGCACGGTGCTGCTGCTCGGCAAGGTGTCGATTCACGGCGTGCTGACCGGCTGGCGCAGGCCGGGCGCGAAGCCGCGCGCGGTCGCGATCGTGGGTTCCGAGGTCTACGGGCGCGCGGTGCTCGAGCAATTGCGCGCGGCGTCGTCGCACGGCTACGAGGTCGTGTGCGTGTTCGACGAAGGCGTGCAAGCCGTCGATGCGAAGCGTCAGGTCGGCGGCGTGCCCGTCGTTTCCGATCTGCGCGAGCTGAAGCGCCACGTGCGCGCGGGTGCGATCGACGAGATCTGGCTCGCGCTGCCGCTGTCGCACGAGCGGCAGATCCAGCGGATCGTGCGCGAGTTTCGCCATGATTTCGTGAACCTGCGCTTCCTGCCCGACGTGCGCGGCATCACGTTCTTCAACCGCTCGGTCACGCAGGTGGTCGGCATGCCGGCGATCAATCTCGCGACGAGCCCGCTGTCGATTCCGCAGCTCTGGCCGAAGTTCATCTTCGATCGCATGTTCGCGCTCGCGGTGCTGATTCCGCTGTCGCCGATTCTTGCCGCGCTTGCGCTCGCGGTGAAGCTGTCGTCGCCGGGGCCCGTGCTGTTCCGGCAGAAGCGCAAGGGCGTGGACGGCCGAGAGTTCGAGATCCTGAAGTTCCGCACGATGCGCGTGCATGCCGAGGCGGCGGGCGTTGTGCGCCAGGCGTCGCGCAACGATTCGCGGATCACGAAAGTCGGCGCGTTCCTGCGCCGCACGTCGCTCGACGAACTGCCGCAGTTCTTCAACGTGCTGTTCGGCCAGATGTCGGTCGTCGGTCCGCGTCCGCACGCGATCGAGCACGACGATATCTACAAGGAGCTCGTCGACGGCTACATGTACCGTTATCGCGTGCGCCCCGGCATCACCGGCTGGGCGCAGGTGAACGGCTATCGAGGCGAGACGCGCAAGGTCGAGAAGATGGCCGCGCGCGTGAAGTTCGATCTCTTCTACATGCAGAACTGGACCTTCTGGTTCGACATCAAGATCATCCTGATCACGCTCGTCAAGGGATTCGTCGGACGCAACGCGTTCTGAACGCCGAGCGCTCGCGCATCGGAACGCGCCCGCGGAGAACTCCGCGTCGACGACCACGCTACCAAGGAGAAACCACAAGATGTTCAAGCCCCTAGCATGGGCGGCCGCCGCGGCGGCCGCCTTGTCGGGCTGTGCGCTGGCCCCCGGGCCGGCGCTCGATTCGAGCCGCATGAACGACAATCTGAGCGCACCGACGGATTCGGCGGTGTACGACGTCAAGCTGATCACGCCGCAGCTCGTCTACACGCTCAAGCAGGCCGACGAGGCCGACACGCGCGCGAAGGAAGCGGGGATCGCGCAGAGCCTGCCCGCCGCGCCCGCCGACTATCGCGTCGGCCCGGACGACGTACTCGGCATCGTCGTATGGGATCACCCCGAACTCACGCGCGGCGGCAGTAACGGCACGGGCACCGACACGTCGCCGCTCGCCGACATCGGCACGCTGCAGGCGTCGGGCGGCCTGGGCGGCGTGCTGCCGCAGCAGGTCAGCGCGTTCGGCACGAACGGGCAGGGCGAGGTCGATTCGCCGGGCCAGCGCGTCGCCGCCGACGGCACGATCTTCTTTCCGACGATCGGGCGCGTGCGTGTCGAAGGGATGAGCCCCGTGCAGATCGCCGCGCTGCTGTCGCATCGGCTCAATAAACAGATCAGGAATCCTCAGATCGACGTGCGCGTGACGCAGTACCGCAGTCAGCGCGTGCAGGTGACGGGCGACGTGAAGAACCCGGGCCAACTGTCGCTGACGGGTTCGCATCTGCGCGTCGTCGATGCGCTCAACCGCGCGGGCGGCGGCAATCCCGACGCCGATCTGCAACGCGTGCTCGTCACGCGCGGCGACCAGGTGATGACGATCGACGTGAACCGCATCCTGAATCGCGGCGACTTGCGCCAGAACATCGTGCTGCAGGCGAACGACATCGTTCACGTGCCCGATCGCATGCAGAACCGCGTGTTCGTGATGGGCGAGGTGCCGAAGCCGCAGACGGTCTACATGAACCAGGGGCAGTTGTCGCTCGCGGATGCATTGAGCGCGGCGGGCAGCATCGATCCGACGGGGGCGAATCCGCGCCAGGTGATCGTGGTCCGCCATCCGAATCCGCCGCTTGCTCAGGCACCCGGAGTGCAAAGCGGATTGCAGGAAGGCCTGAAGAAGGTCAACTACGCGCCCGAGCACAACAAGCCCGAAGTGTTCCGCCTCGATATGACGCAGGTGGACGCGCTGATGCTCGCGACCGAGTTCGACATGAAGCCGCTCGACGTCGTGTACGTGGGCACCGCGCCCGCCGCGCGCTTCAACCGGATGCTCGCGCAGATCCTGCCGACCGCCGAGTCGTTCTATCTGATCTGGTCGGTAAGCCACGGCCGCTGACGCATGCGGATGCGGCGCACGGCGACGTTCGCGCGCCGTGCGCCGCCTTGTGCGCTGCGTTGTGCGCCGCGTTGTGCGACGGAACGCACAGACCGCGCGCCACGGAACGACGACACTTGAACGTGTATAGCGTACATCCGCGACTGTCGCGGATGCGACCGTCAACCAGGTGTCGTCACGCCGCCGCTGCCGCCATGAATCTGTCTTCCCCCTTATCCAAACCGTCGCCGCATGTGCTGCGAGATCGTCAGGACTTCGATGTAATGACGGTGAGCGCGTCGCAGGCGGCGAGCGCGGTGCACGACGCGCCGCCTCGCGCCGCGCTCGCCGCCGAGCGTTCGGGCGTCGCGGCGTTGCCGGCGCCCGTCGCGATCAACGGCAAGTTCACGTCGCAGCGCCTCACGGGCGTGCAGCGCGTCGCGCACGAGTTCACGTCGGCGCTTGCGCGTCTGTTGCCGGGCGAGCGTAATCCGACGCTCGTCGTGCCGCGCGATCACGCGAGCGATGCGCTGCCGCCTGCGGTCGCGCGTCGCGTCGTGCCGCGGCTGCGCGGCGCGCTGTGGGAGCAACTGGCGCTGCCGTTCGCGACGCGCGGGCAGACGCTCGTCAGCCTCTGCAACGTCGGGCCGCTCTTCAAGCGCAACCAGGTGGTGATGATTCACGACGTCGCCGTGTTCGACTTTCCGCAGGGCTATTCGCTCACGTTCCGCCTTTGGTATCGCTTCGCGTTCTGGATGCTCAAGCGCCGCGCGCGGCACATCCTGACGGTGTCGCGTTTCTCGAAGGAGCGGATCGTCGCGCGTCTCGGCGTCGCGCCGACGGACGTGTCGACGATCGTGTCGGGCGTCGACCACTTCGGACGCGTCGAAAGCGATCCGTCGGTGCTAGAGCGGCTCGGCCTCGCCTACGACGGCTACGTGCTGATCGTCGGCTCGATCGCGCCCGGCAAGAATCTCGCGCGCACGCTCGACGCGATCGCGCGGCTCGAGCGCACGCACCCCGAGCTCAAGTTCGTGATCGCGGGCGGCAGCAACGTCAAGATTTTCGGCGCGTCGCAGCTCGGCGAGAACGCGAGCGCCCGGAACGTCACGTGGGCGGGCTACGTGAGCGACGGCGAGCTGAAGGCGCTTTACGAGCATGCCGGTTGCTTCGTATTTCCTTCGTTATACGAAGGATTCGGCCTACCGCCGCTCGAGGCGATGTATTGCGGGTGTCCCGTGATCGTGTCGCGGGCGGCGTCGCTGCCCGAGGCGTGCGGCGACGCCGCGCTGTATTGCGACGCGCACGACGCGATCGACATCGCGGCGACGATCGCGCAGCTGATGGGTAATGCCGAGCTGCGCCGCGAGATGCGCGAGAAAGGGCGCAGGCACGCGTCGCGGTATCAATGGGACGTCGCCGCGAAGCAGCTGATCGGCGTGCTGCGCGCGCTCGATTGACGCAAGCCAAAAGAAGTCGAGAGGGCGTCGGAAGCGGTGGCCGAGCCCGGCCTGAATCGCGTCCGTATTGCGGTCGTTTGGCGATCGTAACGCGTGACGACGCGATTCCACGTGACGCGCGCGAGCGATCGTCGAACCGGTAGCTCGCCGGCATCGACGCGATGCCGGACACGCGGCCGTCGCCTTCGCCGGTGCGGCCGCGGAGGCTGCGCGCGTTGAGCGTGAGGTACGCGCCCGCGCCGGCGGAAAGCCTGACCTTGTCATCGAGGAGCGCGTGCGCGAGCCACCGATGCGACATGTAGTACGCGGCGCGCACGCTCATCAACACGCCCCAGCCGTGCGAGTTCGAACAGCCGCGCCCTTCGGACGCGGCG
The DNA here is from genome assembly GCF_001526245.1 of Burkholderia sp. MSMB1498. NCBI lineage: Bacteria > Pseudomonadati > Pseudomonadota > Betaproteobacteria > Burkholderiales > Burkholderiaceae > Burkholderia > Burkholderia sp. MSMB1498. The sequence continues at coordinate 154,728 of NZ_LOYJ01000072.1, forward strand.
GTCGTGTCGAGATACCGGTACGGGCCCGCGCCCGCCGAGATCACGAAGCGGTTGTCGCGCAGCGGCGGCCGGCTCCAGAGCCGGACCGCCTGGCCGTCGCGGTGGTGATTCGTAATGTGTCCCTCGTTGTACTAGGCGAAGCCCCGGCGGCCGCATAGCGGCCGAGCCCTTCCTGATAATCGAACGCCCGCGTGTAGCTGTGAGCGCCTCTGCCCGAGAGCAGACCGCCGAACGGCGCGAATTCCTGCGCGTGCGCGGATGTCGCGGCGAGCGCGGATGCGCGGACCGCGCTTCGCAGCGGAAACCGGCGGGACAGGGCGGTGCGAAGAGGCGACGACGACAGGCGGAGAACTGGCGCAACCTTTCACATGGTTTGATTCGGGTCGAACCGATTGTCGCGTAAATGGCAGGAACGTGACGTGACGCGCCGGCGCGCGACGCTGATTTCGCAAATGGCGGAAGAGACGAGCGGGAGCCGTTCGCGCGCGATGCGACGATGCAACGATGCGGCGTATTGCGCGTGCGGTGAAAGTCCGGCGGCGGCGCTTCGTACGAGCTCGCATCGCCGTGCGAGCGACGTCGCCGCGCAATCGTGCGCGGGCGGACGAGCCGGGCAAAAAAAGCGGCCCGAAGGCCGCGTCCAAACTCGCAGATTTTCCTTCGGACGGAAGGAAACAAGCAACTGTGTGCAACGAGTGTAGCGAAACCTCGCGTGCGGATTCAGCCCGTTTCGTGCAAATCTGTGTTCTCGGCGGCAGCTTTCCGCCTGCCGGCATCCGTGCATCGGCCGCCGGACGCGATGTCGCGCGCGGGCGGACGCGGCGGGGCGATCGCATCGCGCCGAGCGCCGCGCGTGCAAGATCGTCTACCATCGGAATTCAAGCGGGCGGCGTGCGCGCCCGTGCAATGTGCTCGACGATCGCAAGGAGGAGCCATGTTGACATTGCGCAAGATTGGAATCGGCGTGCTCGCGTGCGCGTTCGCGGCGGGCATCGCGCGTGCGGAGACGGTGAAGCTCGCCGCGAACCTGCAGCCGTCGAGCGAGGTGCCGCCGACGACGAGCAAGGGCTCGGGCGCGCTCGACGCGACCTACGACACGGCCACCCACACGCTGCGCTGGAACGTCGCGTACCGCGACCTGACGGGCCCGGCGACGGCCGCGCATTTTCACGGCCCCGCGCCCGTCGGCCAGAACGCGGGCGTTCAGGTGCCGATCCCGAAGGACGCGCTCGCGAGCCCGATCGCGGGCGAGAAGGCGCTGACCGACGAGCAGGTCGGCGACCTGATGGCGGGCAAGTGGTATTTCAACGTGCATACGAAAGCCCATCCGGGCGGCGAGATTCGCGGCCAGATCCGGCCGGCGAACTGAGCCGCGCAGGCGGATTTAGAGGGGCCAATCGACGGACGCGCGCCGAATCGCACGTAGTATCGTCACGTTCTTCTGGTTCGGAGTGCGTTCGATGAGTTGGCAGAGCAAAGTCGCGTGCTGGCTGCTGCGCCGGCAATTTCGGCCCGAGACGCTGCGGCCCGTGATCGATCCGGCGCGCGCGCGGCGTCTGACGAAGCTGCGCATGCGCGTGCCGCGCCGCCCGCCCGCGGGCTGGCGGCTGCGCGAGCGCTACGCCGACGGCGACGCGCCGTTGCGCGGAGAATGGCTCGAGCGCGCGGACGCGCTGCGCGGCCACGCGCGGCACAGCCGGATGCTGCTGTATTTCCACGGCGGCGGCTATTACTTCTGCTGCCCGCAGACGCATCGGCCGCTCGTGTTCGCGCTGACGAAGCACGCGGGCGTGCGCTCGTTCTCGCTCGACTACCGGCTCGCGCCCGAGCATCCGTTTCCGGCCGCGCTCGACGACGCGCTCGCGGCGTACCGGCATCTCGTCGCGGCGGGCACGCCGCCCGAATCGATCGTGTTCGGCGGCGATTCGGCGGGCGGCGGCCTTGCGCTCGCGACGCTCGTCGCGCTGCGCGACGCGGGCGATCCGCTGCCCGCGGGCGCCGTGCTGTTCTCGCCGTGGACCGATCTCGCCGCGACGGGCGACACGCTGCGCTCGCACGACGGCCTCGATCCGATGTTCGCGGGCGCGGCGCTCGGCCGCGCGGCGCGCCTCTATCTCGGCGACACGCCGGGCACGCATCCGTACGCATCGCCGCTATACGCGGATTACACGGGATTGCCGCCGCTCTTCATCCAGGCGGGCAGCACCGAGGTGCTGCTCGACGATTCGCGGCGCGTCGCGCACAAGGCGCGCGCGGCGGGCGTGCACGTCGAGCTCGAGGTGTGGCCGGAGATGCCGCACGTGTGGCAGATCTACGTGCCGTTCGTGCCCGAATCGTCGCGGGCGCTCGAGCGCGCGGCCGCGTTCGTGCGGCGCGTCGCCGTCGAGCGCGCGACTCAGCGTACGGCCGACGCGTCGATCGCCTGATACGCGGCCTTCACGGCCGCCTGCCCGTACTTGCGCTCGAGCCGGCGCACCGCGAAGTGGCCGTGCGCGGCCTGCTGGAAGTGGTCGATGAAGAGCGTATTGACGGTTGCGCCGAGCACGGCGCCGATCGCCGGAATCGACTTCGCGGCGATCTGCTCGGTCACCTGCACCGAAAAGCGCGACGCGATCGACTGCACGAGGCGCAGCAGGGCGGTCGAGCCGTGCGTCGCGAAACCCTTCGACGCCATCTCCGACGAGGCTTTCGACACCGCCTGCGCGAGTGCGCCGCGCAGCACGAAATAGCCGATGTCGGCGTCCTCCTCTTCCTTCTCGCGCCTGTCCCGCCGCGCATTGCCGCCGGTTTTGTCCGCGCCCGGCAGCGGGCCGAAGCCGCCGCCCATCCCGAGCACCGCGAGGCATTGCAGCTGCGCCTCGGCGGCCGACAGATCCTCGCCCTCGCTGCGCGCGATGTCGCAGATCGAGCGGAACATCAGCGTCGTCGTGACGGGCAGCTCGACAGGCAGCGCGAACAGGCCGAACGCGCCGCCCGCCGCGCCCGTCGTCGCGACGGCGAGCTTGTGCAGCAGGTTGCTCGGCTTGCTCGGCGTCTCGCCCTCGCTCGCGACGCCGCCCGACTTGCCGAGCGTGCGCAGCGCGATGTGCAGGCACTTGCGCAGCGCGAGCTGCGTCGCGTCGTTGATCTTGTCGGTCGCGAAGCCGGGCAGCTTGCCGATCATCTTCTCGACGGGCGCGCCGACGACGCTCGTCAGCTTGATCGTCAGCGACGGGCTTTCGAGCGCCTGCTTCGCCCGGCGCAGCGTGTCGAGATCCTCGGCCGACAGCGTCGGCCCGGTAACGATTGTGAGCGGTTCCATCTGACTCCTTCGCGGCGCGCATCGCATGGGGGGCGCCGGCTAGATTACCCGATGCATGATAAAATTTTTAATTCGTTGACGCATCAAAAGTTGCGCGAACAAAAAATGGCTGTCCATACCGCCGCCCACCATTCGAGCGGGCAAGTCCTTCCGTTTCGAGAATCGCTGCTCGCGATGCTCGGCATTTCCTTCGTGACGATGCTCGTCGCGCTCGACCAGACGGTGGTCGGCACCGCGCTGCCGACGATCGTCGCCGAGCTGCGCGGCTTCGACCTGTACGCGTGGGTCGCGACGTCGTACCTGCTCGCGTCGGTGATCACGGTGCCGATCTTCGGGCGGCTCGGCGACTATTACGGGCGCAAGCCGTTCGTGATCGCGTCGCTCGTCGTGTTCACGGGGGCGTCGGTGCTGTGCGGGATGGCGCAGGACATGCTGTCGCTCGTGCTCGCGCGCGGGTTGCAGGGAATCGGCGGCGGGATGCTCGTCGGCACCGCGTTCGCGTGTATTCCGGACCTCTTTCCCGATTCGGTCGTGCGGCTGCGCTGGCAGGTGCTGATGAGCTCGGCGTTCGGCATCGCGAACGCGATCGGGCCGTCGCTCGGCGGCGTGCTCACGCAGAACTACGGCTGGCGCTCGGTGTTCTACGTGAATCTGCCGGTGGGCCTGCTGTCGCTTTTCTTCGTGTGGCGCTATCTGCCGCACATGCGGCACGTCGAGCACAGCGCCAAGATGCGGCTCGACTGGCCGGGCGCGCTCCTCATCGCGGCGACGCTCGGCGCGATGCAGCTTTTCGTCGAATGGCTGCCGAAGTACGGGATCGGCGGCTGGCCGACGCTGCTGCTCGTCGCCGCGCTTGCGGGCGGCGTCGCGCTGTGGCGCTGGGAGAAGCGCTGCGCGCAGCCGATTCTGCCGTTCGACATGTTCTCGAACCGTGCGCTGTCGGCGCTCTTCATTCTCGCGATCCTCGCCGGCTTCGCGATGTTCTCGCTCCTTTTCTACGCGCCGCTGCTGTTCCAGGGCGGTTTCGGGATGTCGCCGCAGCAGGCGGGCGTCGTCATCACGCCGCTCGTCGTGTTCATCACGATCGGCAGCATCATGAACGGCCGCGTGATCACGCGCATCCGCCACCCGAATGCGATGCTGTACGTCGGTTTCCTGCTGTTCGCGATCGCGTGCGGGGGCGTCGTCGCGTCGACGCACGCGACGCCCGGCTGGGCGCTGATGGCGCTGATGGTCGCGGGCGGCGTGGGCCTCGGCTTCGTGCTGCCGAACCTGACCGTGTTCGCGCAGCAGACGGCGGGCCGCGAGCATCTCGGGATCGCGACCGCGCTGCTGCAATCGCTGCGGATGGTGGGCGGGATGGTCGGCACGGCGCTCACGGGCACGCTCGTCAACCAGCTCTACGCGAGCGGCGTGCGCGACGCGCTCGCCGCCGACGGCGCGCTGCGGTGGCAGGCGAGCCTCGCCGATCCGCAGGTGCTGATCGACCGCGCCGCGCAGGCGCGCCTGGTGGACGAACTCGCGCGCGCCGGGCATCATGGCGCGCGTTTGCTCGAAGCGGCGCGCGAGTCGCTCGTCGGCGCGATTCATATCGGCATCGCGCTCGGCGCGCTCGTCGCGCTCGTCGCGGTGTGGCAAAGCCGCCGCGTGCCGCCCGTCGCGCTGCGCCGCAAGCTCGAGCCGACCGTCGTCGCCGAGTGAGCGGGCGCTTGCTCGCGCCATCCCTATCAGTTTGCTTATCGGAGCCGAAGTCAGCGCATGGAAGAACAGGACCGCATCGCGATCTTGCAGCAGTTCGGACGCACGTACCGCGCGTTCATGGCCGCGTTCGAGACGCACGTCGGGCAGCCGCTGCCGCGCTGGCGCATCATGGTCGCGCTCGAGCAGCAAGGCGGGGCGTCGTCGCAGAAGCGGCTCGTCGAGCTGTTGCGCGTCGATCCGGGCGCGCTCACGCGCCAGTTGAAGACGCTCGAGACGCTCGGCTGGATCGACCGCGAAGCCGATCCGCGCGACAACCGCGTGACGAACGTGAAGCTGACGAGCGCCGGGCGCGCGGCGTTCGAGGCGTGCCTGCCGCGCCGCAATGCGTTCCTGCACGACACGATGGCGTCGCTGCCGGACGATGCGCTCAATGCGCTGTCCGGCGCATTGGCGATGCTGGAGGCGCGCGTCGCCGAAGTGGGCGGCGCGCCGCAGGCGAAGGCCGCGACGCGCTGAGCGCGCGGCGTGCATGCGGTGCGCGCCGCCGCGCGCGCCGGCTCAGAGTTCGATGCGCGTGCCGAGCAGCGCGAGGAATTGCGACAGCCACGCGGGATGCGCGGGCCACGCGGGCGCGGTGACGAACGGCGCGTCGGTGACGGCGGCGTCGACCGGGATATCCGCATATTCGCCGCCCGCGAGCCGCACTTCCGGCGCGCACGCCGGGTAGGCCGAAATCCGCTTGCCGCGGATCACGTCGGCCGCCGCGAGCAATTGCGCCGCGTGACAAATCGCCGCAATCGGCTTCTTCGCTTCGGCGAACGCGCGCACGAGCGCGATCACTTTCGGGTCGAGACGCAGATACTCCGGCGCGCGGCCGCCGGCGATCGCGAGCGCGTCGTAGCCCGTCGCGTCGACGTCGTCTAACGTCGCGTTGAGCGTGAACTGGTGGCCGGGCTTTTCCGTGTACGTCTGATCGCCTTCGAAATCGTGAATCGCCGTCTTCACCTTGTCGCCCGCGCGCTTGCCGGGGCAGACGGCGTCGACGTGATGGCCGATCGCGAGCAGCGCCTGGAACGGCACCATCGTCTCGTAGTCTTCGGCGAAATCGCCCGTCAGAAACAGAATCTTCTTTGCTGCCATGGCCTTCTCCTGTTGAACGACGTCGGATGATCCAGGACGAACGGGCAGTGTACTCCGGCCCGCCGCGATGCAGATGACGCGCGCGTGAAGCGCGCGTGACGCAAGGGGCGATCGGGTGCGCGGCCGCCGCACCGGCGCGGCGCGCACGGATGATGGGGCCGTCGGCGTCAGGATGCTTGGCGAGGCGGCTGCCCTCTCGGCGGCGCGGAGAAGGTGGCGCCGGACGGAATGAAATGATGCGCGGAGCGCGGCGCGGATGGGCGAAGCGTGCGGCGTGCGGGCGTTGCGCGAGCGTGCGCCGCCGATCGCGAAACGAACGGGCGCGGGAACGGCGAATCGAGCGGCGACTCGGCATGCACGGCACGCGCGGCATGCACGACGCGCGTGGCGCTAGCGCGCGCTCGTGCGCGACTGCTTCGCGCGAACGCCGGCTGCCCGTGCGCCAGATCGCTACCGCGGCCCGCCAAACGTGCGTCGACGCCGCAAGTGCGCGTGGATCGCCTCGGTCACGTGACGGCGCGAATCGATGACGAAGTAGCGAAGTAGCGACGAAGCGACGAAGCGACGAAGCGACGAAGAGCGGCGGCCGCCGCTCGGGTGCGACGCGGCACGCGCGTCGTCATGCCGCGCCGTGCGTTGCCGCACTCGGTCGCCCCTCGCGAGCGGCCGCCGCTCGCGCCGCCGGCCGCTTGCGCGAAACGCGAGTCGACGTCAGAAGTACGTCTCGATCACTTCGGTCACGCGGTACTGCGGATCGACGACGAGCAACTGCCGCCATTTGTCGAACGTGAGGCACGGGTGCGAGATGTCGAACGCCACCATGTCGCCGACCTTCAGGTCCGCGCCTGCCGGAATCTTCAAGTACGCGTGCTGATCCATCAGCCCGGTCACCTCCCAGCCTTCGCCCGGCGCGATCTCGCGCGGCAGCCCGCCCGCGCTCGGGCGGAAGTGGCGCGCCGGCTCCGGCAGGCCCGCGTCGAACGCCGAGTCGCGCTTGCCGAGCGCGACGATCGCGCGCTCCGGCTCCGGAATCGATTGCACGTACGCCCACAGTTGCAGCGCCGGCAGCAGGCCTTCGCCCATCTTCCGCGCGATCGGGTTGCGCGCGAAGATGTCGGTCTGCGCCTTCTTGTAGATGCCGACGTCGTGCGTCAGATAGCAGCCGGGGCGCAGCACGACGTCGATCACGCCGGCGTCGGACGCCTGCGCGAACTCCTCGGCGACCACGTCGTACCATGCGGAGCCCGCGCCCGACAGCAGCGCCGGCGCGCGCGCGAAGCGGCCCGCCGACGCGAGCTCGTGCACGAGCCCGACCGCGCGCCTGAGGAACGCGCGGATCTCGCCTTCCTCCTTCAACACGCCTTCGTACAGCTCGATGCCCGCGAGCTTCAGCACGCCCGCGTGGCGCGCGATCGCGGCGAGCACCGCGTCGCGTTGCGCGTCGTCGCGCACGCCGGTGCGCCCGCCCGGCACGCCGAGCTCGAGCAGCACGTTGAGCGGCTTGCCCGCCGCGCCGAAGAAGCGGCCGAGTTGCTCGACGCCGTCGACCGAGTCGACGAGGCAGAAGAATTCGAAATCGGGGTCGGTCAGCAGCTCGGCGATCATCGCCATGTTGTGCTTGCCGACGAGCTGGTTCGCGAGCAGCACGCGCCGCACGCCGCCGTGGTACGCGGCGCGCACCTGATGCGCGGTCGCGAGCGTGATGCCCCATGCGCCCGTTTCGAGCTGGCGGCGGAACAACTGCGGCGCCATCGTCGTCTTGCCGTGCGGCGCGAGCTTCACGCCGTATTCGGCGACGAACGCCTGCATCCACTTCAGGTTGTGCTCGATCCGCTGCGCATACAGCACGGCGGCGGGCAGGCTCACGTCCTCGGCGAGCAGATTCCATTCGAGGCGGCCCGCGTCGGCGAGCGGCACGCTCGCGCTCGGCACGTTGCCGAGGCCCTTGCCGAACGGATCGATCGTCGCTTCCTGATAGTTTGTAACTTTCATCTCATCTCGCTCCATCGTCCATATATATCGATGCGAAGTTGACTTCGCGATAGTACAGAAAGTAGCATCGCTGCGGTGATGTTATTTATTAACAAGCCGGTTCGCACCGGCTGCCCCTGCAAGTACGCCGCGTCCCCATGATCTCGTCCATCGAGCAGCCCGCCTTCGACATCGTCGCCCGGATCACCGAGTGCGCGCCCGAGCTGCGCGACGCCGAGCGCAAGGTCGCGGCGCTGATCCTCGGCGATTTGGCCCAGGCCGCGCACGCGAGCATCGGCGCGCTCGCCGCGCAGGCGGACGTGAGTGTCGCGACCGTCACGCGTTTCGCGAAGGCGGTCGGCTGCCGCGACGTGCGCGAGCTGAAGCTGCGGCTCGCGCAGGCGGCGGCGGTCGGCCAGCGCTTTCTGACCCCGGCCGAGGCCGACTCGGAGCGCGACGCAACGCCCGTCGCGCGCGTGTACGAGGACGTGCAGATCGCGCTCGAGCACAACCACCGGCTGCTGCGCCAGACGCCGTTCGACGGGCCGGCCACGGCCCTCGCCGCCGCGAACATGATCTACGTGTACGGCCAGGGCGGCGGCTCGACCGCGCTCGCCGACGAGCTGCGCTTTCGCCTCGTGCGCTTCGGCCGGCCGGTCGCGAGCTACCAGGACGCGCTGTTGCAGCGGATGGTCGCGAGCACGGCGGCGCCCGGCTGCGTCGTCGTCGCGTTGTCGGTGTCGGGGCGCGTTCCCGAGCAGATCGAGAGCTGCGCGCTCGCGAAGCGCTACGGCGCGACGCTCGTCGCGATCACCGCGCCCGCGTCGCCGCTCGCGCAGCTCGCCGATCACCTGATTCCCGTCGTCGCGTTCGAAACCGATTTCATCTTCAAGCCGTCGACATCGCGCTATGCGATGCTGATGGCGCTCGACGTGCTCGTCACCGAAGTCGCGCTGCGGCTCGGCGACGACTGCCGCGAGCTGTTGCGCCGGATGAAGCACGCGCTCGACCTGCACCGAGGCGGCGGCGACCGCCAACCGTTAGGAGACTGACATGCACTCGCATCCCGAAGCGGCCGATACGCTGATCGTCGGCGCGCAGTTGTACGACGGCACGGGCGCGCCTCCCGTCGAGCGCGACGTCGCGATTCGCGGCGACCGGATCGCCGCGATCGGCAACCTGTCGAACTGGCTCGCCGAGCAGGTGGTCGAGGCGAACGGCCGCGCGCTCGCGCCCGGCTTCGTCGACGTGCACACGCACGACGATACGCACGTGATCGACGCGCCGCAGATGCTGCCGAAGATTTCGCAGGGCGTGACGACGGTGATCGTCGGCAATTGCGGGATCAGCGCGTCGCCCGTCGCGCTGAGCGGCGATCCGCCCGATCCGATGAACCTGCTCGGCGCGCGCGAGGCGTTTCGCTATCCGACCTTCGCCGCGTACGTCGACGCGGTGGGCGCGGCGCGGCCGGCCGTGAACGTCGCGGCGCTCGTCGGCCATACCGCGCTGCGCAACAACCAGATGGACCGGCTCGACCGCGCGGCAACCGAATCCGAAATCGCCGCGATGCGCGCGCAGCTCGAGGAGGCGCTCGCGCACGGCGCGCTCGGCCTGAGCTCGGGGCTCGCGTACGGCTCCGCGTTCGCCGCGCCGACCGAAGAGGTGATGGCGCTCGCCGAGCCGCTCGCGAACGCGGGCGCCGTCTACACGACGCACATGCGCACCGAATTCGACGCGATCCTCGACGCGATGGACGAGGCGTACCGCGTCGGCCGGCATGCGCGCGTGCCCGTCGTGATCTCGCATCTGAAGTGCGCGGGGCCGTCGAACTGGGGGCGCAGCGGCGAAGTGCTCGCGTCGCTCGAGGGCGCGCGGCGCATCCAGCCCGTCGGCTGCGACTGCTATCCGTACAGCCGCAGCTCGTCGACGCTCGACATCAAGCAGGCGACGGGCGACATCGACATCACGATCACGTGGTCGCGGCCGCATCCGGAGATGGCGGGCAAGCTGCTGAAGGCGATCGCACGCGAATGGGGCGTGCCCGAGCAGGACGCGGCGCGCCGATTGCAGCCCGCGGGCGCCGTGTATCACAACATGTCGGAGGACGACGTGCGCCGGATTCTGTCGCATCCGGCGACGATGGTCGGCTCCGACGGCCTGCCGAACGATCCGCTGCCGCATCCGCGCCTCTGGGGCGCGTTTCCGCGCGTGCTCGGCCACTACGCGCGCGACGAACGGCTGATCCCGCTCGAGGAGGCGGTGCGCAAGATGACGTCGCTGTCGGCGCGGCGCTTCGGGCTCGCGCAGCGCGGCGAAGTGCGGGTCGGCCATCACGCGGACCTCGTGCTGTTCGACGCGGATCGCGTGCGCGACGCGGCGACGTTCGAGCAGCCGCAGCAGCCGGCGCACGGGATCGAGGCGGTGTGGGTGAACGGCGTGCTGTCGTATTGCGGCGGCGCGCCGACGGGCGAGCGCGCCGGCCGCTTCGTCGCGCGCGGCGCGCGCGCCGCGGCGACGGCGGACGACGCGTTCTGAACGTGCCTGATTGCCGTGATGGAAGCGGCTCCCGATCCGGTCGAGGCGCGTGGCGGTAATCGAACGTCGGCAATGGAACGTCGGCAATGGAACGTCGGCAATGGAACGTCGGCAATGGAACGTCGGCAATGGAACGTCGCGCGCCGCGCGCCTTGCGCGGGCGGCGCGCGTTGGCAAACGAAACGAAGGAGTGAAACGATGAAGCGATATGGCGTGGGCGAAGCGAAGGGCACGGGCGGTCAGGTGATGCCGTTCGCGCGTGCGGTCGAGGCGGACGGGTGGCTCTACGTGTCCGGCCAGACGCCGATGGTGAACGGCGAGGTCGTCGAGGGCGGGATCGTCACGCAGTCGAAGCAGGCGATCGAGAACGTGATCGCGATCCTGAAGGAAGCGGGCTACGGCCTCGAGCACGTCGTGCGCTGCGGCGTGTGGCTCGACGACGCGCGCGATTTCGCGTCGTTCAACAAGGTCTTCATCTCGTATTTCGGCGAGCATCCGCCCGCGCGCGCGTGCGTGCAGTCGAGCATGGTGATCGACTGCAAGGTCGAAGTCGACTGTATCGCGTACAAGGCGCCGGCGAAGTGACGCGGCGCGCGCCGCGCGCGGCACGTCGGCGGTAAACGAAAAACGGGGCCCCGAGCGGGCCCCGTTTTTTCATGGGCGAACCGGATCGGCGCTCGCGGGCGGGGCGCGGCTGATCGATCGCCTCGCACCATCCCGCGCCATCTCTCGCCATCTCGCGGCAAGCCGAGCATTCGCACGCAGGCGGCGCTCGGTGACGGCCGATGGCGGCGCGCGACGCTCGCGCCGCGAGCGTCACCGCCCGCGCGTCACTGCCGCGCGGTGCGCGCGTTGTCCGGCATCGGCTGGTTGTAATTGGTGCGGAACGGATTGATGTCGAGCCCGCCGCGGCGCGTGTAACGCGCGTAGACGGCGAGCTTCACCGGCTTGCACGCGCGCAGGATGTCGACGAAGATCCGCTCGACGCACTGCTCGTGAAAGCCCGTGTGATTGCGAAACGAAATGATGTAGCGCAGCAGGCCGGCATGATCGATCGGCGCGCCGATGTAGTGGATCTGCACGCTGCCCCAGTCTGGCTGGCCCGTCACCGGGCAGTTCGATTTCAGCAGATCGGTGACGAGCGTCTCCTCGACGGGCGCCTCGTCGTGCGATGCGGTGAGGAACGACGGATCGGGCTCGTAGACGTCGGCTTCGAGATCGAGGCGGTCGAGCGACAGCCCGTCGAGCTCGTCCATCTGCAGCTTGCGGAATTCGGCGGGCGGCGCAAGGCGCACCGTCACGTTCGCGCCGCATGCGGCCGACACGTCGCGCTTGAGCGTGTCGCGCACCGCGTCGATCGATTCGAACGCGGTCTGCGCGAACGAGCCGAGATACAGCTTGAACGACTTCGATTCGACGATGTTCGGCGATTCGGCCGGCACGTAGAACGTCGCGATCGCGACTTGCGGCTTGCCGCGCGCGTTGAGCCACGACAGCTCGTACGCGTTCCAGATGTCGGTGCCGAAGAACGGCAGCTGCGCGCCGATGCCGATCTGCTCGCGCGCGCCCGCGCGCGGGATCGGAAACAGCAGCGACGCATCGTAGGCGCCCGAGTAGACGGTCGTCTTGCCGAGCGGGGAGTGTTCGGGGTTCATATCGTATGGGGATTGCGGATCAGGACAGGAAGAGGCGATACGCGGGATTGCCGCTCTCTTCCCAGAACGGATAGCCGAGCGCCGCGAGGAAGCGCTCGAACTCCGCGTGGTCGGCCTGCGGCACTTGCAGGCCGACGAGGATCGAGCTGTAGTCGGCGCCCTGGTTCCGGTAGTGGAACAGGCTGATGTTCCAGTCGGGCGCCATCGACGACAGGAACTTCATCAGCGCGCCCGGCCGCTCGGGGAATTCGAAGCGGAACAGCCGCTCGTCGTGCGCGAGCGGCGAGCGGCCGCCGACCATGTAGCGGACGTGCTGCTTCGACAGCTCGTCGCCCGACAGATCGACAGTGTCGAAGCCGTGCACGGCGAAGTTGCGCGCGATCTCATCCGATTCGTCGCGCCGCTTGATCTGCACGCCGACGAAGATGTGCGCCGATTGCGCGTCGGCGATCCGGTAGTTGAA
>NZ_LOYJ01000073.1:0-29852 GCF_001526245.1 Burkholderia sp. MSMB1498
CGGTCGGGTCGGTCGGGTCGGTCGGGTCGGTCGGGTCGGTCGGGTCGGTCGGGTCGGTCGGGTCGGTCACGCAAGATGCGACGCCCGTCGGCGTCGACGGGCATGCGGCCCGGGCGCGATCAAGCGCCCTTCCTCTTTTCTTCTATCGCCTGGCAATCTTGCATCGGCGCGGCGATGGCCTGCGCCGCCCGCCCGGCTCAGCCGCGTTGCGGCTCGACGACATCGCCGCCGAGCAGATGCACGCCTTCGCGCAGCTTCACGAACGCGGCCGCGACCGCTTCCGGCTCGCCCTTCACGCCGAGATCGATGTGCCGGCGCGCATAGATCCCGCCCTTTTCCGCATCGCCCACGCTCGGCAGGCTGAACACCCGCACGCCCGGAAAGTCGCGCTCAATCTTCTCCATCAGCGGCGTCAGCGTCGATTCGGGCAGCTCGAACACATAAAGCGAACGCTCCGCGTGCGGCGTCGCGTGGTGCAGGTGCGCGTACTTCGTGTCGAGCACCCATTCGATCATCGGCCACGCCATGACCGGAAAACCCGGCACGAAGTGGTGGTCGGCGCACGAAAAACCCGGAATCCGGTTGTAGCCGTTCGGAATGATCGTCGCGCCGCGCGGAAACACGCCCATGTTGAGGCGATGGCGGTTCTCGGGCGAATCGAGATCGACGGGCGTCGCCGGGTCCGTGTGCGTCTCGCGAATCCGCTCCTCGATCAGCGCCTTCGCCTGCGGGTGCAGCTCGAGCGGCACGCCGAGCGCGGCGGCCGCGCACTGGCGCGTGTGGTCGTCGGGCGTCGCGCCGATGCCGCCCGTCGAGAACACGATGTCGCCCGACGCGAACGTGCGCGCGAGCGTCGCCGTGATCCGCGCGGGATCGTCGCCGACGTACTCGGCCCAGCCTAGCGCGAGCCCCCGCGCGCTCAGGAGCTCGATCACCTTTGCGAGGTGCTTGTCTTGGCGGCGGCCGGACAGGATCTCGTCGCCGATGATGATGATGCCGATGGTCATGCTTGCCTCGTCAAATCCGTGGAAGTCGCGCTCGCCGCCGCCGCGCGTTGATCCTGCAGCGCGCGCAGGCAATAGAAGCCGAACCACAGCGCCGAAAACACCAGGATGAACGCGTAGACCCAGATCATCGCGGCGGCGACGAACGGAAACAGCACCATCATCCAGATCGACGACACCCAGATGAAAGTCGGCACGGTGCCGAGCAGCCCGCTCGCGACGCCGATCCCGAAGAGCGGCCAGCGATGCTTGCGGACGAGCATGCGGCGCTCGTCCGCGCTCGCGTGCAGCGCGAGCGCGTCGTAGGTCATCACGCGGTACGTGAGCCAGCCCCAGATCACGGGCGGCAGCAGCGCAAAGAACGGCGGAATCAGCCACAGCGGCACCGTGACGATCAGCAGCACGATGCTCGCGAGCGCGGCCCACAGCGAATTGAACACGCTGCCGAACCAGTTGCCGCCGCGCTTCATCTCGAGCGATGCGAACTGCCGCTTCGACAGATGGGTGACGACGGCCGGCATCGACAGCGTCGCGATCAGCAGCAGCACGGTCAGCACGATGAGCGGGATCGTGAGCGACACGACGACGAACGGCGCGACGACCGCATGCAACTGCGACGCGCCGATCGCGTTGAAAAACTTATAGAGGAGCGCCGTCAGCGCGAAGCCGTCGAGCGCGGCGCGCGCGGCGTCGACGAGCGGCTGCCACGCGAACCACAGCACGACGCCCCAGACCACCGCGGCGACGATAAACGGCATGAAGGTGAGCCAGAGCATCCGCGGGTGCAGCGCACTCGCGAGCGCCCGGCCGAAGGAGCGCAGCAGATCGTTCATGCGGGACGGATCATCGATCGAGAATTGGGAAAGGCTCGGAAAGGATAAACCACGCGGCATGCGCGCGGCAAAACGGGGCGGCAGCACGGCGTCGGATGGCGAACGCGAGAATCGCGCGCATGCGCCGCGGGCGATGGCCGGCGAGCGTCGGGCGATGCGCGATGGGCAACGGAAACGAGAGCGGGCGTGACAGGCAACGGGTGACGAACAAAGGGCAGCGGGCGGTTGGGCGGTTGGGCGGTTGGGCAGCGATCGCGGCGTCGCGCGACCAATATGGCAATGGCCGGCCGCCGAAATACGGTATCAACGGCGAATGAAACCCGAAGCGAAAAGCCGCCCGGCATCGCCCGGGAAACCGCCGCCGCGCTCGCATGCCGTCCGCCGGGCGTCGGGCGTCGGCAAAAGTCCGGACGCGGCCCGAAAACGCGTGAAAACACAGATGGGCAGCGACGGAAATCGCCCGCAAACGAACACAAAGCGCCGCTGAAAGCGCCGCTCGACGCGACGCCGAGAAAGAAGCGACAGACTCGCCGGGGACGACGGCCCCGGGCGGCCCATTCGAAAGACCCGCTTCGCGGACGAAACGCACGGCGCGGCGCGCGCGATTTCCAGCCGGCGCCGCACGCCGCCGCGCACCCCGCCCGAGCCGGCCCGAAACGCCGCTCGCCCCGCCCCCGCCGCGCCCCGCTTACGCCGAAGCAGCGCCGCGCGCCTTCTTCGGCGCGAGCCGCCGTGCGATCCGCACGAACGCGAGCCAGTGCTGCGCCCAGAAGCCGTCGCCATACGACACCCCTTCGTACTGCTCGCGGATTCCCGTCGGCTCCGGCGTGCGGTTCCACGACGCGGTGCGAAACAGCATGTCCCACCACGGGAACAGCACGCCGAAGTTGCAGCCGTATTTCGTGCCCTCGTGGCCATAGCCGACCGCATGATGGCGGCGGTGGAACGTCGGGCTGACGAACAGGCGTTCGCCGAGCCAGCCGAACGGCAGCCTAGCGTTCGTATGCTGGACACTCTGCACGAAGTTCGTGAGCGCGGTCAGCACGACGAACTGCGACGGCGACACGCCGATCACGAGCGCGATCGCCGCGAAAAAGCACGCCTGGATCACGTCGTCGAGCAGGTGATTGCGGTCGTCGCACCAGAGCGACATCTGGCGCTGGCTGTGATGCACCGCGTGCAGCTCCCACCACACGCCGATCCGGTGCTGCCAGCGGTGATACCAGTAGCCGGCGAAATCGAGCACGATCAGGTAGATCGCGAACGCGACGACCGGCTTCGACGTGACGCCCGGCCACAGGTAGTCGAGATTGAAGTTCGAGACGCCGTGGAGGCGCAGCCGCGCCTGGAAGTTGTCGAAAAGCGGCTGCAACGCGAAAAAGAAGAACAGGTTGAAGATCCCGAGCTTCGCGATCAGCGTGTAGATCACGTCGACCCGCGCCTCCTTGCGGTTCGCCCATTGCTCGACCGGGCGCAGCGCCTCGAGCGGGCGCAGCAGCACGTACATCGCGACGACTTGCAGCGCGCCGACGATCACCCAGTAGAGCGCGTCGTACGTGTCCTCGTCGTAATCCATCAGGCCGACCTTGAACATCACCGGCTGCACGACATCGACGTACAGCCAGGTCTGCAGATCGGACACGAAGCCGTCGAGCGCGGCGACGATCATATGCAGCATGAACCGCTCCCCCGCCTCGTCACGCGCCGTTCGGCGCCGTCCACGGTGCCCGGTCGTAGAAATAGATCCCGTGCGGCGAGCGGCCGACCGAAATCGTCTGGATCAGCTTGCGGCTCGGCAGGTCGATCACGCCGACCTTCTTCGCGAAGCGGAACGTCACCCACAGCGTCTTCTTGTCGGCGGACAGCTCCATGTCGTCCGGGCCGGGCAAAAGGCCCGTGATGTCGCCGACGTTCACGAGCGCGTTCTCGTCGATGATGCTGATCGTGTTCGCGACCCGGTTCGTCACGGCGACGTGCGTGCCGTCCGCGAGCGAGCGGAAGTTGTGCGCGCCCTTGCCGGTCGGAATCGTTTTCACGATCTTCTGGTTGCGCCAGTCGACGACGGCGACGTAATCGGCGCCCGTCATCCCGATCAGCACGTACTTGTCGCCGGGCGTGAGCCAGAGGCCCGCCGGCACCTTGCCGACCTTCATCTTCCACTTGACCGTCTGCGTCGCCAGATCGATCGCGGCGAGCTCGCCCGACACCTGCAGCGACACGAGCACCGTCTTGCTGTCCTTCGTGAACGCGAGGTGGCTCGGCATCACCTCGAGCGGCACGCGCTTGGCGAGCTTCAGATCGCGGCCGTCATAGCTGTAGATGTCGACGCGGTCGAGCCGCAGGCCCGCCGCGACGAACCACTTGCGGTCGGGCGAGAAGCCGAGCTGGTACGGATCGTCGATTCCTTCGAGCGTGCGCTGCGGCTTGCCCGTCTTCGGATCGAGGAACATCAGGCTGTTGGACACCGAGTTCGCGACGATCAGCGACGAATTGTCGGGCGTCGCCATCAGGTGGTGCGGCTCCTTGCCGGTCGGATACTGACCGACGACCTGGCGGGAGCCCTCGTCGATCAGGGAAAGCGTCGCTTCGGCCGAATTCAGCACGATCACGTTGTTCGCGAAGGCGGCGACGGGCGCCAGCACGGCGGCGGCAAGCGCGAGCGTGCGGCCGAGGGAGAGGAAATTGCGCATGAAGACTCACGTCGTGGGACTGGCGTGATTGTAAAACGCGCGAGAGCGCCGCCGGTTGACGTCCCGCGCCCGTGTGTGAACCCGCATACTCTGAACCGCGTTCAGCGCTGCATCGACTCCCACACTTTGTAGAGCCGCTTGACCGACACCGGCATCGGCGTGCGCAACTCCTGTGCGAAAAGCGAGATCCGCAGCTCCTCGAGGAGCCACCGGAACTCGGCGAGCCGCGCGTCCGCCACGCCGCCGCGCTGCGCGACCGAGCGCTGATAGTGCTGCGCGAGCGGCTGCAGCTCGGCGAACTGGCGCGCGTCGCGGGCGGGATCGGCCTTCAGCTTGTCGATCCGCAGCGCGACTCCCTTCAGGTAGCGCGGGAAGTGCGCAAGCTGCACGTAAGGCGTGTCGACGACGAAGCGCTTGCCGACGAGCGCCGCGAGCTGGCCCTGCATGTCCGCGTGCGCGGCCGGGAACGGCTTCGCCTGCGCGAGCTTCTTCGCGAGCCCCGCGTATTCGGCGAGGATCTGCCCGACGAGCCGCGCGATCTCCTGCGCGAGCAGGTTCAGGCGGCTCCGGCCCTCGTCGCGGCGCGCGTGGAAGCTCGCGTCGTCGGCGGGCAGCGGCTCCTGCAGGCACGCGCGATCGAGCGCCGTCGCGATCAGCTGGTCGCGCAGCTCGTCCTGCGTGCCGAGCGACATGTACTGCATCGCCATCTCGCGCAGCCCCGGCAGGTTCTTCTCCAGATACTTGATCGGCTCCTTGAGCTGCAGCGCGAACAGGCGTCTGAGGCCCGCGCGGTGAATCCGCGCCGCCTCCTCGGGCGAATCGAACACCTCGACGTCGCAATGCGTGCCGCGATCGACGAGCGCCGGATAGCCGAACAGCGTCTCGCCGCGCCGGCGGATCTCGAGCAGCTCCGGCAGCTTGCCGAAGTTCCACGTCGTGAGGTTCTCGTAGAGCGCCGTCGCGCCGGCGTCGGCCGCGCCCGCTTGCGCCGCCGACGGCGCCGCGGCCTGCGACGACGCGCCGGCGCGCGCACCGGTGCCAGCACCTGCACCGGCGCGGGCGGCGGGCCGCGCGCCGCCCGCCGCAATCGCGGCGGCGGCCGTGCCCGCGCCGTCGCCCGCCGGCGCGAGCGTGGCCGCGGCGGCGATCTTCTGGAAGTGCTGCTGCGCCTGCGCGCCCAGCTCCGCGCGCAACTGCGCGAGATTGCGGCCCATCGCGAGCTGCCGGCCGTGCTCGTCGATCACCTTGAAGTTCATGAACAGGTGCGCGGGCAGCGTCTCGAGCTTGAAGTCGGACGTCTTCGTCGCGACCTGCGTCTCTGCGCGGATGTCGGCGATCAGCGCCTCGACGAGGCCGCCCACGCCTACGCCGGCCGCGCCGAAGCGCTCGGCGCCGGCGCGCTCGACGAAGCCCGCCGCGTACTCGGGCAGCGGCACGCAATGGCGGCGCAGCTTCTGCGGCAGCGACTTCAGCAGCAGTTGCACCTTCTCCTTCAGCATCCCCGGCACGAGCCACTCGGCGCGGCGCGCGTCGACCTGGTTCAGCGCGAACAGCGGCACCGCGAGCGTCACGCCGTCGCGCGGCGCGCCGGGCTCGAAGTGATACGAGAGCGCCATCTCGACGCCCGCCATCGTCGCGCGCTTCGGGAACAGGTCGGTCGTCACGCCGGCGGCCTCGTGGCGCATCAGGTCGTCGCGCGACAGATACAGCAGGCGCAGCTTGTCCTCCGGCTGCCCGCTCTTCCTCACCTCGTCGCGATACCAGCGCTCGAACGCGGCGCCCGTATAGACGCCCTGCGCAATCGCCTGATCGTAGAACGCGTGGATCAGTGCGTCATCGACGAGCACGTCCTGCCGGCGCGACTTGTGCTCGAGCTGCTCGATGTCGGCGAGCAGCTTGCGGTTGTGCGCGAAGAACGCGAGCTTCGTGTCGAATTCTCCGTCGACGAGCGCGCCGCGAATGAAGAGCTCGCGCGCGCGCGCCGGGTCCTGCCGGCCGAACGCGACGCGCCGCCGGTGATAGACGGTGAGCCCGTACAGCGTCGCGCGCTCGTACGCGCTGACCTGCGCCGGGCGCTTCTCCCAGTGCGGCTCCGACAGCGATTTCTTCAGCAGGTGCGCGCCGATCCGCTCGATCCATTCGGGCTCGATCTTCGCGATGCAGCGCGCGTACAGGCGGCTCGTCTCGACGAGTTCGGCCGCCATCACCCAGCGCCCCGCCTTCTTCACGAGCGCGGAACCGGGCCACAGATGGAACTTGATCCCGCGCGCGCCGAGATAGTGCGGCTCGTCGTCGGCCTTGAAGCCGATGTTGCCGAGCAGGCCCGTCAGCAGCGACAGGTGGATCTGCTCGAACGTCGCTTCGGCCTCGTTCAGCCGCCAGCCGTGCTCGCGCACGACGGTCAAGAGCTGCGAGTGGACGTCGCGCCACTCGCGCAGCCGCAGGTGCGACAGGAAATTCTGCCGGCATGCGTCGACGAGCTGCCGGTTGGACTTCTTGTGCGCGACGGCCTCCTCGAACCACGCCCAGATCCTGAGCCACTGGACGAATTCGGAGCGCTCGTCGGCGAAGCGCCGGTGCGCCTGGTCGGCCTGCTCCTGCGCGTCGAGCGGGCGGTCGCGCGGGTCCTGCACCGACAGCGCGCTCGCGATCACGAGCACTTCCCGCAGAGCCTGCTGGTCGCGCGCGGCGAGGATCATCCGCCCGACCCGCGGATCGAGCGGCAGGCGCGCGAGCTCGCGGCCGAGCGGCGTGAGCGCGTTGTCGTCGTCGACCGCGCCGAGCTCGTTGAGCAACTGATAGCCGTCCGCGATCGCTCGGCCGGGCGGCGGCTCGATGAACGGGAACGATTCGATCGCCGACAGATGCAGCGATTTCATCCGCAGAATCACCGAGGCGAGCGACGAGCGCAGGATTTCCGGATCGGTGAAGCGCGCGCGGCCGGCGAAATCGCTCTCTTCGTAGAGGCGGATGCAGATGCCGTCGGCGACGCGGCCGCAGCGGCCCGCGCGCTGGTTCGCGGCCGCCTGCGAAACCGACTCGATCTGCAACTGCTCGACCTTGTTCCGGTACGAATAGCGCTTCACGCGCGCGAGGCCCGTATCGACGACGTAGCGGATGCCCGGCACCGTGAGCGACGTCTCGGCGACGTTCGTCGCGAGCACGATCCGGCGCGCGTTCGACGGCTTGAACACGCGCTCCTGCTCGGCCGCCGACAGCCGCGCGAAGAGCGGCAGGATCTCGGTGTGCGGCGGATGGTGCTTGCGCAGCGCCTCGGCCGCGTCGCGGATCTCGCGCTCGCCGGCGAGGAACACGAGCACGTCGCCCGGGCCTTCGCGGCACAGCTCGTCGACCGCGTCGACGATGCCGTCCATCAGGTCGCGCTCCGCCTCGCGCGCGGTCTTCGCGCGGTCGCGGCCCGAGCCCGCGCCCTCCGCGTGGCGCACGGCGGCCGGCCGGTCGTCGGCGATCGGCCGGTAGCGCAGTTCGACCGGATACAGCCGCCCGCTCACCTCGATCACCGGCGCGGGCCGCTCGTCGCTGCCGAAATGGCGCGCGAAGCGGTCCGCGTCGATCGTCGCCGACGTGACGATCAGCTTCAATTCCGGCCGCTTCGGCAGGATCTGCTTCAGGTAGCCGAGCAGGAAATCGATGTTCAGGCTGCGCTCGTGCGCCTCGTCGATGATGAGCGTGTCGTACGCCTTCAGCAGCGGATCGGTCTGCGTCTCGGCAAGCAGGATGCCGTCCGTCATCAGCTTGACGGACGCGCCCGGCGCGAGATTGTCGGTGAAGCGCACCTTGTAGCCGACCACCTCGCCGAACGGCGTGCCGAGCTCCTCCGCGATCCGCCGGCCCGTCGACGACGCCGCGAGCCGGCGCGGCTGCGTGTGGCCGATCAGGCCCGAGCCGCCCGCGCCGAGGCCGCGACCGAGCGCGAGGCAGATCTTCGGCAACTGGGTCGTCTTGCCCGAGCCCGTCTCGCCGCAGACGATCACGACCTGGTGAGCGGCGATCGCGCGCGCGATCTCGTCGCGCTTGCCCGACACGGGCAGGCTCTCGGGAAACGTGATCGGCGGAACGGGATTCGGCGCGATGCGCGCGCGCGGCGGCCGGGTGGCGCGAGGGCCGCAATCGCGGCGCTCGGCGCTCGGCGCGCGATCCGGCTCGGGGGCCGTCTGCCGGGGGCGCGGCGGCCGTTGCGCCGACGCGCCGGCGGGGCGCGGCTCGCCCGGCGTGCCCGCGCTTTTTTGAGCGGGACTTTTAGGTACATTCGACATGGGGGCGCATTATAATCCCGCCCATGAATTCCCAAACCGACCTTCCCGCCGCCCAATCGGGCGTCGCGCCCCAGCAATCCGCCGACGAAGCCGTCCATCACGCGCAGTTCGTCGACTGGATGCGCTCCGTCGCGCCCTATATCCACAAGTTCCGCAACAGCACGTTCGTCGTCGGCTTCGGCGGCGAGGTCGTGCAGCGCGGGCTGCTGAGCGCGCTCGTGTCCGACATCGCGCTGCTGCAGGCGATGGGCATCCAGATCGTGCTCGTGCACGGCTCGCGGCCGCAGGTCGAGGAGCAGTTGAGCCTGCACGGCGTCGAATCGGCGTTCTCGCACGGCCTGCGGATCACCGACGCGCGCGCGCTCGAATCGGCGAAGGAGGCGGCGGGCGAAGTGCGCCTCGACATCGAGGCGGCGATCAGCCAGGGCTTGCCGAACACGCCGATGGCGCACGCGCACATCAGCGTCGTGTCGGGCAACTTCGTCACCGCGCGGCCGGTCGGGATTCTCGACGGCGTCGACTTCGCGCACACGGGCGTCGTGCGCAAGATCGACGCGGAATCGATCCGCCATTCGCTCGCGAGCCGCAAGCTCGTGCTGCTCTCGCCGCTCGGCTTCTCGCCGACGGGCGAGGCGTTCAACCTGTCGATGGAAGACGTCGCGTCGGCGGCCGCGATCGCGCTGCGCGCGGACAAGATCATCTTCCTCACCGAGTCGCCCGGCATCGTCGACGAAGCGGGCGAACTCGTGCGCGAGATGTCGCTCGACGTCGCGGCCGAGCTGCTCGACTCGGGCGACCTGCAAGGCGACGACGCGTTCTACCTGAAGCACGCGATCCGCGCGTGCCGCGGCGGCGTCGCGCGCGCGCACCTGATTCCGCAGTCGCTCGACGGCAGCGTGCTGCTCGAGCTGTTCCTGCACGACGGCGTCGGCACGATGATCTCGTACGAGAACCTCGAGAGCCTGCGCGAGGCGACGCCGGACGACGTCGGCGGCATCCTGACCCTCATCGAGCCGCTCGAGACGGACGGCACGCTCGTGCGGCGCGGCCGCCACCAGATCGAACGCGACATCGATCATTTCTCGGTCATCGAGCACGACGGCGTGCTGTTCGGCTGCGCGGCGCTCTATCCGTACTCGACGGAGAAGATCGGCGAGATGGCGTGCCTGACGGTCGCGCCCGAAGCACAAGGCTCTGGCGACGGCGAGCGGCTCCTCAAGCGGGTCGAGCAGCGCGCCCGCGCACGCGGCCTCACGCGGATCTTCGTGCTCACGACCCGCACCGAGCACTGGTTCCTGAAGCGCGGCTTCGTGAAGGCGAGCGTCGACGACCTGCCCGAAGACCGCCGCAAGCTCTATAACTGGCAGCGCAAGTCGCTCGTGCTGATGAAGCAGCTCTGAGCGGCGCGGCGCGCCCTTCCCCCCAGATTACGATTACAGGAGAGGTACACGATGGCCCGGATGATTCACTGCGCGAAGCTCGGCAAGGAAGCCGAGGGACTCGACTTCCCGCCGCTGCCCGGCGAGCTCGGCAAGCGGTTGTACGAGAGCGTGTCGAAGGAAGCATGGCAAGGCTGGCTCAAGCAGCAGACGATGCTCATCAACGAGAACCGGCTGAACATGGCCGATCCGCGCGCGCGGCAGTATCTGATGAAACAGACCGAGAAGTATTTCTTCGGCGAAGGCGCGGACCAGGCGTCCGGCTACGTGCCGCCGACGCAGGGCTGACGCGCGCGGCCGCTTCCGCGCTCCACGTTCCACGTTCCGCGCGTCGGATGAAAACCTCGGGCAGCTATCGCTGCCCGAGGTTTTTTTACGGGCATGCTCCGTGCGCCGAGCGATCGCGCGCCGGCCCGCCGCGCCACGCCGTCACGGCTTCGCGAGCGCCGCGCGCGCCGCCCCGACGTCGGCGCGCCTGCCGCGCTCGAGCGTCGCGATGCACACGAGCGACACCGCCGCGAGCGCGCTGTAGAACGCGGCGAGCGGCCACCACTGGCCGGCGAAACGGTGCGCGAGCAGCGTGCCCGCGAGCGGCGTGAGCCCGCCCGCGAGCGCCGCGCACAGCTGATACGACAGCGAGATCGCCGAGTAGCGCACGCGCACGTCGAATGCGGTGGACATGAAGCCCGCCATCACCGCGTACGAGCTCGACATGCACATCACCGCGATCGCGATGCCGGCGACGATCGCGACGGGCCGCCCCGTCGACACGAGCGCGAACATCGGATACGGCGAAGCGATCGCGAGCGCGGCGGCCGTCTTCAGGAAGCGCCCCGTGCCGATGCGCTGCGCGAACCAGCCGGACGCGAGCTGCGTGCCGAGCTGGATGAACGCGACGACGAACAGGCAATCGAGGATCATCGCGCGATCGAGCCCGAGCGTTTGCGTCGTGTAGTTCAGCATGAACGTATTGACGAACCACGCGCCGGCGACGCCGATCACGTTCGCGCCGAGACAGAGCAGCACCGTGCGCCACGCGTTGCGCACCACTTCTGCGACGGGCAGCGCCGACGTGAGCCGCTGCGCCTTCACGCGCGCGAACTCCGGCGATTCGGCGACGCCCGCGCGAATCGCGAGCCCGACGACGAGAAGCGCCGCGCTCGCGAGAAACGGCAGCCGCCAGCCCCACGACAGGAACGCGTCGCGCTCCATCCCGGCCGCGAGACGAAACGCGAGGAGCGCGAGAATCAAGCCGGCCGGGCTGCCGAGCTGCGCGAACGACGCGAAGAACGTGCGCCTGTCCGCGCCCGCGTGCTCGCTCGCCATCAGCACCGCGCCGCCCCATTCGCCGCCGATCGCGATGCCCTGCGCGATCCGCAGCACGACGAGCGCGAGCGGCGCGACGACGCCCGCCTGCGCATACGCGGGCAAGAGCCCGATGCCGACCGTGCCGAGCGCCATGATCACGAGCGTCGCGACGAGCGCCTTCTTACGGCCGATCCGATCGCCGAGATGGCCGAACAAGAGGCCGCCGAACGGCCGCGCGAAAAAGCCGACCGCGAACGTGCCGAACGACGCGAGCGTGCTGAAGAACGGCTCGCTCGACGGAAAGAACAGCTTGCCGAAGATGAGCGCGGACGCGGTCGCGTAGATGTAAAAGTCGTACCACTCGATCGTCGTGCCGACGAACGCCGCGAGCGCGGCGCGCGCGGGCTGGCCGACCGGCGCGCGGTCGGCGCGGTCATCGTGCAGGGATGTCATCGTTGTCTCCATGTCTTTCATCGGTGGCGCGACTCGCGCGCGCCTTCACCGTTCGGGCCGGATCGCTCCGGGTTCGGCCGTGCGAAGCGGGCGTCGCGGGCGGTTCGGCCGACGGGCGCATCGATCGCCCTCGGACGCCCGGCCGCGCGCTCGCCCCGCGCCGACCATCGAGCCGCGGTCGCCGCGTCAAGCCGGCGGCCGCGTCCATTCGCTCACATCGCCTCCTTCAGCACGCCCGCCTCGGCGAGCCGCGCCTGCGTCGCCGCGTCGATGCCGAGCGCATCGAGCACCGCGCGCGTGTCGCGGCCGAGCGACGGCGGCGCGACGCGGTACGTCGCGGGCGTGCGCGACAGCTTGATCGGCGACGCCGCCCCGCGATAGCGGCCCATCTCGACGACGAGCGCGCGATGCAGCGTGTGCGGATCGCGCGCGACGGCGTCGACCGTGCGCACCGGCCCGCACGGCACGCCCTCGCCCATCAGCTCGCGCGCGAGCGTCTCGCAGTCGTGCTCGGCGAGCCGCGCTTCGAGGCGCGCCTTCAGCTCGGCGCGGTGCGCGCAGCGGCTGCGGTTGTCGACGAAACGCGGATCGCTCGCGAGCGACGGCACGCCGAGATGCGCGCATAGCCGCGCGAACTGACGGTCGTTGCCGACCGCGAGAAAAATCGGCGCGCTCGCGGTGCGATAGCTGTCGTACGGCGCGATGTTCGGATGCGCGTTGCCGCTGCGCGCGGGCGTGCGCCCCGAGCCGAACCAGTTCGGCAGATGCGGATGCAGGAGCGACACGCCGCAGTCGTACAGCGCGATGTCGATCGACTGGCCGGCGCCGCTCTTCTCGCGCTCGGCGAGCGCGAGCAGGATGCCGGCGAGCGCGTTCAGGCCCGTCACCATGTCGACGATCGGCAGGCCGATGCGCGTCGCGTCGCCGTCGGCGTCGCCGTTGACGCTCATCAGGCCCGCCATCGCCTGAATCACCGCGTCGTAGCCCGGCAGCCCGCCGAGCGGGCCGTCGGCGCCGAAACCGGTGATCGCGCAGTGAATCAGGCGCGGAAAGCGCGCGCGCAGGTCGCGTTCGTAATCCATCCCCCAGCGCGCGAGCGTGCCGGGTTTGAAGTTCTCGACGAGCACGTCCGCGTCCTCGAGCAGACGCCAGAGAATCGCGCGGCCTTCGTCGCGCGACAGGTCGAGCGCGATGCCCTCCTTGTTGCGGTTCACGCCGATGAAGTACCACGCGTCGTCGTCGAAGAACGGCGGGCCCCAGCCGCGCGTTTCGTCGCCCGTCGGCGGCTCGATCTTGATCACGCGCGCGCCGTGGTCCGCGAGCGCCTGCGTGCAATACGGGCCGCCGAGGACGCGGCTCAGGTCGATCACCTTGAGGCCGGCGAGCGCACTGGGTGGCGCGGTCGTAGTCGTCGTCGCGTTTTTTGGGATGGTTGGGTTCGGTGTGTTCGCGGTGTTTGCGGTGTTTGCGGTGTTTGCGGTGTTTGCGGTGTTTGCGGTGTTTGCGGTGTTTGCGGTGTTTGCGGTGTTCGCGGTGTTCGCGGTGTTCTCGGTGTTCTCGGTGTTCTCGGTGTTCGCGGTGTTCGCGGTGTTCGCGGTGTTCGCGATGGATACGATTCTCATCCCCGGCTCGCTAGACGGCACGAGCGATTCGCGCGGCGCGAACGCCGAACACGATGCGTGCGCTGCATGCCCCGCCGCGCCGGCGCCACCGGATGCCTGCGCCGAACCGATCGCCCGCGCAGCCGCCGCATCGACCACAAGCCCGCTCGACGGCGGGAACCGCTTCGAGACATCGCCGCTCATGCCGCCTCTCCCGACTCATCGCCGAGCAGCCGCAGCGCATCGCCGAGCGCGATCGGCCGATCGTTCAGCAGCGCCGCGAGCACGCCGGCGTGCGCATCGGCGCGCGGCAACGCGAGCGGATCGACGGGCGAAAGCCTGTAGCGCAACACGAGATGCGCGAGCGCGAGCCGCCGGTGATCGGGCGCAAGCCGCATCCCTTCGCTCGCGAGCAGGATCGCGGTCGTCGCGTGATAGAGCGAGGACGCCGCCTGCCGCACGAGCGCGTCTTCCCCCGTCCGCGCGACATGCTCGATCGCGTCGCTCGCGCGATCGAGCGCGCGGCGCAAACGCGTCGCACTCGCGTCGGGCAGCCGCGCCGCGTCGAGCGTGGCGCACAGGAACGCGCGCAGCGGCGCGAGCGCGCCTTCGCGCTTGACCGCCCGCGCGACGTCGAGCGCGACGATGTTGCTCGTGCCCTCCCAGATCGAGCCGAGATGCGCGTCGCGCAGCACGCGCGCGTCGCTCCACTCCTCGATGTAGCCGGTGCCGCCGCGCACCTCCATCGCGTCGCCGGCGACGCGCCGCGCATCGCGGCACGCGCGGAACTTGATGAGCGGCGTGAGGAGCCGCACGCAGCCGGCCGCCTGCGCATCGCCCGCGTCCGCCTTCGTGAGCAGCAGCGCGATCTGCATGAAGAGCGACCGCGCCTGCTCGGTCGGCACGAGCATCTTGACGAGCTGCCGCTGCATCAGCGGCATGTCGATCAGCTTGCGGCCGAACGCCTCGCGATGGCGCGCGACGTGCAGCGCCTCCGTCGCCGCGCGGCGCATCAGCCCCGCCGCGCGCACGCCGTTCGACAGCCTCGACATGTTGATCATGTCCGCCATCTGATGAAAGCCGCGCCCGATCTCGCCGATCAGATACGCTTGCGCGCCCTCGAGCGTGATCTCGCCGCTCGCCATCGAGCGGCTGCCGAGCTTGTCCTTCAGCCGCACGATCCGATAGCGGTTGCGCGAACCGTCGGCGAGCGTCTTCGGCAACAGGAACAACGCGAGCCCCTTGACGCCCTCGGGCGCGCCCTCGGGCCGCGCGAGCACCATCGCGAGATCGGCGTCCGCGTTCGAGCAGAACCATTTGTCGCCGTACAGACGCCAGGCCGTCGAGCCGTCGGCGGCCGTCTCGCGCACCGCGCGCGTCGCGATCCGGCCGACGTCGGAACCCGCCGCCTGCTCGGTCATGAACATCGCGCCTTGATACAGCACGTCGAAATCGCGCGACGCGAGCCGCGGCAGGAAGCGCTCGACGAGCTCGCGCGAACCGTAACGGCGCAGCGTGCGCGTCAGCGAATCGGTCATGCTGACGGGACAGCAGAGACCGAACTCGGCCTGGACGAACAGGAACGTCAGCGCGTACTTGACGAGCGGCGGCGGCGCATCGGCGCGATGGCTCATCGCCGCCAGCCCGAGCTCCGCATACGCGACGCGCTCGAGCGCGACGTAGTCCGGATGCTTGTCGATCGATTCGAGGGGCTCGCCGCGGCGCGTGCGCGGATGAAGCGCGGGCGGATTCTTGTCGGCGCGCGACGCGAGACGGTCGAGCTCGTCCGACGCGCGCAGCCCGAGCGCGCGCAGCTCGGGCTCGAGCCCGCGATAGCGCGCGTCGCCGAGATGCAGCCGCAACAGCGCCGCGCAATCGGGGTCGCTCGTGAAGAAGTTGATGCCCCGCGAGTCGGGGATGTTGGCGGCGCCCGCCGCGGGCGCGCTCGCGTCGACGATTTCCTTCATCATGTTCATCGCTTGTCTCCTGGCGCATGTCTCCTGGTTCGACGAGCGTAGAACCCCGATCGATAATCGTCCAATACAGGATTTATCCAGTACGATAAGCTGCATTTATCGATCGACCCGAGCGGAGACGTGATGGACCTGAAGCAATTGCGCTACTTCGTCGCCGTCGCGGAGGAGCTGCATTTCGGCCGCGCGGCGAAACGGTTGTTCATCTCGCAGCCGGCCCTCAGCTTCGACATCCGCAAGTTCGAGGACGAACTCGGCGTGCAGCTGTTCGCGCGCACGAGCAAGTCGGTCGCGCTGACGAATGCCGGCGAAGTGCTGCTCGGCGAGGCGCGCCGGCTGCTGCTGCAGGCGCAGGAAGCGCAACGTCTGACGATTCGGTCGGCGTCGGGGCTCGCGGGACGGCTCAGGATCGGCTTCGTCAATTCGATGCTGTACCGCGGACTGCCGCCCGCGGTGCGGCGCTTCGAGGCGGACTATCCGAACGTCGAAGTCGTGCTGAAGGAGATGAACACGCACGAGCAGGTGCAGGCGATCCTGCGCGCGCAGATCGACGTCGGCTACGCGCATTGGGGCACGTTCCCGCCCGAAATCGACGCCGACACGATCTTCTCCGAGCCGTTCCTTTGCTGCCTGCCCGCGTCGCACCGGCTTGCACTGCGCAAGCGCATCGATCTCGCGACGCTTGCGCACGAGCCGTTCATCCTGTTCCCGCGCGACGCGGCGCCCCACTACCACGACCTCATCATCGCGCAGTGCGTGAGCGCCGGCTTCAGCCCGCAGATCCGGCACGAGGCGCGCTTGTGGCAAACGGTGCTGACGATGGTCGAATTCGAGATGGGCGTCGCGCTGGTGCCGAGCGTGCTGCGCCAGGTGCGCAGCGAGCGGCTGCGCTACCTGCCGCTTGGCGGCGATGCGCTCGAATCGCACACGTTGCGGCTGCGGCGCGCGAACGAGCGGGAACCCGTCGCCGAGCGGCTCGGGGAGTATCTGGACGACGAGATCCGGCGCCTTCGCGGCGCGACGAAGTGACGGCGCACGCGGCGCTAAAAAGTGCTGGATAAAAGTGCCCGATTGCCGGTAGAATCCGGTCCCGGGCCGCGCGATGCGCGGTCCGCACCCGTCAGATGGGTTATGTTGGAAAAAGTGCTTTACGAAACGAAAAAGCTCTGACATAATTCAAGGCTCTTTGGGCGGTTAGCTCAGCGGTAGAGCACTGCCTTCACACGGCAGGGGTCACTGGTTCGATCCCAGTACCGCCCACCAAAGATTCGCCGCTTGTGGCGACGCGTCAAACGCTGGATCGAGCAGTTTTCTCCGGCGCTAGCGTAAAGCCATTCGGCAAAGAAAAAGCCCTGCACTCGCAGGGCTTTTTTTCTTCGCCCCCAGATTCACTGGGAAGCAATGACGACTTCTCAACCCGCCCCCGTGAGTAGGTCAAACAAGACCGTTACTCAACACTACGTCGAGCCATCGTCCTCTTGTTGTTGCCGCTCAGCGCGCTGCCGCTCGTCCTCAAGCCAGCGCATGGTCCTGCGATCTTGTAGCTTGCCTCGCACAATATCGATGACCAGGACAATCCCCGCGATTGCCAGCGTCAGCTTGGGACTGATGGCAAGACCGAACACGACCAAGACGCCCAGCAACTCGTAGAAGCGACTTTCCCACTTCCTCGCTTCGGCAGCGGCTTGCACCCAAGCATCGTAGTAGTCATCCAGGCGCTTGCTACCGAGAAAATCTTCGCTCCTATCACCATCACTCATCTCTGCACCCATCCATGTGGGTCAGCGAGGACTTTGCCTCCCCGCAACACTTAGCGGTCGATCCGCCAAAATCGCATCAACTTCCCACGCTCAAGCTCGTCGCCAGTAAAAGTAGAACGAAGCGGTCTTGTCGAGCCGCCGATATATCGAACACCTTCGATTGGCTGCGGCGGCAAGGGAATTTGCCCCTCACTTCGGGGCCGCAATACCTTCCGACCGTTCGGATCCACGACGAAAAGGCCGAAAGTCGGATCGTTGTTGGCAGCTTCGACGATCTCATTGTTGATGTGTTGATCACCAAAGCCATAGCCAATAGTCATCAGTCGACTTCCCGGCTCACGCAACCGCGCCCTAAACTCATCCGCATACCACGTGAGCAGAGACGACCCAGCAATTGCCTCAACCTTGTTCGCCCCCATCACCAACAAGTCACCATCATTCGCACTGCGCCAATTTACCGAACCGTGGAGCTTGAAAACTGGCTGACACCCGCCCTCCACACGATAGTCGGCTTCCGGCAATGGCCGCCACTCGGCTACGAGCCGCTCTGTCGCTCGTAGCGCCCAGAAGTTTTGCGGCACCCTCATTCCAGGGAACTGGGGGCGGTCCGCCCACCCTCCTCGCCCAACCGGCAGCATCGGCGGTCTGTAATGCAGCTCAAGCAAAAGATCTTGATTCAGCGTAAAGATCGCATCGAAGCGCGCAAGAAAATCCGCGACGGTACGCCCGGCAAAGATCGGAGCGCCCGGGAATTCCAATCCAGGCTGGTCCGCGAGCATTCGATTCATGTCATCGAAAGATGACCGAATCGCTTCCTGCATGCGGTCTAGCCTCTGCCGCTGCGCATCCTGCCGCGTGTTAGCCCATTCGCGCTGAAGGTCACCTAACACCCCTTCAAAATTCGGATTCACGATCAACCGGTGACTCAGATCCCTATCGGTCGATAGACGACTAATCAGATCGTCAGCCAACTCCCCAGCCAACCAACCATTCCAGTTACGCGTAAACCCAGCACCGAGTAAAAGAAGCCGCATCATCCGCCCCCCCAAACAGCCGCCATTGAGACGCGCGCACATCTTGCACTTACGGCCATTGTTGACGCGCGTGCTTCACGTTCAAAATCTCAATTAGATCTACATCAATGCTGTACACGACAATGTAATTGTGATGCACGACCATCTCTCTCGTTCCGGGTAAGCGCTCCGTTCGGTACAGCCTCGGGCGGCCTCTCAATCCCTCCGCCTTTTCGCGAATCATCTGCACCAGGGCTAATGCGACATCCGGATCGTCCTCCCCGATAAACTCCAAGATACCCAACAGGTCTTCCTCAGCCAACAGCCGCCACTTAAGTCTTAGCGCGCTTCCCCTTTCGCATCGCTTCGACACGGGCCAGAGCCTTTTTCATCACGTCCTCATGCTCGATACTCGGGCGAGGGTCGTCGATCGACTCCTGCACCTGCTCACGCAACCATTTGTCATAGGCCGCCGCATTCGCGTGCGTCTGCTTCATCGCCGCTGCACGATCCGGACGGCTTGAACGCTCGATCTCGACCTCATCGGGTCGCCATGCTTCGAGCGAGAAACGCCCCGACTGCAATCCAAGCTCGCGGATCACCTCAAGTGCCTTGACGGGGTTCCGAAACGCACGCGGCCGGCGATTGTTCGACGTGACCAGCACGGCCGTTCCAGCCGTCCGCGTTTCCAGCTCGACGTAAAATAAACCGCCCTCGGCCTTGAGAACAGCCGACAGGACACCGCCCGCATGTGCGGCGGCAGCAGCCTGAGACACATCTAACGTTTTCATGGCACAACCTTTAGTAGATAACAGCACGATCTATAATACATCGTGCCACATTCAATAGCATTCCGCTCCCTTTATTTGACGTAAAACCCCATGCGGCTCAGCCGCGCATGCCCCGCCGGACGCCCCACATGTGGGACCAGACGTACGCAGCGCTTCGTCACCGTGATCGATGAGTACCCAAGCAAGTCTTCGGCGACGTACAGCGACATCCCAACCATGACCAGCCACGGCACGAACGTATCGCACAGATCGCGAACACGGGAATCTGCCCTACCTACCCCAGTTGAATACGAGATGCAACCTCAGCCACCCGGCTGTCAACGCCTCAATGTCCGCACTATTTTTTCAACGGCCACTCGGAATCAAATCCGACATGTCACGCCATAGGCTTGCCGCCCCCACCAATATGAAGTTCCTGAGCGCGGCATACGAGACGCTCCCGACGCGATCTCTGTTGCCTCTCGCTTTTCGGCGAATTGCCGTCGATGAAGTGCAGTTCCGCCATCTCAACGCCGACTAGCCCGTCACTTCGCACAAGTATGTGGGGACACCGGGAAGCCCCAGCAACTCCCGTCAGTTCGAGATAGTCGCCATGAAACGACAGAGACAATCGCCATTCGCGCTCTTTCTTCTCGACTTCCCCCTTTGCCCCGGAAGGTTAAGTCTTTTTGTCTAGCGCTCATTTACCCATCCATCACGGCCGATGAAAAATCGTTGGCATCCACTTTGCCCCGCTCACCGTCTAAATATCGCTCACGCCGTAAGTTTCAGCATTCTCTGGATTTGTCCGTCCGTGACGCGAAGCTAAACCTGTACCCACGAAACCATCACCATCAATTTAGATTGGCACGGCAACTGATCATGAGCATGGAATTCCCGCATCGATAACGCACCGACATCGCAACACGATACATCTCAAAAACGCGTACAAGCCCCTCCACCCAAGCGTCACGCAAAAACGCCCCTCTCACATAGCTTCTTCAAAAATCCGGATAGTTAGTCTCCCATTTCTTCCTAAAATCCCCCTGAGAGATTCCATGCCACTCCCGACAAAAATCCATTGCATCATAATAATCATCAAAAACATGGTAGGCGTAATTTTCCGAATGATCCGAAAAAACCTCCTGATCCTCATGATATTGCCGCTCGACAGTAAAGCTCTCTACTTTATAAAGCCATAAGGCGTCGCGCCTCGGCATCCTGCCAAACACCTCGATTTCCGGATACAAATCTTCCACGGAAACACCTTCCTCGATCAACTCTCGCGCCCGTTCATCCATATATCGAACGGCTCTGACTATCACATACTTAGACCCGCCATCAGGCAATATTTCCTCATAAAACATGCCATTCTCATCACCTCGAACTCCGGAAGGGAACGGGCTGTAATAAAACCTGGACTCTTTATCCATCGCCAATCATCCTTACGATCGAATTCTAATAAAATATTCTTATTATCTTTCCATCAAAATTATGAATCTGAAGATGATCGCCCTGCAAGGCGTGATCCCCCGGTTTTGCATTCGCATCCGCAGCATCCCAATGGTAAGTACCTTCCCGCTCATACGCACCACGCCCACCGGGCAACCAGTCCGAGCCGCTTCCAGAGATCTTTCCCTTCGGAAGCGCCTGCCCTGTTGTATTCCTATATGCTCGAGGCATGCCCTTGCCCGTGGTTAGCGCGATCAACAATTCCTCGGCCTCCGCCCTTGAATTAACGGTTATTTGAGCCCTCTTACCCGAATTCAATTGCTCCTTTATATTTTTTAGATCACTTACGCAAGACAATCCCCACGGATCGATCCAGCCAATAGGATTCGGCGCATACTGATACTGATTCAACCCGCCCGCCAACCCGATCGGGTCCGGCGTAATGAACCGCCCCACGTCCGGATCATAGTATCGGAACGTGCTGTAACAGAATCCCGTCTCCAGATCCTCGTACTGCCCCTGAAACCGCAACGCCTGCGGCAGCGGCTGCATCACGTCCCCCGACGGATTCGCCTGGAATTCCGGTGCGTACGCTTGCAGCACCGTATTCCCCCACGCTCGATATCGCGTCCGCCACACCACCCGGCCGCCTCGGTCCGTCAGTTCCTCCGGCGCGCCGCCCGCGTTCGCGTGGAAATAATAGATCTTCGCCTCGGGCTTGGCTTCGGCCTCCGGCTTGTCGTGCTCGTCGCCGTGATACAGCCGCCACAGCCAATGGCTGTCGTCGCTGACCGCGTCGATCCGCGCCAGCGGCACATAGCCGTCGCCCTCGTACAGGTAGGTCACCGCCTGATGGCCGCGATACTCCTGCGCAAGCCGCATCCCGTCCCACACGAAGCGCGTCGTGCCGAACGCATCGTGCTTCGCGATCCGTCGGCCCAACGCGTCGTAGCTAAAGCGCACCGTCTGCTCGACGCCGCGCCGCACCGTCCTCACCTCGACGAGCCGATGCTCGACGTCGTACTTCAGATGCTGCTCCGTGTGCCCGCCCGTCAGCTTCTCGACGAGCCGCCCATGCGCATCGTACCGATAGCGGCGATCTCCGCTCATCAGCAGACGATTGCCCTCCACCCGCCCAGGCTGCCCCACCGGCCGCAGGTTCGACGCCGCATCGTACGCAAACGCCTCGGTCAGGACGCCTGCCGCATCCGGCCGCCCGCCTGCGCCCGCGCCCGCGCCGGCGACCGTACCGCCGAGCAATCGGCCGGCCGGGTCGTAGTGGTAGTTCAGCTCGCCGCCCAACGGATCGATCCGCGCCGTCAGCTCGCCGCCGCGGTCATACGCGAACGCCTTGCGCAGCAGATCCCGGCTCTGTCGAGTGCCGAAAGCAGCCCATGAACCCGGCGTGCGCTGCCAGTCGCCGATCCATTGCCCGATCTTTCGCGACAAGCCGTCATATGCCGTCGCCAGCGTCTGCGCGCCCTGCGTCCGGCTCACCTCGCGATGCAGACGATCGCGCTCGAAATCGCAGACGGTCTCGCCGTTCGATGCAATCCGGTGCAGATGGCCGCTGCCGTAATACAGCCAGCTCAGCGTGCGGCCGTCCGGCAACGTCGTGCCGGTGCGATTGCCGAGCGCGTCGTATTCATGCGCGAGACGCGTCGTCGCGACCTGCCCGTCGTCGCCGGCCACATCCGACGTCTCCGCAACGAGCCGATCCAGTTCGTCATATGCAAACGTGACGGTGTTCATCGGGCGGCCGTCGAGATGCTTGCGCGCAATCCGTTCGAGGCGCCCGGTCGCGTCGTAATCGTATGTCGTCACGGTTTCCGGGGTGCGCCTGCGAACGAGACGCCCCAGCGCATCGCGCTCCAGCTCGATCGTGATCTGCTCGGGCGTGCCCGCCGCCTGCCGTACGACGATCGGCGCACCTCTCGCATCGCGCTCGTATTCGACGCGCAATCCGTCCGGACCGATCTGTTCGATCAGGCGATCGCCCGCGTCATAGGCAAACCGGTAGCTGTCGCGCACTTCGTTGCGGAGCGTGCGCAGATTGCCGGCCGCATCGTATTCGAAGCTGACCCGATGCCCGTTCGCATCCGTTCTCGACGCAAGGCGCCCGGCCGCGTCGTACGCGAATGCGGTCGCATGTCCGTTTCCGTCGACGAACGCGGCCAGTTCGTCCGCGAGCGACCAGCGATATTGTTCATCTCCGCCGGTCGGCAATCGCGTCTCGACGATCCGGTCGCGGCCGTCATGGCGATAGCGCGTCGTATTGCCCAGCGCATCGGTCAGCGCCACCATCCGGCCGCGCGCGTCGTGTTCGAACCGCGTCGTGATGCCCGAGCAGTCGGTGCGCGCAATCAGCCGGTGCTGCCCGTCCCATCCGAAGTGCGTGATGCCGCCGCGCTCGTCGACGATCGCCGCCGGCCGCCCTTGGCGGTTGAGCCGAAATTCGATGCGCTGCCCGAGCGGATCGGTTTCGCCGACGCGGTTGCCGCGCATGTCGAATTCATATTTCCATTGCCGCCCGTCGGCGAGCGTCTGCTGTTCGAGCGCCATCCATAGCGGATGCCATGCGAATTGCGTTTTCTCGCCAAGCGCATTCGTCAGCTCGGTGGGCAAGCCGCGCTCGTCGTCGTAGCGAAGCCGCGTCGTCGCGCCGTTCGGCTCCACGAACCCGAGCAGCTCCCGGTTCGGACTCCAATCGAAACGCCAGTTCCGCCCGAGCGCGTCGGTGTGCGCGGTCACGAGATAATCGGCGTTCCATTCGCATAGCTGCGTGCGCCCGAGCTGGTCCGTCACGCGCGCCGCCTGACGCTCGAAATCGTACGTGATGCGATAGCGCTCGCCGTCGTCGGTCCAATGTTCGACGACGCGCGCCTCGCGATCCGCCAGACCGTTCTCTTCCGCGAGCGCCTTGCGCTCGAACTCCTCCCACGCGTAACGCGCGGTCTTGCCGCCCGGCAACCGGTGCATCGTCATGCGCCCGGCCGGATCGTAGCCGAAGCGGCGTCGTTCGCGCCCTTGTGCGTCGGACACGCTCGCGAGCAGCCCGTCGGACGTGTACGTGTAGCTCACCAGGCATTCGCTCGCGCCGCCCGCGTGCAGGATCACGCGCGACATCCGCTCGCGGCGCGACGCGTCGTATTCGATCCGCACGCGATGGCCCGCCATCGTCGCGAGCTCGTCCAGCCGGCCGTGCGCGTCATAGTGAAAGTGCAGCTGGTTCGCGTTGCGATCCTCGAACACGACGGGACGCAGCGTTTGCGTCGCGAGACCGGAGCGCGGCAGCCCGAAATCGAAGCACATGCCGTCGTCCTGCTCGACCATCCAGTGTCCGCCCGGCGTACACGCGAAGGTCAGCCCCTCGCTGCGATTGAAGTACTTCTGGCCCGGCTGCAGATCGGGCACCGGGGTGCCGCGTCCTTGCGCGTCGATCCAGCGATGCGGATTCTCGCCGCCGGCGCCGAGCCGCAGCTCGACCGCGTACGGCAGGTTCCAGCCGCGCCCGAGCGGGCGATCGTCACGCGGATCGAGGCTGCTGTAGAAGCGCTGCCAGACGATCGGCACCGGTGCGCTCAGCACGAAATCGAGGTCTTCTACGCCGTCGAGAATCTTCGCGCCCGTCGGCAGATGGACCGGATGCCCGATGCGCCCCGACATCACGCTGCCGACGAGCTTGTCGGCCGCCACGTTGATCGCGAAGTTCATCGCGAAGCACGCGAGCTTGCTGGCAAGCGGCCCCTTGCCGCGTATCGCCTGGCAGAGCGCGATCGCGAGCCCCGCGTATTTCGCGATCGTCGCGAGCCACGGCGGCATCTCGCTCGTGACGTCGCGCACGCGCACGCGATCGCCGCCGATGCTCACGTTCGTCGACCCGGTGTTGATCTTGCCGTCGCAGGTGGTCGCATCCTTGATGCGCGATGCGGGCCGACCGTTGACGAACACGCTCGACGAGCCTTCGGCGAGATGCTCGCCCGCCGGATTCGGATGATTCGAGCAGGCGACGAAATCCTGATCGACCGGCACGAACAGATCGGCGACCGACTGCGGCTCGACGCCGGGCGGCAGCGGCGGCGCCGGCATGCCCGCCGCGCGCGCGGCGCCGCGCCCGTTCACGAAGACGTCGGTCGAGCCCGTCGAGATCGCGCCCTTCACGTCGCCGGGAATGAAGCTGTCGATCAGCTCGCCCGCTTTGTCCGATAAATAGCCCTCCAGCGAATCCGAGCCGAGAAAATGCGACGCCGCCGCATTGACGACCTGCGACATCACCGCGCCGACGACGGCGCCGAGCACCACCGCTCCGAGCCCGCCCGTCCCGACGACGAAAGCCGCCGCCGCCCCGATCGCCGCGCCGACCAGCAGGCCCGCGCCGATCGTCGCCGCCACTTTCAGCATCTGCGCGAGCAGCGATGTGTGCGTGAAGGTGTCTTGCGCGCGAGCGGCGGCGAGGAGCGACATGGCGGGATCAGTTCTGGTTCACGGGAGCAACCGGGGCCGTGGTGCGAGCGGCATGTGTACGAGGCGCGCGCGAACCCGCACGCGTCACGCGTGGGCGCTGTAACTGGCGAGCAGCGCCCGCCACGTCGCGCGGTGCGCGTCCGTCAGCGGCGTCTGGCTCGACAGCGTGATGACGAGCAGACGCGGCGCGTCGGTCACGGTCATCGCCTGGATCTGGTAGAACGCCGATCCCGACTGACGGAACGTGCTTTCGAGCTCCAGCGCCGGCGCGCGCCGCTCGCCGATTTCCACCGGCCTACGCGAGATTTCCTTGAAACCCGTCACGTGGCGCGTCATCAGTCCGATCTGCCGCTGCATGCATCGGCCCAGATCCTCGCCGCCGATCAGTTGATCGCGGCTCACGACGATCTGGAACGTGCCGCTCGTGTCGGGATGCGTGAGCGCGAGCACGTTGACCGTGCGATCGTCGCCAAGCGAAGGAATCTCGAAACTGCACTCTTGCGTGAGATATTTCATGTTCGGCTCGTTGGCAAAGAACTCGCGCGCGGACCGCGCGCAGGCAGACGGGCGAGCGCGTCAAGGATTCAGATCGATCTTCTTGCCCTGCATCAGGAAGTAATCCGAAGCATGTTCGACGATCTGCACGCCCTCGAGCTTGATGAGGCCGTCCTTCGTCATCGTGATGCTCGACTTGCCGCACCGGATGACGACCTGATCGGTGACGTCGAGCACGTAGGTTCCGGCGGGCGGCGGCGCGGCGTCCTGCGCGGGCAGCGCGCCCACGGTCATCGCGAACGCGCTGCCGACACCCACAGTCTGGTTGTTGCCGGTATTCGAAACGTGATCCTGCTTCACGTTGAGCGTGTGATTGCGCCCCACCGCCGAGCGATGATCGTTCCCGACGCTGCGCAGCTCGTCGTGCTCCACCTCCGTGCGCATGTCGCGCTCGGCCTGCAGCCACAGCTCCTCTTCGCCCTGCTTGTCGTCGAAGCGGATCGCGTTCGCGGTGCCCGCGTGCCCTTTCATCGAGCGCGACAGGATGCCGCTTTGCGTCGCGTTCTCCGGCAGCTTCCAGGGCGGCATGTTCTGCGCGTTGTAGACGCGCGAAATGATGATCGGCCGATCCGGATCGCCGTCGAGGAACGACACGACCACCTCGTCGCCGATGCGCGGAATCGTCACGCCGCCGAAACCGCCTCCCGCCCACGGCTGGCCGACGCGCACCCAGCACGAGCTGCCCTGATTGCGCTGCCCGAGCCGGTCCCAATGGAACTGCACCTTCACGCGCCCGAGCGAATCGGTGTAGATCTCCTCGCCCTTCGGGCCGACCACGATCGCCGTCTGCGGGCCGGCGATGACCGGGCGCGGCATCGCGAGCGACGCACGGAAAGGGATCTTCTTGCGGATGCACTGGAAGCTCGCCGTGTACGATGCGGCGCCTTCGTTCGACTGATAGTTGTTCACGCCGTGATGGTGCACCGCGGTCAGCAGGAATTGCCGGTCCTCGGGCCGCGCGCCGCCGTGATCGTAATGATCGGTGAGCTCGAAATAGCGGCCGGGCGCGAGCGTGCGGCAGTTGCCCGCGCCGGTGAACGCCTTGCTGCCCGCCGCCAGCGCTTCGAGCCGGAAGCGCGCGAGCTCCTCGCCGCGGTCCGTCGAATCGAAGCCGTGCAGCCCGACGTAGTCGTACACCTCGTACGGCTCGACGCTGCCCTGCTCGGCCTTCGTGTCGCCCGACACGTAGCGCCGCGCGCCCGGCACCTTGTAGTCGAACGTCTTGAGGCTGACGGTGCTGGACGTCAGTTGTCGATGCGCGGCGAACTGCGACACGATCGCTTCGTCGTCGACGACTTCGCCCGCCGAATATCGCAGCGCCGGCGCGCCGTCGATCGGCTTGGCGTGAGTCGAATCGTCGGTGACGATCAGCTTGTGGCCGTCGTTCGCATGCTCGAAATAGTAGAAGAGCCCTTCCTGCTCTATCAAGCGGAGCACGAAGTTCAGATCGGTTTCGCGATACTGCGTGCAATAGCTATATGGCTTGAGCGCGCGGGACAGACGAAACGCGTAGGACGCCAGTTTCGCGTACTGCGAGAACACGCCGTCGAGAATGTCGCGAACGCTCTTGTCCTGGAAAATGCGCGAATCGACGCGCCGCGACAGCATCCACAGCCACGGCCGGACGGTGGCCGCATACGTCGCGAGGCCGCCGTCCGCGCCGGTATGGCTGAACTGCGTCACATAACCGTGGAAATGGCGCTCCGAGCCGCCGCTCGACGGGGTCGCCAGCTTCAGCGATACGGTGACCGGCTGCCCGATCATCTGCTTGAGCTCGATCGTCGGATCGCGCGACGCG
Organism: Burkholderia sp. MSMB1498; assembly: GCF_001526245.1. Lineage (NCBI taxonomy): Bacteria > Pseudomonadati > Pseudomonadota > Betaproteobacteria > Burkholderiales > Burkholderiaceae > Burkholderia > Burkholderia sp. MSMB1498. The sequence goes on from NZ_LOYJ01000073.1 coordinate 27,391, forward strand.
AGGCCGATGCGCATGTCGAACAGAACGGACAAGCCTTCGCTGCATTGAAAATCGCTGACGACGAGCGCCGACTGACCGGAAAGCGGTGTCCGAATGCTCAGCAGGCGACTATTCTGCAGGTTCAGAAAACCCGCAAGGTCGGATAATTGCATGTTTGCCCCCGGCGCGCCCTCGTTCTTTTTGACGACATAGCAGGACGAAAATATAACGCATTAACTTGGAAAGTCACTGCGTTTTTTCCGGGTTTTAAAGCCAGCCCTAATTGCCCTCGACAAAACTCGGAAATTATTTCGCATACCTCGAAAAAATCATAATCGGACGGTAACACTTACATTATCGAATCGGTTCCGGCATATTCGTGAAGAAGATCGATCGGCCGCATCATTCGACAGACTCGCATTAAATCGGACCGCCGATTATATTGACGGTTTATCGACGATTTTCCGAATGCCTTCGGGCAAGCGTCGCGACGTGATCGGCCTGAAACCCGTTCCATCCATTGCCATTCCACCGCCATGCCGAACGCACCTGCCTTGTGGGAGCCGTACTGCAATCGATCGGAAGCGGAATTCCATCTGTCGAACTTCGCCGGCAAGGTGCTCGGCCCAAAGGCGGGCGTCGTGTTTTTCGACGGCATCGGCGCGTCGCGCCTGAAATCGGCGACGCCCGACGCCAACGGCAATGCGCTCGATTTGGTGGTCGCCGTGTCCCGCCCGCCGCTGATGCCGGCCGATCCGCTCAGCTCCGCGACGCCTCAAACCATCGATCAATTGTCGATGCAGTGGGCGCAGAGCGTGTCCGCGGCCAGGCGATCGGCGCCCGGCCCCGCGCTGCTCGGGCCAGGCATCTCGAAGGCCCGCGACTTCATCGAGGAACACAAGAGCGCATTCGACGGCGCGGCCGTCGTCGGCGACACGTTCGGCATCCTGGCGGGCGCCGTGTCGTTCGCCGCGATACTTGCCGGCGGCGTGACGCTTCTGCCCGTGCTGGGCCTCGTGGCCGGCATGACGTCGGCATTGCTGCTGCTCGAAGACAGCCGGATGTTGAAGTACGAGCTGACGGGCGACGAGGTTCGCAAGAAGCCACTCGGCAACGCGTGGCACTACAAGGTGCTCGAAACCGTGGGGCCGATCCTCATCCTGCCGGACCTCGTCGCGAGCGGTCCGCGCACGCTGGCTTCGCTGCCCCGCGTCGCGCGGGAGGCCGGCGAAATTTCCGAAGAGGCCGTCCAGGCGACGAAGCGGCTCGCGTCGCAACGCAACGCGCTCGACGGGATCAAGAGCGCGTCGCTCGACAATCCCAATCGGGCCGCGGCTCAGGCGCAGGCCCGGCAGATGGAGGAACAGGCGAGCCGCTTCGCCGACGCCGTGCGCGAAGCGCAACGGAAACTGATGCAGGCTCGTCGCGAACTGCTGCTGTTGCGGACGATCGAAGCGCCCGCCTACATGGCATCCATCTACGGAGCCAGCGTGTACGGCATCGATCCGCCCGATAGCGTCACGCACGGGATCGACCGGCTTCAGCAGCGCCTCGGCGGCGAGCCGCGGCAAGACCCCGACCACCCCGCTCACCTCCTCGCCCCCGATCGCCCGATGACGTCTCAACCCGGCGCGCCCGCGCCCGTCCTGCAATTTCAAGTCGGCGTCGGCCATCGTCCGGGAGCCGCGCATTGACGAACTTCGATCATTCCGCTGACGCGACGGCCGCGCGTCGGGCCTCCGGCGCCGCGGCGCGCCCCGGAAATCGCCCCGCCGGCGCGCCGCCCCAGGCGATTCCCGCGGGCATGGCGTTCTTCGTCGCGGTCGGCACGACCTTCATGGAACTCTTCGACTGTCTCGGCGACGTCGTGGGATTCGCTTCGGAAAACTACCGATTCGAGGAGATCGCAGTGGCCGCGGCGATCATGCTGACGGTGGGCATCGGAATCGGCAAGGGGAAGCGCTGGGCCGTGCGGCTGTTTCGTTCGCTATCCTATGCGGGCATGGCGGCGCTCGCCGCGGTGCTCGCGTTCGGCGCGTTCCTCACGATGGGCGCCCACCCGCTCGACGCGTGCCTTGCATGGGTCATCTTCGCATTCGCCGTCGTGCAGATTCCGCTATACGTCGTCATATTCCGCGCGCTAAGACGCGTGCGCTGGCTCGATCCCGAGTCGCTGCCGCACGAGTGGGAGCCGTCGGCCCGTGAAGCGCGCGGCCGCTGAGCGCGTGCCGATTCCGGCACTTACCCGACGACCGGAGCGCGGCGTCTCTCCGTGCGATGCGCGGCGCGCGTCTCTCCGTGCGCTTGGCCGCGCGCCGCCCGCGCCGTGTCACGCGATGCCCAGCTGCTTCGCGGTCGCATCGATCGCCCGCTTCGCCTTCTCCACGATCTCGTCGATCTCAGTCCTCGAGACCACGAGCGGCGGCGACAGCAGCATCCGGTCGCCCGTCGCGCGCATGATCAGGTTGCCGTTGAAGCAGTAG
>NZ_LOYJ01000074.1:0-9380 GCF_001526245.1 Burkholderia sp. MSMB1498
ACCCGCGCCGCCACTCATCGCGCTGCTCGGCCTGCTCGGCATGCTGGGCGGCGAGCAGATCGCACCGCTCGCAAAACGCTTGCTTGCCGGAAATACGCTGCAGGCCGCCTGGCGCGATGCAGGTTGCAGCAACCACATCTTGGGGATGCTGCCCGGCCGGCCGGCGCCCAAGCAGTCAAGCGCCATATCGGAATCCACCGGAGACATTCGCTCATGACCGCCTCTTTCCACATTCCCGATCTCGTCTTGCGCAACGGACGATTCGTGACTCTGAATCGGTCGAAGCCGACGGCGAGCGCAGTCGCAATCGAAAACGGCACGTTCGTCGCTGTCGGCGACGAGGCGGAAATCATGCCGCTCGCCGGTTCGAACACGCGCATTGTCGATCTGAACGGCCGCCTCGTACTACCGGGGCTGATCGACAACCATGCGCATCTCGTGCGAGGCGGCTTGAACTTCAATATGGAACTCCGTTGGGACGGTGTGCGCTCGCTGGCCGATGCAATGGACATGCTGAAGCGGCAAGTCGCGATCACGCCGCCGCCGCAGTGGGTGCGCGTGGTAGGCGGCTTCACCGAGCAGCAGTTCGTCGAAAAGCGGTTGCCGACCATCGACGAGCTGAACGCCGTGGCGCCGGATACACCGGTATTCATCCTGCATCTGTACGACCGCGCGTTGTTGAACGCTGCAGCATTGCGCGTCGTCGGATACACGAAGGAAACCCCCGAGCCTCCTGGCGGCAAGATCATGCGCGATGGCCAAGGCAACCCGACTGGCCTGCTGCTCGCGAAACCGAATGCATCGATTCTCTACGAGACCCTCGCGAAAGGCCCCAAACTGCCATTCGACTATCAGTTGAATTCGACGCGTCATTTCATGCGCGAACTGAATCGACTCGGTGTCACCGGCGTGATCGACGCGGGCGGCGGTTTCCAGAACTATCCGGAAGACTACGAGGTGATTCAAAGGCTCGCGGATGAAGGACAACTGACCGTGCGGCTTGCGTACAACCTGTTCACGCAAAAACCGAAGGAAGAAAAGCAGGACTTCCTCAATTGGACAAAAACCTCGAAGTACAAGCAGGGGGACGATTACTTTCGGCACAACGGTGCCGGTGAAATGCTCGTCTATTCCGCCGCAGACTTCGAGGATTTTCGTGAGCCGCGGCCTGACACGCCGCTACAGATGGAAGACGAACTGGAGGCCGTGGTGCGCGTGCTGGCCGAGAATCGCTGGCCGTGGCGCTTGCACGCGACGTATGACGAGACAATCAGCGGCGCGCTCGACGTATTCGAAAAGGTCAACCGCGATATACCGCTGGCGGGTCTCAACTGGTTCTTCGATCATGCCGAGACGATCTCGGAGCGCTCGATGGATCGTATCGCCGCACTCGGCGGCGGCGTCGCCGTCCAGCATCGGATGGCTTATCAAGGTGAATACTTCGTCGAACTCTACGGCTCGACCGCCGCGGCAGCCACGCCGCCGGTGGCGAAGATGCTGGAGAAGGGCATTCGGCTATCGGCCGGCACCGACGCCACGAGAGTCGCTTCGTACAACCCGTGGGTATCCCTCGCGTGGCTGGTGACGGGAAGAACGGTCGGCGGTCTGCGCCTGTACCCGCAACGCAACTGCGTCGATCGCGAAACGGCGCTGCGCATGTGGACTGAGAAGGTGACCTGGTTCTCGAACGAGGAAGGAAAGAAAGGGCAGATCGCGGTTGGACAATTCGCCGATCTGATCGTGCCGGACCGCGACTTCTTCTCCTGTGCCGAGGACGACATCGCGCACACGACTTCGATGTTGACGCTGGTAGGCGGGCGCGTTGTCTATGGAACGGGCGAGTTCGCTTTTCTCGACGACGGCGAGCCGCCGCCCGCCATGCCCGACTGGTCGCCGGTGCGGCGGTTCGGCGGCTTTGCGGCCTGGAGGGATTCGAAGGGCGACGCAGAGGCGGCGTTGCAGAAGGTGGCCGGCGCGTCGTGCGGTTGCGCAAACGCATGCATCGTGCATGGGCACAGCCACGACCAGGCGTGGTTGCGCAGCGTACCCGCGTCCGATGCGCGTTCGTTCTGGGGAGCGCTCGGCTGTGCGTGCTGGGCGATTTGATATGGACGCGGTCAAGACTCGCCGTCCCGCATGGGTGAGCGCGATCCTCGGCTGGCGCCCGCTTGTGCCAATGGCTCGAACGGCGCTGGTGTCCGCCTACCTGTTCGGCAGCCTAACGAAGCTCTTGAATTATCGGGCGGCCATCGCCGAGCTGGATCACTTCGGACTTCGACCAGGGTGGCTTTGGGCGGCTCTCGCCATTGCCGTCGAGCTGGGCGGGTCGGTTTGCGTCATCGCGGATCGTCTTGCTTGGCTCGGCGCCGGCGGCCTCGGATGCCTGACGGCAGTCGCGATGCTGGTCGCGAATGATTTCTGGAACATGGCCGGTGCCGCTCGGCTGCGTGCGGCCAACAGCTTTTTCGAGCATCTCGGATTGATTGCCGCGCTGTTAATGGCGGTGTGGCTGTCCGATTCGATTCGTCGAGATGGCAAGCGCCATCTTCATGAAAAACCATAAAGATACTTCAATGCCATGTCCCTCTTCCGTCTCTTGATCGCGACCAGCATGGTCACCACCGGCCTCGTCTCGACGCTGCTAGCCGTCGCGACGCCAGTCTCGGCGCCGACGGTATCCGTCGGCCCCCAGTACGACACAACGCACGTGTACGTGGCACCGGAAGATTTCGACACATTCGTCGAAAGCTTTCTCGCAACGTTCGGCGGTCACAAGTCAAAGCAAGGCGAGTTCCAGGTAACGCCGGCGCCGAGCCGAACGATTTCGCAGCTCGTGTTCACGCCGGTCGGCACGCTGTCGGTATTCGGTTTCAAGACGCCGATTCCCTATCCTTTCGGTGATGAACGCACAGGCTATATGGTGACCGACATGGATGCGGCAATCCAGTCGGCGAAAGCGCACGGCGCGGACGTGACCGTTGCGCCATTCCCCGATCCAGTCGGGCGCGACGCGATCGTCGTGTGGCCGGGCGGCGTCCAGATGCAGTTTTACTGGCACACGCAGGCGCGGAGGTACGAAGAGTTGAAGACGGTACCGGAGAATCGCGTCTATGTGTCGCCGGACCGCGCTGATGAACTGGTGCGCGACTTCGTCGCGTTCTCGCACGGAAAAGTGGTGTCGGACGTGCACGATGCTTCGGGCGCGGAGATCGGGCGGCCGAACGATGCGTATCGCCGCATCCGCATCGAATCGGGCTTTGGAAAGATGACGGTCGCCGTCACCGACGGTCATTTGCCCTATCCTTTTGGCCGCGAAACGACTGGCTACGAAGTGGCGAACCTCGCCGGCACGTTGAAAAAAGCGCAGTCCGCCGGTGCGACGGTGCTGGTACAGCCGTTCACATCGGACAAGCGCGAAGCGGCGTTTGTGCGGTTCCCGGGCGGCTATATTGCCGAAATTCACGCCGCAGCCCGATGACTAAAGCGCGCATGTTGATTACCGTCCGTTCGATGCTCCCCAATCGGGCCTGGACGAAGAGGCACGAAGACAATGTGCTTGCAGCCATTGCCGGCTATGTCGACACATTCAGCTTCGTCGCCCTGTTTGGTCTCTTCACGGCGCATGTGACGGGCAACTTCGTGTTGATCGGCGTGGACGTTGCCGGTTATGGACAGGGCATCTTCACGAAACTGATGACCTTCCCCGCGTTCGTCTCCGGCATCGTATTAAGCAGCGCGGTGGTGAAGGCCATGCGGTCTCAGGACGCCAATCGAAGAGCGGTGTCCTTGTACGCGATTCAGGCGGCGCTCCTGGTGGCTTTCTGCGTTTCCGGCGTCGGCATCGAACCGGCACTCGGCGCCGATAGCGTGCCGATCATCGTGTGCGGGATGCTCGGCGCGGCGGCCATGGGCGTGCAGAATGCCCACAGCCGGTTGATCGACCGCGTTAGCGTGCCGAATACCGTGATGACCGGCAACGTCACTCAGGCCGTGCTCGATGTAGTGAACCTTGCTTCCTCGGAGACGCCGGTCGACACGAAGATGGCCGTCCGCATCCGCCTCGGGAAGCTGCTCCGGGCCATCTCATGTTTCGGGTCCGGCGCCGTCATCGGTGCGTTGGCTTATCGATATGTTTCGTTTTGGGCGCTGATGCTGCCGGTCGCGTTGCTCGTCACGCTTGCACTGAGCCTCTTCCTCAACGCGCCGGGCGCGCAGGATCGCGCAGCAATGCCGGGGCCGAACCCATGATGCGAGCGACATCAATGCAGGATAGTCGAATGTGGTTGCGTTGGCCGGCATTCATTCGTCGACGCCACAACTGCTCTGTGCTGCCCATCATGGTGGCCGCGGCATTCGGCCTTGGCATCGGCAAGCGCGTGGAGGCGAATGAGAATGCGGTGGCGTGCGCGCAGAAGCGGCCGCGCGTGCTCTCCAACCGCTGGCAGGAAGACTGGTCGGTTCTGGCTGACCCGTGCGTGCCGGCAAAGCCTCTGGACGACCTCAAATACATCCCACTCGGCGACGATCCGCACTCGTACCTGTCTCTTGGCGCGAATCTCCGGGAGCGTGTCGAGATCAGTGGAGCGCCGCTGTTCGGCGTTGGTCCGGCATCCGCCAACACCCGGCTGCTGCAACGGGCGCAGGTCAGTGCGGACTTACGGATCGCGCAACATTATCAGGTGTTCGTCCAACTCGTGGATGCGCGAGCGTATGGCAAGGATATCGCGACGCCGGTCGACAGGAGCCCGCCGGATATCGAGCAGGCGTTCGTCGCATGGGTGGGGCACGCGGCTGGGGCTACGGCGAAGTTTCGCATAGGGCGGCAGGAAATGGCTTTCGATCTGCAACGCTTCATTTCCGTTCGCGAAGGCCCGAATGTTCGGCAAAGCTTTGATGCAGTCTGGGGCGATCTGGAATACAGCAAGTGGCGCTTTATCGGTTATGCGACGCAACCGGTGCAAAATCGAGGCAGTACGGCGTTCGACGACAGATCGAACCGACATCTCACCTTCAGCGGCGTGCGTTTCGAGCGCAAGGACGTCGGCCCGGGTGATCTGTCCGGTTACTACTCGCGTTACAACCGAAGCAACGCGGTATTTCTCGACGCAAAGGGCGACGAGCATCGGGATGTATTCGATTTGCGCTATTCCGGAAAGGCTGGGCATGCCGATTGGGACGTCGAATCCATGCTGCAAACGGGCCACGTCGGCCGCGACGTAATCAATGCATGGGCGATTGGCTCGCTCGTGGGCTACGCGCTGGAGGGTTGGGGCACGCCTCGCGTTGGTCTTCAGATCGATGTGGCGTCCGGCGATCGGCATCCGGGAGACGGCCGAGTGGGAACGTTCAATCCGCTCTTTCCGAACGGCTACTATTTCACGCTGGCGGGATTCACCGGTTACGCGAACATTGTTCACATCAAACCGTCAATCACGTTGAAGCCGTCGAGCAGGCTCTCATTACTTGCTGCATTGGGCTTTCAGTGGCGCCAAACGGCGAATGACGCCATTTATCAACAAGGCAACGTTGCCGTGCCAGGTACCGCAGAGCATGGTTCCCGGTGGACCGGGATGTACGTACAGCTTCGGTCGGACTGGACGGTTGCCGACAATCTGATCAGCTCGATCGAGGCCGTTCATTTTCAGGCGGGTAATGCCATCCGGAGTTTGGGAGGCAAAAATGCCGACTATGCAGGCATCGAATTCAAATACGGATGGTAATGGATGGCTGGGCGATCGATTCGCGGGCCATATGAACGAGTTGGTTTCCCGGATCGACTTGTGAGGGTGCCGGTTGCATCGCGGATCACCGGGCCATGTCGGCAGAGTTTGCAAGACCGCCTTCGAGCGGACAGCCCCCGGCGAGCACGTTTGGCGTGCCACATGTCCGCCCGGCCGTCTTGACATCCGGGCCGGCGCAGCCTGGTTCCGAGCGCCATTCGCCACGGCCATCGGTTAGACGATCGTGGCGGGAACAGCGTTTTGAATATCGATTCCAGATGGTTTTCGAGAAAGCAAAAATCGAATATTTATGTTGCAGTTGAAATTGAGAATGGACTATTTTCAATCGCTCCGAGTGTTTGTAAAGATTGTGGATCTTGGCGGCTTTACACGTGCGGCGTCCGCGTTGGATATTTCAAATGCAGTAGTAACACGCGCACTTGCAGCGTTGGAAGCTCACCTTGGCACGAGGTTGTTGAATCGGACAACGCGTAGCCTTTCACTTACGGAGCCGGGGCGTGTTTATCTGGAAAAGGCGCGTCAGATTCTGGTTGAACTCGACGACGCCAAAGAGATGGTTGCCGCCGGGAACCGCGAGCCGTCTGGCACGTTGCGAATCGTCGCCCCCATCGTGTTTGGCTTGAACAGTTTGGCTCCGCTTCTGCAGTCATACAGCGCGCGATTTCCCAAGATCGTGCCGGACTTGACGCTACTCGACAATCAGGTCGATCTGGTCGAAGACGGCTTCGATGTCGGGATTATGGTTTCCAAGCAAATGCGCAGCTCGAGCATCGTTACGCGTCGCCTGACGACTGAAAGTTGGATTGTATGCGCGGCGCCGAGTTACCTGGAGAAGCATGGGGTTCCGAATCGAGCAGAGCAGATTTCCCACCATGTATGTTTGAGCCTGCCGGCCGATCATTGGGGCGAAGATTGCACTTTTGCTGGGTTAGGTGGCGCGGCGTGCAGTCAACCGCTCAATCGATTCGTTGCAAACAACATCGAGATGCTGCGCAAGTTGGCGATTCTCGGCATGGGCATTGCCACTTTGCCTGATTATTTGATCAAAGGGGATATAACGTGTGGTCGCCTCGTGCATCTCTTCGGCGATCATCGGCATCCAAAGTTCGATATTCATGTGGCATACCCGAGTCGTCGCTACCTGGCGGCCAAGGTTCGAACCTTTGTCGATCACATCGTCTCCAACTTCGATCATGTGGCGAGCGCCGAGCAGAGTTGTTCGCCGTAGCTCCAAACACGACCTCACTCCACGGATGGATGAATCAACGGAACGCGGAAACTCGCGTGACAAACGATCCTTCGGCGCAGCAAAGGCGACGTCGGCATAGCGCGACTCGCTGCGTCGCCGGATCATCGCGCGCAGGCCGCGTGTGATGCCGCGTCGCAAACCCGGGTGATAGACCTACACCCCATCGATGGCGACGACCTTGTAGCCGGGATCAGCGACGGCGTTCCGGTTGGACGTCGCCCAGGATCGCCGCCTGCTCCAGCGCTTCGGTCAGCGTGTGCCCGGCGTACGGATTGCCCGGCACCGAGCGCGCGCCCACGACGAAGCCTTCCTTGTGCGTCGTCGTGATCGACACCTTCACGCCGCATTCGTACGGCTTGCGCGCCTTGCCCTTGGCCAGACACTCGACTTCCGGCGCATGTAGTGCGTACAGCTTGTTCTTGTCCTTTTGCTTCTGCGACAGAATCCGCTTCGTGCGGCCAATCAAGTCTTCCAGCGCAGGGCGGCTTTGCCGTGCGACGCCATCGAGTTGCCGTTCGACGTCTCTCATCACGCTGCCCATACGCAGACACAAGGTCCGCAACGCCCCCTTCATCCGCTTGTACTGCTTCGCGTGCGCATAGCGGCCAATCTGTTTCGCCAGGCGCGACGCCTCACGGTTGTCGTTCTGCCGCAGCTTCAGCCCATGCCGGGCGGCTGCCTTCACCAGATGTTCGCGGCAGCGCTCGAGCAGCCGCAAATCGGTCGGATGGGCAATCGCCTTCTCCATCACCGTCGTATCGACGATCAAGCGCTTCAGACTCGCGTGCTTGACGACCTTGGCCCATTTGGCCGCCTCGATCGTCTCCGCCAGCCGCTCTTCGACGCTAACTTCACCAAGCCCCTTGTGTTCCTCGCGACCCGGTTGCGAACGCGTTGCAGGCCTGACACGGATGCAATCACCTGGTGAGCCGTTTGCGATGGTCACGCGACAGCGGGCGGGCGGTTCACGAGGCGTGCGAGAAGCGGCGCCGAAGCACCGGAAAGCGACATTCGGCAAGCGGTGCCAGCGGCGGCGCGCTGGCACCGTCGCAAGCGTTACGACCGTTCCGAATCGAGCTGCTCGTTGTTCTTCACGACATCCTGGGCCTTGAGATAGCTCTCGATGAGCAGTCGGTACTGAGGGAAAATCATCGCGTAGACATCGACCCATTGCTGCGCATCAGGACGATGCCAGGTCTGCTGCAGTTCGCCGGCTACCGCTGCCGTGTCGACCGGAACCACGCCCGCTTGAACGACACGAGCGAGTGTGATCTCCTGCGCCATTTTCGAGTACGTGCCGGAGGCATCAACCACGGCGAAGACCTTGTAGCCTTCCTGCACGGCCGAGATGGCGGGGAAAGCCATGCAGATGCTCGTGATGGTGCCGGCGATGATCAACGTCTTGCGTCCCGTTGCCTTGACCGCGTCGACGAAAACGGGATTGTCCCAGGCGTTAATCTGCCCCTTGCGAGCGACATATTTTGCATGCGGCGCGCTTTCGTGGATTTCGGGGATCAACGGACCGTTCGGTCCTTGCGGAACCGACGCGGTCGTGATCACCGGTATCTTGCAGAGCGTTGCGATCTTGGCTAGCGCAATGGCGTGATTACGCAGGACGGTCATTTCCATGTCCTTGACGGTCTGGAACAGGCCGCTTTGATGGTCGATCAGCAGCATGGCGGAATCGTTCGGGTCAAGGACGGGGCGCTGACCATTGAAGTTTGCGGGTGCGCTCATCGGAATACTCCTGATAGTGAGGCCAATCGCAGCGCCAGAACAGTGCTGGAACGACCGGTGGTTGCGCGGTTGCGCGAATAACAGCTTTGCCGCATTGGCACTAAAGTCGGGAAATCATCGTGAACAGGACATGCAGCAAGGCGCAGATCAACGCGAACAGCAGGAGAGATGCGACGTACAGGTCTGTTACCGTGCCGACTTCCAGCCGTCTCGGTTGGCGGCTCGGAATGCGGGAACGAGGAAGGGTTGCTCACGCAATGCGCCGGCGCGAAACATGTTCGACGACCCATATCAGGCCGCCCATGGTTCGGTGCCGTCCGGACGAGTCGACCTTGCCGCGGAATACCCAATATGCGAATGCGTTGTAATCGAGGACAACCGCAACATGACCAGTGCGCCGACCGCGACCATGAGCCAGTTGCCTGGGGCGGCCACGTCATGAGCGAATGTCCCCGGTGGAATCCGATTTGGAGCTTGACTGCTTGGACGCCGGCCGGCCGGGCAGCATCCCCAAGATGTGGTTGCTGCAACCTGCATCGCGCCAGGCGGCCTGCAGCGTGTTCCCGCCAAGCAAGCGTTTTGCGAGCGGTGCGATCTGCTCGCCGCCCAGCATGCCGAGCAGGCCGAGCAGCGCAATAAGCGGCGGCGCCGGC
>NZ_LOYJ01000075.1:0-79818 GCF_001526245.1 Burkholderia sp. MSMB1498
CCCATGTCCGAGAACGGATGGATATGGTGCGCCGCGTCGAGCGCGCGATATTCGGCGCTCGTGCGGCGCTGCTGCGCGTGTGCGCCGGATGCGGGCGCGGTGGGCGCGGCGGGCGCGACCCACGCCGATTCGTTGTTCAGTCGGTAGCTCATCGTTTCCTCCTGTATGGATGCGGCTGCGTGCGCGTTCAGACGTGCAGCAGCAGATGCTTGCGTTCCCACGAGCTGATCACGCGGAAGAACGCTTCGTATTCGGTTTCCTTCAGCGCGAGGTAGGCCTTCACGAACTTTTCGCCGAGGATGCCGGCGAGCGGCTCGCATGCGCTCATCAGCGTGAGCCCCTCCTCGAGATTGCGCGGCAACTGGTACGGCAGGCTGTAGCCGTCGCTGACGAGCGGCTCGGTCGGCACGAGGCGCTGCGTCATGCCGAGATAGCCCGCCGCGAGCGTGCCCGCGATCGCGAGATACGGATTGCAGTCGACGCCCGGAATGCGGTTCTCGACCCGGCGCGACACCGACGACGAATGCGGAATCCGGAAGCCGACCGTGCGGTTGTCGTAGCCCCACTGCACGTTGATCGGCGCGGCCATGAAGCGCGACAGCCGGCGATACGAGTTGATGTACGGCGCGAAGATCGGCATCAGCGCGGGCGTGTACTTCTGCAGCCCGGCGATATACGCGTAGAACATGTCGGTCGGGCTGCCGTCTTCGGCGGTGAAGAGATTGCGCCCCGTCTCCTCGTTGATGATGCTCTGATGCACGTGCATCGCCGAGCCCGGCTCGTTCTCCATCGGCTTCGCCATGAACGTCGCGTACATGTGATGCCGCAGTGCAGCCTCGCGCACGGTGCGCTTGAACAGGAACACGCGGTCGGCGAGATTCAGCGGATCGCCGTGCAGGAAGTTGATCTCCATCTGCGCTGCGCCGACTTCGTGAATCAGCGTGTCGACTTCGAGATCCTGCACTTCGCAGTACTCGTAGATGTCCTCGAACAGCGGATCGAACTCGTTGACTGCCTCGATCGAGTACGACTGGCGGCCCGTTTCCGGCCGGCCGGTGCGACCGATGGGCGGCGCGAGCGGGAGGTCCGGGTCCTTGTTCATGTCGACCAGATAGAACTCGAGCTCGGGCGCGATCACGGGCTTCCAGCCTTTCGCCTTGTAAAGGTCGAGCACGTGGCGCAGCACGCGGCGCGGCGAGATCTCGACGGGCGTGCCGTCGAAATGCACGCAGTCGTGGATCACCTGCGCGGTCGGATCGATCGCCCACGGAATCAGGCGGATCGTCGATGCGTCGGGCAGGCACACCATGTCGGGATCGGTGACGCCCGTCAGGCTGCCGTCTTCGGGATAATCGCCGGTGACGGTCTGGATCATCACCGCCTGCGGCAGGCGCATCGATTCGCCGGTTTCGAACTTGCTGCGCGGAATGATCTTGCCGCGCGCGATGCCGGCCATGTCCGGGATGATCGCCTCGATTTCGGTGATTCGATGTTTCTTCAGGAATTCGTCGATGTCTTGCATGATCGTTCTCGTTGTAGTGGGCCGGGTCACGCGCCGATCGCGTGCGCCGGCGGCAGGTCGGCGTCGTGCTGCATGCGGGCGAGCATCCGGGCGCGGCACGCGTCGCCGAATGCGCGGAAGATCGCGGTGGATAGCGGATCGTCCGCGTGCTTCCATTCCGGATGCCACTGCACGCCGAGCGCGAATGCGCGTGCGCCCGGCACGGAGATGGCTTCGATCAGCCCGTCGGGCGCGAGCGCCTCGATCGCGAGACCCGCGCCGGGCTGCGCGATGCCTTGCCCGTGCAGCGAGTTCACGCGCGCGTTCGTCTCGCCGCCGCAGAGGCGCTGCAGCAAGCCGCCCGGCGCGAGCCGGATGTCATGCGCGGGCGCGTACTGCGCGTCGAGCGCGTCCTGCTTGTTTTCGCGGTGATCGTCGAGGCCGTCGACCGCATGCACCTGCTGATGCAGCGTGCCGCCGAACACGACGTTCATTTCCTGGAAGCCGCGGCAGATCGCGAGCACCGGTACGCCGGCGTCGATCGCCGCGCGCACGAGCGGCAGCGTCGTCTCGTCGCGCGCGGGATCGTGCAGCGTGCCGGGCGCGCTCGGATGCCCGCCGTAGCGATGCGGCTCGACGTTCGAATGGCTGCCGGTAAACAGCAGCCCGTCGACGGCCGCGAGCACGTCGCGCGCCGCTTGCCGCGCGCCGAGCGCCGGCACGATCATCGCGAGCGCGAGCGCGCCCTCGACGATTGCCGCGATGTATTTTTCGCCGGCGACATGAGATGGATGCGCGCCCATCATCGTTTTGTCAGCGGTGATTCCGACCAATGGTTTGCTTTGCATGAATTTCACGTTTCGATGAATGCCCGGATTGCGAATCGCGCATCGAAAATCGCAATACGGCAGGCGTGACGGGGCCCGTCGGCTTCACGCGATGCGCGAAGTCGATGAGTCGTGGCGCGACGGTCGAACGGCGGCGGCAAGCCGGCAGCCGCACGGCGCGCGATGCAAGGGGATTGCGCTCGCTCTGAGCGAACGCGCGACGCAGCGGGGATGGCCGAGCGCGCGCGTTCGATGTCAGGCCGCTGCGCCGATCAGGCGTCAGGGCGTGCGTTCGAAGCGAACAGCGGCAGAAGGAGAGGCGCTAGGGCAGCAGCGAGGCGACTTCGTCGATGTGCACGGCGATGTAGGCGCGTGCGGAGACGGCGTTGTGACGTCGCACGGAGCGACGGGACAGGATGGTGAATACGGACGGAAGCAGGCGAGGAACAAGCGCGCCGCTGCTGCCGTCGGAGAGGGCGACGTCATGCGGGATGTTCGCCGCATGTCTTCGATCCCACCTTACCAGAGGGCCACGGACTCTCACGATTACACTCGACTGGTGACGTTGAAAGTTTTGAACACCCCGGCTCATCGAACGCATCCTGCGTTTAATAAATCGGGGCGACGGTCCGGCGGCAAGATCGTCAACGTGCTGCATATTTCGGACACCGTCAGAAACGCACCGCAACATGACGATGATGTGACGCCGACCTGTGGATCAGCATATACGAGCCAAAAACGGCGTCAAATATTTTTCAAAAATACGAAGCATCGAGTGCTCGATGGTGGCGGGCATAAATCCTGCGTGAGCGAATGCGCGCCGCAGCGTGCATTATTTCGATCGTCTTGCAGGGTTTTCCCGGACAGAAAACGATTGAAAGTGATTAGAATATTCGACACTCGTGCCATGCAATCGTCGGTCGTCGACGCTCACCAATCGTGTCGGATTCCACATCGATGTCCAATGAAGTCGCCACCCGTCTGCGTCACGTGCGCATGAAGTACGGCCTGTCGCAGCGCGAGCTCGCGAAGCGCGCGGGCGTCACGAACGGCACGATCTCGCTGATCGAGCAGAGCCGCGTGAGTCCTTCGGTAGGATCGCTGAAGAAATTGCTCGAGTGCATTCCGATGAGCCTCGCGGAGTTCTTCACGTTCGAGGTCGACGAGGATCGCTCGGTCGTCTCGCGCCGCGGCGAGATGCCGAATCTCGGCAACGACGCGATCGGCTTCTATCTGGCGGGCTCCGGCGTCAAGGACCGCAACATGTGCATCATGCGCGAGGTCTATCAGCCGCTCGCGGATACAGGCGCGGAAATGCTCACGCACGCGGGGCACGAGGGCGGCGTCGTCGTGTCCGGTCAGATCGAGCTGACCGTCGACGGCACGACGTGGCTGCTCGATCCCGGAGACAGCTACTACTTCGAGAGCCGCTTGCCGCACCGTTTTCGCAATCCCAGCGCGGAACACGTCTGCGAGGTCGTGTCGGCGAATTCGCCGCCCACCTTCTGACGACGCGCCAACGCGATTCGCCGCCGCCCGCGCGTCGCAAGCATGCGGCGCCGGGCATTTAGTTTGCATGGCGAATCAAACCCTACGAGGCTATTCCGATGGACAAGACGACTTTGGCTTACTGGCAGGACAAGGCAGCGACGCTCGCGATCGAGGGGCGCGCATTCATCGGCGGCGCGTACCGCGACGCGCACGGCGGCAAGACGTTCGATTGCGTGAGCCCGATCGACGGCCGCGTGCTCGTGAAAGTCGCCGACTGCGGCGCGGCCGACGTCGACGCGGCGGTGGCGGCCGCGCGGCGCGCGTTCGACGAGCAGGCATGGGCGGGCCTGAACCCGCGCCGGCGCAAGGCGATCCTGCTTCGCTGGGCGGCGCTGATGCGCGAGCATCTCGACGAGCTGTCGCTGCTCGAGACGCTCGACGCGGGCAAGCCGATCGGCGACACGACGACGGTCGACGTGCCGGGCGCCGCGTACTGCGTCGAATGGTTCGCGGAAGCGATCGACAAGGTCGGCGGCGAAGTCGTGCCCGCCGATCATCATCTCGTCGGCCTCGTCACGCGCGAGCCGCTCGGCGTCGTCGCCTCGGTCGTGCCGTGGAATTTCCCGATCCTGATGGCGTCGTGGAAGTTCGGGCCGGCGCTCGCCGCGGGCAACAGCGTCGTGCTGAAGCCGTCGGAGAAATCGCCGCTCACGGCGATCAGGGTCGCGCAGCTCGCGCACGAAGCGGGCATTCCGGCCGGCGTGTTCAACGTCGTGCCGGGCGGCGGCGAGCCGGGCAAGCTGCTCGCGCTGCATCGCGACGTCGACTGTCTCGCGTTCACCGGCTCGACGGGCGTCGGCAAGCTGATCATGCAGTACGCGGGCCAGTCGAACCTGAAGCGCGTGTGGCTCGAGCTCGGCGGCAAATCGCCGAACATCGTGCTGCCCGACTGCCCGGATCTCGATCGCGCGGCGAAGGCGGCGGCGGGCGCGATCTTCTACAACATGGGCGAGATGTGCACGGCGGGCTCGCGCCTGCTCGTGCACCGCGACATCAAGGATGCGTTCCTCGAGAAGCTGATTGCCGCGGCGCGCGCATACAAGCCGGGCAATCCGCTCGACCCGAACGTGTCGATGGGCGCGATCGTCGACGCGATCCAGCTCGAGCGCGTGCTCGGCTACATCGAAGCGGGCCGCGGCGAAGCGAAGCTGCTGTTCGGCGGCGCGCGCGTGAACGAGCAGAGCGGCGGCTTCTACATCGAACCCACCGTGTTCGACGCGGCGCCCGACGCGAAGATCGCGCGCGAAGAGATCTTCGGCCCGGTGCTGTCGGTGATCACGTTCGATTCGATCGACGAAGCGGTGAGGATCGCGAACGATAGCGAATACGGGCTCGGCGCCGCGGTGTGGACCGCGAACCTGACGACCGCGCACGAAGTCGCGCGCCGGCTGCGCGCGGGCACCGTATGGGTCAATTGCTACGACGAAGGGGGCGACATGAATTTCCCGTTCGGCGGCTACAAGCAATCGGGCAACGGCCGCGACAAGTCGTTGCACGCACTGGAGAAGTACACCGAGCTGAAGTCCACGCTCGTTCGGCTGCGCTAAAGGATTCGCAAGCCAGCGCGGCGGCGCGCATGCGTCGCGCCGCCGCGTTCCCAATGAATCCGACGCCGGCGCGCTCGCATTATCGGCGGCATCGCGAGCGCGCCGGTCCCTCCACCGGGTCATTCGATGACTGAAACGCTCTATGGCGACGGCGCGATCCGCCGCTCCTCCCCCTACGGTTCCTCGATCGAAAACACTTACGCGGGCGTGCTGTCGTTCATGCGGCGCAACTACACGCGCGATCTCGGCGGGGTCGACGTCGCCGTGTCCGGCGTGCCGCTCGATCTCGCAACGACGTTCCGCTCCGGCGCGCGCCTCGGCCCCGCCGCGGTGCGCGCGGCGAGCGTGCAGCTTGCCGAGCTGAATCCGTATCCGTGGGGCTTCGATCCGTTCGACGATCTCGCGGTGATCGACTACGGCGACTGCTGGTTCGACGCGCACAATCCGCTCACGATCAAGGCCGCGATTGTTGAGCACGCGCGTGCGATCCTGCAGTCGGACGCGAGGATGCTGACGCTCGGCGGCGACCACTACATCACGTATCCGTTGCTGATCGCGCACGCGCAGAAGTACGGCAAGCCACTGTCGCTGATCCATTTCGACGCGCACTGCGACACATGGGCCGACGACGCGCCCGACAGCCTCAATCACGGCACGATGTTCTACAAGGCGGTCAAAGACGGGCTGATCGATCCGAAGACGTCGGTGCAGGTCGGCATCCGCACGTGGAACGACGATTATCTCGGCATCAACGTGCTCGACGCCGCGTGGGTGCACGAGCACGGTGTGCGCGCGGCGCTCGAGCGCATCGGCTCGATCGTCGGCGACCGGCCCGCGTATCTGACGTTCGACATCGACTGCCTCGATCCCGCGTTCGCGCCGGGCACGGGCACGCCGGTCGCGGGCGGGCTGTCGTCCGCGCAGGCGCTCGCGATCGTGCGCGGTCTCGGCGGCGTGAACCTGATCGGCGCGGACGTCGTCGAAGTCGCGCCCGCGTACGATCAGAGCGAAATCACGGCGATCGCGGCCGCGCATGTCGCGTGCGATCTGCTGTGTCTGTGGCGGCAGCGCAAGGTCGGCGCGCGTTGACGCGATCACGCGGCGATCGGCGGGCGGAGCGGCTGGACGGCGGCTCGACGGGAGGTGCTCCCGGAAGTGTTCGCCGTCCAGGCCATGGCGCTCCGGCCGCTAGACCCGCCGCCAATGCATTGCCCGCCGAACGTGCCGCGATTCCCGCAATTGCTGCGTTCATTCTCGGCGATGCGTCGCCTCGATCCGCGTCGGCGGGGATTTCGACGGGTGTACGGCGGATTGAAGCTCGACAGGTGGTGGGAGGCGTCATCAATAAGCAGGTCGAGCTCGCAGAAACGCCTTCGGGCATGAGCTCCCCGATCGCCCGGCAGACATGCGATGCGCGTGCGCTTCATTGCATGCGGAAGGTGGATTTCAGTCCATTTCAGGCGGATATGCGTCCATTATCCAAACGACCGGACGCATTGGCGTTGACGCGGAGATAACGCGGTCTATATCGTACAGAGGCTTTGCAAATCGGCATCGCAGGTAGAAAGGAGGCAGTCGGCTCCGATCGTCGTGCAAACGGTTTGCGGTCACGAAGTCGTTTTGATCGCGCATATCTCGCGACGAGGACAACATGAAAATGAATATCGTCACGCGCACGCTCACGATGTCACCGCTGATGCTGGCGGCGGCTTGCAGTCAGATGCCCTTTGGCGGTACGGACACCGCCAAGTACGGGACCGCCTATATCAAGGAACATCTTGTCACCGGTGTCACGACGCAGGAGCAGGTGCGGACGCTGTACGGCAATCCGGATCGCAAGATGATGTACAGCGATGGAGGGGAGAGCTGGGATTACGATTTCAACCCCGGTTATAATCAGGTCAGCCATGCCGTTGGTTATCTGTGGGGTTCGATCCCGAAGCCCGGAACGAGTGGCGTGACGGGCAATGCAGTCGGCACCGCGAACCAGGGCGTGTTCGACAAGATTTATTCCAGGGATGCACGGAAGTCGTTGTCGGTCACCTTCAAGAAGGGGGTCGTTTCAAATTACTATATTTCCGGAAAATAGCATCGCGGCATTGCGCCCGGCATACGTCGCAGAGCGGGTATGACTCGCCGTCCCTTGCGTGGGCCACGAATGAAATTCGCGCAAAAGCGCATCACGCCGTTTCCGCGGCGGACCTTGTTCGTCGAAGAACGGGACGGGGCCACGCGGGCGCTGTCGTCACGGCGATTCGAAGCTGGTGTGCGTTCTTCGCATCGCTTACACTCATTCGCGTTGCCGATAGGCCGATGAGCCGGAGATTCCCGGCCATGTTCGGAATATCGCCCTTTGCCCGGCCGGCAAAGGCGCTGGCCGATTCACGCGGATCGGGGGCCACTTGGACAAAACACCCGGCATCGGTATTTACCGCTGCACGACGCTGGAGATTCCGGCGCGTGACAGATTCGACGCGTGGGCGGCAGGCGGCAGCTGCCAGTATTCGATCGTCGACAGCGCCGGTGTGCCGTTCGATTGGGAATCGAGCGGCGCCACGGTGGGGCCGCTGTCGATCGGCTGGCATACCTGGTTGCATCCGTCGCGGCGAGCCGTGATCAAGGCCGATAGATCCTCTCGCCAGATTGCCGCGCGCGGGCTGGATCTTTACCAGTTCACGATTCATCTCGATGCCGGGTTCGTCTGGCGAAGCGGACCGGAACCATCGTTCAAGCAACGCAATGAACTGTACGTGATCGACGCAACCCAGCCGTTCGAATCGGAGATCACGACGGGCAACGTCGTTTGGATGGCGATACCCCGATCGTTGCTGCCGGAAACGGCGGAATGGCTGCACGGGAAATCGCTGAAGCAGGGAGTCGGTCAACTGTTCGCCGATCACCTGCGTTCGCTGGTCGCGAACCTGCCGCGTTTGAACGCCGACGACATCGGTCCCGTCGTCCAGGCGACGCTGCATCTCGCAAGCGCTTGCGCGGCGCGCAGCCCGGATCTGTTCGAGCAGGCCAACGCGGCCATCGAAAGCGCGTTGCAGCAGCGTGTGAAAAACTACATCGATGCGAACCTGTCGAGCCTCGAGCTGACGCCTGATCTGATCTGCAAGCAGGTCGGTCTTTCGCGATCGAAGCTCTATCAGTTGTTCGAGCCGCATGGTGGCGTGATGCGGCAGATACAGCGCAAGCGTCTCGAATCGGCCTATCGCATGCTCGCCGATCCGGCGTACGTCCGGGAGTCGATCGCGACGATCGCATGGCGACACGGCTTTCGCGACGAAAAATATTTCAGCCGGATCTTCAAGGCCGAATTCGGTCATCCGCCGAGCGAGACGCTGGAGCGGGCCGGGCAACGGCTGCATCGGTGACGCCGCGCTGCCGGCGCGGGCCGGCGGCGGCGCCGCTGCGAAATGAAACAGGGCCGATCGCTGTGCGATCCCGGCCGCCGATCCGGCCTGCCGCCGCTAATGCCATCCATCGATAAGTTTTTGCGAATCCGTTATTGGAGCGATCGGTGACACGTTTCTATACTCGGGTTCCGGTTGGCACTCATTGAACTCGAGTGCCAGAACTTCGATAAAGGAAACGTGAGAATGAGCCTACGTCCGCTACACGATCGCGTCATCGTCAAGCGACTCGATCAGGAAACCAAGACCGCGTCGGGCATCGTGATTCCCGACAGCGCGGCCGAAAAGCCCGACCAGGGCGAGATCCTCGCGGTCGGCCCCGGCCGGCGCGACGCCGACGGCAAGCGCATCGAGCCCGACGTGAAGGTCGGCGAGCGCGTGCTGTTCGGCAAGTACGCCGGGCAGCCCGTGAAGGTCGACGGCAACGAATTGCTGGTGCTGCGCGAAGAAGAGATCGTCGCAGTCGTCCATTCCTGAGCGGGGAGCATCGAATCATGGCAGCGAAAGAAATCATTTTTCACGACGGCGCGCGCACGAGGCTCGTCGAAGGCGTCAATCTGCTCGCGAACGCGGTGAAAGTCACGCTCGGCCCGAAAGGCCGCAACGTCGTGCTCGAGCGCAGCTTCGGCGCACCCGTCGTCACGAAGGACGGCGTATCGGTTGCGAAGGAGATCGAGCTCGCCGACAAGGTGCAGAACATCGGCGCGCAGCTCGTGAAGGAAGTCGCGTCGAAGACGAGCGACGCGGCGGGCGACGGCACGACGACGGCCACCGTGCTCGCGCAGGCGATCGTTCGCGAAGGGCAAAAGTACGTCGCGGCGGGCCTGAATCCGCTCGATCTGAAGCGCGGCATCGACAAGGCCGTTGCCGCCGCGGTCGAGGAGCTGAAGAAGATCAGCAAGCCGACGACGACGAGCAAGGAAATCGCGCAGGTCGCGACGATCTCGGCGAACGGCGAGGAATCGATCGGCCAGCGCATCGCCGAGGCGATCGACCGCGTCGGCAAGGAGGGCGTGATCACCGTCGAGGACGGCAAGTCGCTCGCCGACGAGCTCGACGTCGTCGAAGGGCTGCAGTTCGATCGCGGCTACCTGTCGCCGTACTTCATCAACAATCCCGACCGCCAGCTCGCGGTGCTCGACGAGCCGTTCATCCTGCTGCACGACAAGAAGATCTCGAACATCCGCGATCTGCTGCCGGTGCTCGAGCAGGTCGCGAAGGCGGGCCGGCCGCTTCTCATCGTCGCCGAGGATATCGAGGGCGAGGCGCTCGCGACGCTCGTCGTCAACAACATCCGCGGCATCCTGAAGACCGTCGCGGTGAAGGCGCCCGGCTTCGGCGATCGCCGCAAGGCGCTGCTCGAGGACATCGCGATCCTGACGGGCGGCCAGGTGATCGCCGAGGAAACCGGCCTCACGCTCGAAAAGGCGACGCTGCAGGAGCTCGGCCGCGCGAAGCGCATCGAGGTGGGCAAGGAAAACACGACGCTCATCGACGGCGCGGGCGAGAAGGCGAACATCGAGGCGCGCGTGAAGCAGATTCGCGCGCAGATCGCCGATGCGACGTCCGACTACGATCGCGAGAAGCTGCAGGAGCGCGTCGCGAAGCTCGCGGGCGGCGTCGCGGTGATCAAGGTCGGCGGCGCGACCGAAATCGAAGTGAAGGAGAAGAAGGACCGCGTCGACGACGCGCTGCACGCGACGCGCGCGGCCGTGGAGGAAGGCATCGTGCCGGGCGGCGGCGTCGCGCTGATTCGCGTGAAGCAGGCGATCGCGGACCTCGCGGCGGCGAACGCCGATCAGAAGGCCGGCATCAGCATCGTGTTGCGCGCGCTCGAGGAGCCGTTGCGCCAGATCGTCGCGAACGCGGGCGAGGAGGCGAGCGTCGTCGTCGCGACGGTCGCGGCCGGCAAGGGCAACTACGGCTACAACGCGGCGACCGGCGAATACGGCGATCTCGTCGAATCGGGCGTGCTCGATCCGACGAAGGTCACGCGCACCGCGCTGCAAAACGCGGCGTCGGTCGCGGGCCTGCTGCTCACGACCGATGCGACCGTCCACGAAGCGCCGAAGGATGCGCCGCCCGCCGCGCCGGCCGGCGTGCCGGGCGCGGGCGGTCCGGGCTTCGACTTCTGAGCGAATCGCGCGACGCGCGAGGTGCGCGGCTCGACGGGCCGCGTGCCTCGGCGGCGCGTGCGGCGCGCGCCCGGTGCGACGCGATGCCGCAATCCTTCGCGCGTGACGTCGAACGCGAAGCGGAGCACGCGACGCATGAAGCGAAACATGGTCGACCGAACCGAGCGCTCGCCACGCGACAGGCGTCGAACCGACTGTTCGGCGCCTGTCGCATCGCGTTTATTTCTCGCGCTCATAAGCGTCCGACAAAACGTTGGTTTGTCTGCCGGCGCGATGCCGCTAACGTAACGCGCACGAATTAATGCGATTACCATCGCATTCGACCAACACGACACGACCGGGGACGCGACGCATGCGGGCGCACACAGACAAGATCATTCACTGGCTGCTGTCGAGCCTCGAGCCCGTCGGCTCGATCTTTCATGTCGGCCAGTATTGCGGCGACGGCTGGCGCGCGTCGACGGCCGGGCGCGCGAAGGCGAGCTTCCACGTCGTGCTGAGCGGCCGCTGCCGGCTGCACTTTTTCGACGGCCGCGCGAGCGTGCCGCTCGCCGAAGGCGACGCGGCATTCCTGATGCGCGACGTCCCGCATGCGCTGACATCCGGCGCGAAGCCGCCCGTTCGCGCGCGCGACGCCGCGCGCGCGGCGCAGCCGGCGATGCAGCGCTTCGACCCCGGCGCGCCCGACGCGGTCGGCCTCGCATGCGGCTTTCTCGCGTTCCGCAGCGGCTCGAGCGACTGGATCGCATCGTACCTGCCCGATTGCCTCGTGGTCCGGCGCGCCAGCGCGGCGGCCGCGCAGATTCATGCGATCGTCGGGCTGATTCGCGCGGAGGCGGCGAAGCCCGGCTCGTTCGACGAGCCGTCGCCGCTCATCGCGCGGCTGACCGAGCTGCTGTTCTTCTACGCGGTGCGCGACGCGGTGGACGACGATTCGCTCGCGAGCGGCCTCGCGCCGCTGATGCGCCGCGCCGAGTTCGCGAGCCTGATCGCGGCCGTCATCGATCGGCCCGGCGACCCATGGACGACCGACGCGATGGCGTCGTTCGCGCACATGTCGCGTGCGACGTTCTTCAAGCGCTTCGTCGATGCGTGCGGCCAGCCGCCCGCCCAATTCGTCACGTTTATCCGGATGAAGATCGCGGCCGAGATGCTGCGGCAGGGCGAGGCGATCGCGCGCGTCGCCGAATGGGTCGGCTATCAGTCGGAATCGGCGTTCGCGCATGCGTTCAAGCGCATCGTCGGGCTGCAGCCGGGCGCGTACCGGCGTGAACAGGGCGAGGCGCCGCCGCGCGGCGGCGCGCATGCCGCGGGAGCGAACGCCGCGCTGCATTGAGCGCGCGCCGTCGAAGCGGCGCCGAGCACTGAGCGCCGGGCGGCGGCGATCGTTTCGTCCGTTCGTACTTCGCTGCGCACGCGTGGACGAATCCGCAGCACTCGCAGACCTTCGCGCATTGCCCGCCGGCGGCGCGCTTCGGACAATGAGGCATTCCACCAGGAGCCTCACATGAGCCGCCTCCCTCTTCTCACGCCGAGCGACGCGCCCGAAGCGAGCGTGCCGTATCTGACGCGCGTGCTGAACAACACCGGCTTCCTGCCGAATCTCGTCGCGTCGCTCGCGAATGCGCCGACCGCGCTCGAAACGTACCTGACGGTCGCCGAGATCAACGGCCGCAGCGGCCTCACGCTCGCCGAGCGCGAGGCGGTGCAGATCACGGCCGCCGCGACGCACGGCTGCGGCTTTTGCGTCGCCGGGCACACCGCCGTCGCGCTGAAGAAGGCGCACGTGCCGAACGCGGACGTCGGCGCGCTGCGCGCGGGCGAGCCGCCCGCTGACGCGCGCCTTGCGGCCGTCGCGACGTTCACGCGCGCCGTGATCGCGGCGCGCGGCGCGGTCGGCGACGCGCAGTTCGATGCGTTCGTCGCCGCCGGTTTCACGCGCGCGAACGCGCTCGAGGTCGTGCTCGGCGTGAGCCTCGCGACGCTCTGCAATTTCGCGAACAACCTCGCGCAGAACGAATTGAATCCTGAACTGGCCGCCTACCGATGGGAACCTCGCACGCAAACCGCATGACCCGGATCGCGCTCGATCCGGCGCTGACCGATTGGCTCGACGCACACGCGGCGTCGCTCGACGCTTCGTCGGAAGCGAAGCAGCAACTCGTGCCGCGCCTTGCGGCGGCGGGCGCGTTTCATGCGGGCCTGCCGGTGCGCGATGGCGAAGCGGGCGACGTCGTCGAGGCGGTGGCGACGATCGCCGCGCTCGCGCGGCATTCGCTGACGGCCGCGTTCGTGTGCTGGGCGCAGCGGACGTTAGTCGAATATCTGCTGCACAGCCCGAACGCCGAGTTGCGCGCGCGCTGGCTGCCGGCGCTGCTGAGCGGC
Organism: Burkholderia sp. MSMB1498; assembly: GCF_001526245.1. Classification (NCBI taxonomy): domain Bacteria; kingdom Pseudomonadati; phylum Pseudomonadota; class Betaproteobacteria; order Burkholderiales; family Burkholderiaceae; genus Burkholderia; species Burkholderia sp. MSMB1498. The sequence continues at coordinate 13,363 of NZ_LOYJ01000075.1, forward strand.
GACGCGGCCGGCGCGACCGGCTTGTCGAACGCGATGAAGTATCTGCAGGGGATCGAATCGCTCCAGCTCGACGCAACGCCCGATCCTTCGTGTTCCGAAGCATGGCGGCTGAACGGCGCGCTGCCGTGGGTGACGAACGTACGGCCGGGCGGCGCGCTCGTCGCGGTCGCCGTCGCGCACGAAGGGCGCGCGGCGTCGATCTTCGCGGTGCGCGACGATGCGGCGGGCGTCGCGCGGAGCGACGATCTCGATCTGATCGCCTTGCGCGGCAGCAACACGGCGGCGCTGCGTTTCACCGACGTGGCGCTGGACGCGCGCTGGCGGATTCACGACGACGCGCATGCGTTTCTGCCCGCCGTGCGGCCCGCGTTCCTCGGGATGCAGTGCGCGATGGCGATCGGGCTTGCGAGCCGGTCGCTCGACGAGGCGGGCCGTTCGGCGGACGCCACGCGGCGAATCCTCGATGCCGAAATCGCCGGCGCGAGCGACGCGCTCGACGTGACGGCCGGGCGGCTCGTCGCCGGGTTGCACGACGGCGCGTTCGGCGCGCAGCGCGCGCGGCTCTTCGAGATTCGGATCGCGCTCGCCGAGCTCGTGCAGACTGCCGTGCAGCTCGAACTGCAGGCGAGCGGCGGACGCGCGTACGTGCGGCGCGACGGTGCCGACAACGGTTTCGAACGGCGCTGGCGCGAGGCCGCGTTTGTGCCGGTCGTCACGCCGAGCCTCGTGCAGCTGAAGAGCGAGCTCGCGAAACACGCGGCGCGCGACGCCGCATGAGCGCGCCGTGGCTCGACGCCCGCGCGCTGACGCTCGGCTACGACGCGGCGCGGCCGCCCGTGCTCGACCGCTTCGATCTCGCGGTGGGCGCGGGCGAGTTGGTCGCGGTGCTCGGCGCGAGCGGCGCGGGCAAGTCGAGCCTGTTGCGCGTGCTGGCGGGCTTGCGCCGGCCCGCGTCCGGCACGATCGAGATCTCGGGCCGCCCGCTCGACGGGCCGCATCCGCACGTCGTGCTGATGTTCCAGGAAGCGAGCCTGCTGCCGTGGCTGTCGGTCGAGCGCAACGTCGCGTTCGGGCTCGGCTTCAAGCGGCAGCCGCGCCTGTCGCGCGGCGAGCGCGCGCGCCGCGTCGCATGGGCGATCGATGAAGTCGGGCTCGCGCACGCACGCGGCTACCATCCGGCGCAACTGTCGGGCGGGATGGCGCAGCGCGTCGCGCTCGCACGCGCGATCGCGCGGCAGCCGCAGGTGCTGCTGCTCGACGAGCCGTTCGGCGCGCTCGACGCCGCGACGCGCACCGACATGCAGGACCTGCTGCTGCGCGTCGTCGCCGACACGCGTGCGGCGACTGTGCTTGTCACGCACGACATCGACGAGGCGCTGCGCGTCGCCGACCGGGTCGTGCTGCTCGACGGGCGCGGCGGGACGGCCGGCGCTTGGACGGTTGCGTCGCGCGCGGCGGCGGCGGGCGGATGCGTCGAGACGCTGTCGGAAGTCGGCGAAGGGTGCGATGCGCGCGCCGCGCGGAATGAGCGGAATGGGCGGAATGAGCGGGACGCATGCGGCGCGCTCGCGATCGACGCCGCGCGCGGCCGTGGCGCGATGTCCGAACGATCCGAAGCGCCCGGCGCTTGCGCCGCGCCGGCCGCGCCCGATGCGTTGCGGGCGGCATGCGACCGGCGCGGGCCGCGGGAACGCCGCGAGCTGCGTGAGCTGCATGAGCTGCGTGAGCGGATCGAGGGGCACGACCCGCTCGACCCGCTCGACCCGCTTGAACGATTCGACCGTCTCGACGCGCTGCGCATCGAGATCCACCGCATGTTGCGCGCGCTGCGCGACGCGCCCGATGCCGCAGGACGCGCGAGCGCGGACGATGCGCGTCCCGCCGCCTGATTTCTTCATTCTTCGAACGGACCGACCATGTGCGATGTATCGATCACCCGCCGCGAGTGGCTCAAGCTCGCCGCGCTGTTCACGAGCGCGGCGGCGTTGCCGCTTCTCGCGCAACGCGCGGCGCGCGCGGCCGTGGAGCCCGACGCGCCGGTGCGCATCGGCTATCTGCCGATCACCGACGCCGCGCCGCTCCTCGTCGCGCATCACAACGGCTATTTCGACGCGGCGGGCGTCGCGGCCGAGAAGCCGCGGCTGTTGCGCAGCTGGGCGCAGCTCGTCGAGGCTTTCCTGTCCGGGCAGGTCAACGTCGTCCATCTGCTGTCGCCGATGACGGTGTGGGCGCGCTACGGCAGCGGTGTGCGGGCGAAAGTCGTCGCGTGGAATCACGTGAACGGCTCGGCGCTGACGGTCGCGCCCGCGATCGACGACGTCCGCCAGCTCGGCGGCAAGACCGTCGCGGTGCCGTTCTGGTATTCGATTCACAACGTCGTCGTGCAGCATCTGCTGCGCGAGAGCGGGCTCGCGCCGGTGCTCAAGCGCACGGGTGGCATCGCGGCGAACGAAGTGAACCTCGTCGTGATGGCGCCCGCCGACATGCCGCCCGCGCTCGCGGCCGGGCAGATCGCGGGCTACATCGTCGCGGAGCCGTTCAACGCGGCGGTCGAGCTGATGAAGATCGGCAAGATCCTGCGGTTTACCGGCGACGTGTGGAAGAATCATGCGTGCTGCGTCGTGTTCATGCACGAGCAGGATCTGAACGCGCGGCCGCAGTGGTCGCAGAAAGTCGTCGACGCGATCGTGAAGGCGCAGCTCTGGGCGCGCGCGCATCCGGACGAGACCGCGCGGCTGCTGTCGAAGGAGGGCGCGCAGCATTACACGCCGCATGCCGTGCAGACGCTGTCGCGTGTGCTCGCGCCGTCGGCGGCGCTCGACGCCGACTATCGCGCGCGCGGCGCGATCCGGTACGCCGGCTGGCGCGAGAAGCGAATCGATTTCCAGCCGTATCCGTTTCCGAGCTACACCGAAGAGCTGGTGCGGCGCCTGAAGCGCACCGCGATGGACGGCGACGCGCGCTTTCTCGAGCGGCTCGATCCGGCGCGCGTCGCGAGCGAGCTCGTCGACGCGCGGTTCGTCACGAAGAGCATCGCGGCCGTCGGCGGCCTCGCGGCGTTCGGGTTGCCCGAATCGTTTTCGCGCGAGGAGACGATCGTTGTCTGACGTATCGGTTCGGCGCGGGCCGGCGCGCGGCGGCGCGGGCGCTCATCGCGGAAGCGGCGCGCCGCCGCGGGTCGCCGCCGCATCTGCCCATGCCGGCCGCCGGCCGCTCGCTCGCCCGCTGCGCGACGCGGCGATCGGCGTCGCTGGCCTCGTCTGCGCGATCGCGCTCTGGTGGGCGGCGACGCACGGGCTGGCGGGGCCGCAGTCGCCCGTGCGCCTGTTCGCGCCGGAGCGTGCGCTCGAAAGCGCGCCCGCGCTGTTGCGCGACGAGCGCCTCGCGATGCACGTGCGCGTGAGCGTCGTGCGCGTGGCGACGGGGCTCGGCATCGCGCTCGCGCTCGGCGTGCCGCTCGGACTGCTGATCGGACGCGTGAGATGGCTCGACGCGCTGCTGTCGCCGACCTTCCAGTTCCTGCGGATGATCTCGCCGCTGTCGTGGATGCCGCTCGCGGTGATGTCGTTCGGCATCGGCGAGCGCTCGATCTGTTTCCTGCTCGCGTTCGCCGCGTTCTGGCCGATCCTGATGAGCACCGCGTCCGGCGTCGGGCAGGTCGACCGGCGCTGGCTCGAGCTCGGCGAGAGCCTCGCCGCGACGCGCGCCGAGCTCGCATGGCACGTGGTGCTGCCGGCGATCACCGCGTCGGTGCTGAGCGGCGCGCGGCTCGCGATCGGCGTGCTGTGGATCGTGCTCGTGCCGGCCGAGATGCTCGGCGTGAGCGCGGGGCTCGGCTATCTGGTGCTCGACACGCGCGACCGGCTTGCGTATTCGGAGCTCGCGGCGGTGATCGTCGTGATCGGCGCGATCGGGCTCGCGCTCGATGCGCTCGCACGGGCCGCGCTTGCCCGCTGGACGAAGGCGCGCGCTTGATGCGGCTGACATGCGTCGGCGTGATGCGGCGCGGCGCGCGATGGCTTGGCTGGGCGCGGATGTTTTGGTGAACGAAGCGCGGTTCGGCATGCCGCGCTCGGCGCAGTTCGGCGCGGTCCGGTAACGCAAGTAAGAAAGGCTAGGACGGCGAGAAAGGCGAGAAAGGCGAGACCAAAACTACCCCACCCGTCCCGCCAAGCCTCGGCCTAACCTTCAGCGATGCCGCGCGTCGAATCGCCGGCCGCGCCAGACGTGTTCCAATCGGCTTACAGCCCTGCGCAATGCGATCCCGGCGCGCGCGTGCGCTCGTTCCCGCTCGCCAGCGCCCGCCGGTCGTGCGCCGCCCGCATGCTGCGAAGCGGCAAGCATCTTGCCGGCCGTCGCGTGGCTATGCTTGATCGACGGCGCGTCATTCGGCGCTCGTCGGCGTTCCGTTGATCCGCCCGTAGTTTTCGGCACGACGCCCGCGCGTCGCCGATTGCGGCGGAGTGGCGCCTGCGGTATGGTCGTCGGATGCGGCGACGCGCCGCTCTCGATCGCCACCTGCCGTGGCTATAGTGTCGAGCCCATCATCCACGCGCAGTGCCGTAGAGAGGCTGTCCATGGCGACCATCGCATCCGAGTTTCACCTCGCTCCGCAACAATTCTCCACCGACGTGCTGCTGGAAAAATACGCGAAGGGCGACGAGCGGACGGTCGACGACATTTACCGCCGCGTCGCCCACGGCGTCGCGCAGGCGGAGCCGGCCGAACTGCGCGACGAAGTCGAGGCGCGCTTCGTCGAGCATCTGCAACGCGGCGCGCTCGGCGCGGGCCGGATCATGAGCGCGGCGGGCAGCGCGATCGCGGCGACGCTGATCAACTGCTTCGTGCAGCCGGTCGGCGACTGCATCCAGGGCGTCGACGAGCGCGGGCTGCCCGGCATCTACGTCGCGCTGCTGCAGGCGGCCGAGACGATGCGGCGCGGCGGCGGCGTCGGCTACAACTTCTCGGCGATTCGCCCGCGCGGCGCGTACGTGCATTCGACGGGCTCGAGCGCGTCCGGTCCGTGCAGCTACATCGACGTGTTCGACGCGTCGTGCCGCACGGTCGAAAGCGCGGGCGCGCGGCGCGGCGCGCAGATGGCGGTGCTCGATTGCGATCATCCCGATCTGCTCGAATTCATCGAAGCGAAACATTCGAAAGGCCGCTGGAACAACTTCAACATCTCGGTCGCGGTGACCGACGCGTTCATGGACGCGGTCGAGCAGGATCTGCCGTGGCAGCTCGTGCACCGCGCGGAGCCGTCACCCGCGCTGCGCGCGGCGGGCGATCTGCATCGGCGCGACGACGGCATGTGGGTCTATGCGGAAAGGCGCGCGCGCGCGATCTGGGACAAGATCATGCGCTCGACGTACGACGTCGCCGAGCCGGGCGTCGTGTTCATCTCGAAGATGAACGACGACAACAACCTGCGCGCGATCGAATTGATTCGTGCGACGAATCCGTGCGGCGAGCAGCCGCTGCCCGCGTACGGCTGCTGCAATCTCGGCCCGCTGAACCTGACGCGCTTCGTGCTCGACCCGTTCGCTCAACTGCGCGGCGGCGAAAGCGTGTTCGACTGGGCCGCGCTCGACGAGCGCACGCGCACGCACGCGCGCTTCCTCGACGACGTGCTCGACGTGACGCTGTGGCCGCTGACCGAGCAGCGCCACGAGGCGCATCAGAAGCGGCGGATCGGCATCGGCTTCACGGGCCTTGGCGACGCGCTCGTGATGCTCGGCCTGCGCTACGACTCGCAGGAAGGGCGCGACTTCGCCGCGCGCGTCGGGCGCGCGATGCGCGACGCCGCGTATCGCGCATCGGTCGAGCTCGCGCGCGAGCGCGGCGCGTTCCCGCTCTTCGACGCGAACCGGTATCTCGAAGCGGGCACGTTCGCGTCGCGGCTGCCCGACGACATTCAGGAAGCCATTCGCCGCGACGGCATCCGCAACAGCCATCTGCTGTCGGTCGCGCCGACGGGCACCGTGAGCCTCGCGTTCGCGGACAATGCGTCGAACGGCATCGAGCCCGCGTTCTCGTGGACCTACCAACGCACGAAGATCATGGCGGACGGCAGCCGCCAGACGTTCGCGGTCGAGGATTACGCTTATCGCCTGTACCGCGAGCTCGGCGGCGACGTCGACGCGTTGCCCGATTATTTCGTCAGCGCGCTGCAGATGTCCGCGCACGATCACCTCGCGATGATGGCGGCCGTGCAGCCGTACATCGACACGTCGATCTCGAAGACGGTCAACGTGCCGGCCGATTATCCGTTCGACGATTTCGAGAGCCTCTATTTCGATGCGTGGAAGAGCGGCCTGAAAGGGCTCGCGACGTACCGGCCGAACGACACGCTCGGCGCGGTGCTGCACACGTCCGAGCCGGACGATACGCTGACGGAGGCGGATCTCGATCCGCTGCGGATCGCGATTGACCACCGGCCGAAGGGCGAGTTGCCCGCGGTGATCGAGAAGGTCGAGTATCTGACGCAGCTCGGGAAGAAGTCGCTGTACGTCGCGGTGTCGTTCATGGAAGTGACGGGGCGCATCGGCGGCGAAGAGGTGACGATCGAGCGGCCGATCGAATTCTTCATCCCGGTCGGCCAGCGCGACGAGTCGCAGCAATGGATCACGGCGACGATGCGCTCGCTGTCGCTCGCCGCGCGCGGCGGCTTCGTCGCGCGCAATCTGCAGGATCTGCGCAAGGTGTCGTGGGATCGCGGACAGGTGCGGCTCGGCGAGACGCAGCGGCTCGACGGCCGGCGCATTCCGCTGTGGCACGACTCGGAAGTCGCCGCGCTCAGCTACGCGATTCAGCAGATATTGCATCGTCGCGGCTTTCTCGACGCCGAGGGCAATCAGGTGCCGTCGCGGCTGCTCGCGGCGCTGCCGCGCGGCGGCGCAGACCCGCATGCGGTTGCCGCGATGCTCTCGGCCGAGACGGAATCGGCATCGGCGGGCGGCGAAAGCGAGGAAGAAACGGCCGCTGCGACGCACAGCGCCGCCGAGCTGCGCACGATGTTCGGGCGCAAGTGCAACTCGTGCGGCGCGAATGCGGTGATCCGCAAGGACGGCTGCGATTTCTGCACCGCTTGCGGCGAGATCGGCGCTTGCGGTTGAGCGTTCGCTCGCCGCGTGCGTCGGCGCGGCCGCCGCTTCGCGATGAGTTTTTCAAGCCGGACCGTGCGGGACGATCGATCCCGCACGGCGCGTCAATCCGCTTTCGCGTCTTGTTCGTCCGATAGCGGGCGTCGCTTCGGCGTCGGTGCCGGCATGCGGCGTGCCCGCCGCGACGATAGTGAAAGGCACGAAGCTGTCGATCACGATTCGACCCATGCCGTGCGCATCGTCCGAGCGTCGCGCGGCGCGCTGATTCATCGCCGGGGCGTCACGACAATGCAATCGGCGCGATCGACGCCCGCGCGTTCTCCTCAATCCTTCCTTCGGCTCGGTCCTGCCTGATTCGCGCGGGTCACGTGCCTGTCCATCCGACGCTTGCCCTTACGTGCGGCGATTCGCGCTCCGCATGCGTCTTCTTCCGAACCGCTCGATTCGCGAGGCGCTCACGCGGCGCGCGAGCGCCGAGCCGCTCGACCGACATCGATCGCTCGAGAAATCGCCGCGACGATCGGAATTTCCGGGCGGAGCGAATCGCGCCGCCGCGGCAACCAGCCGAATTCCGGTTCAATTGGCGAAATTGAAAATGCACGCCAAAAAATATATCTGCCTTTATTTCTGTTTTTGAAATGTCAAGCGATGCGCGCAAATTGCATTAAAAATATTTTGGCCGCACAAAACGAAGAGACCGACTATTTTGGTGAGAAAAGGAAATCTCGAGGAAAGTTGGGATGCCTGTAACCTCAATGATTTAGGGGTTGATGGGCGGATTATTCAAGGCGGGGTTTTCGCGCGGGGGCTTTATTTTTTTGAAAATTGTTTTAACATTGCGCGCTCAAGATGAATCGAAATAGATTTCCCGAAGCATGCAATTTATCGAGCATGATTCAATGGATTGAAATGATCCAATCGAAGAGGGGAAAGCGGATTTAGACGAACTCGACATATCAATTCGAGCACTTTCGATGGGCGCCGGTGCGGCGTCCGCGGCCATTCCTGAGCCGAATGCGGCGAACGTCAGGGCGTTGGCCGGCGCGGCGCCGCCGCCTTCGATCGAAGCGCGCTCGACCGACGACGCCGGCATGCGACACGCGCGGCTTCGTCGCGCCCGGTGCGCGTCACGCGACGCGTGCGACGCAGAATCACCCCGGTTTCTCAGTCAACTTCCCGTGAGCACTGACGATGGACAACTTTTGCCGCATGAATCTGCCTGCAACGACCGATCTGCCGGAGTTCGTCTTCGAGTTGCCGGGCCTGCAGTTTCCGGAGCGCATCAATTGCGCGGCGGCGCTGCTCGACGACGCCGTGGCCAAGCGCGGCTGGGGCGATCGCGTCGCGATCCGGACCGAATCCGGCGCCGCATGGACGTATCGCGAACTGCTCGAACTCAGCAACCGGATCGCGAACATGCTGGTGCGCGACGGGGCTCTCGTGCCGGGCAACCGGGTGCTGCTGCACGGAACCAATCATCCGTTTCTCGCCGCCGCGTGGTTCGCGGTCGTCAAGGCGGGCGGCGTCGTGGTGACGACGATGCCGCTGTTGCGCGCGGGCGAATTGTCGAAAGTCATCGCGCAGGCGAAGGTCTCGCACGCGCTCTGCGAGGCGTCGGTGTCCGCGGAACTGCACGCGGCGACGCAGGCCATGCCCGGCGTCGGATTTCTCCGCTGCTACGAAACGGACGACGCCGCCGCGTTCGAGCGGCTGATGCGCGAATACCCGGCCGCGTTCGAGACGGTCGACACGCAGGCTGACGATCCGTGCATCGTCGCGTTTACGTCCGGCACGACGGGGCGGCCGAAGGCGACCGTGCATGTTCATCGCGACGTGATGGCGATCTGCCATTGCTTTCCGCAGCACGTGCTGAAGCCCCGCGCGGACGACGTGTTCTGCGGCACGCCGCCGTTCGCGTTCACGTTCGGCCTCGGCGCGCTGCTGCTGTTTCCGCTGAGCGTCGGCGCGAGCGCGGTGCTGTTGCAGCGCGCGAAGCCGGACCGGCTGTTCGCCGCGATCGCCGCGCACCGCGTGAGCATCCTCTTCACCGCGCCGGCCGCGTACCGGGCGATGCTCGACGACATCGGCGGCCACGACATCTCGAGCCTGCGCAAATGCGTGTGCGCGGGCGAGGCGCTGCCGGTGCCGACGCGCAACGCTTGGCTCGCGCGCACGGGCATCCGCATCATCGACGGCATCGGCTCGACCGAGATGCTGCACATCTTCGCGTCGGCGGACGAAACCCAGGTGAAGGAAGGGGCGGTGGGCCGGGCGGTGCCCGGCTACCGGCTCGCGATCCTCGACGAGCGCGGCGAGCGTCTGCCGCCCTACCACGTCGGCCGCCTCGCGGTGCGGGGGCCGACCGGCTGCCGCTATCTGAACGACGCGCGGCAGCGCGATTACGTGCAGCACGGCTGGAACCTGACGGGCGACGCCGCCTATCTCGACGAGGACGGCTATCTGTTCTACCAGTCGCGCGCAGACGATCTGATCATCAGCCTCGGCTACACCATTTCGCCCGCCGAAGTCGAGGAAGCCATGCTGCGCCACGCGGACGTGCTCGAATGCGGCGTCGTCGGCGCGCCGGACGAACGGGGCGGCACGCTCGTGTGCGCGCACGTCGTGCTGCGGCCCGGCGTGTGCGCCTCCGACGCGCTGACGGCCGCATTGCAGCAGCACGTGAAGGCGCAGATCGCGCCGTACAAGTATCCGCGGCGCATCGAGTATCGCGCTGACGGCCTGCCGCGCAACGAGTCCGGCAAGTTGCAGCGCTTCAAGCTGCGGCAGGCGGCCGAGAGCGACGTGCAAGCGGCCTGACGGCCGCGCCGCGCGGCCGGCGTTCGGCGCCGGCAACGCCCAATTCAATCAACATCGAAGCGACATGAAAATACTAGGAGCGGGTATTGCGGTATCGGACGGCGCGAAGCACGCGCTGCCGTTTGCGAACGACTATGCGGTGAAGGCGGCGAGGCAGGCGCTCTCGAAGGCGCGCTGCCTGCCGTCGGAGCTCGATCTCATCGTCAGCCTGTCGGTTTCCCCGAACCGGATGGCGGACGCGGCGCCGATCGCGGGGCCGCGGCTCGCGCATCCGGTGCAGCGCGATCTGCGCGCGTCCAACGCGGCCGTGTTCGATCTGCTCGACGCGGACTGGACGCTCGCGCTCGATCTCGTGCAGAGCCATTGCCGGCAGCTCGGCTACCGCCGCGCGCTCGTCGTGAGGGCGGAGGCGCTCGCCGACGTCGAAGGCGCGGAGTCCGGCGGCTATGCCGACGGCGCGGGCGCGATCGTGCTCGCGCCCGGCCGCGACGATCGCTACCACGCGAGCTATGCGGACCTCGACGCGCCGAGTCTCGCGACCCTCGGCGCCGTGCCGGCGCGGCACATGCATGAAACAGGCATCGTCGCGCGCTTCGACGGCGGCTTCGATCCGGCCACGGGCCGTTTCCGCACGCAGCCGAGCAATGCGGACGCGGCCGTGCGCTCGGTCGTCGGCGACGTGCGAAGCAAGATCGACGCGCCGGTATCCGAACTGTTTCGTGAATCGTGGCTGCGGGGCTGGCTGTCCGACGAGCCCGGCTTCGCGAGCGAGACGCGCGTCGACATGATCGACGGCGCCGCCGACATACCCGCCGCGTTCCAGCTGCCCGCGTGGCTCGCGACCCGCGCGGCCGCCTCCGCGGGCGTGCGCGGCGACGCGCAGGTCGTCGCCGCGCTGACGCTCGACGCGTTCAAGCCGCGCATCGCATGCATCGCAATGGAGGTCTGATGTCCTACAACGTTCGTATGGCCAGTCTGGCGTGCAATCTGCCGTCGCGCTTGCTGCGCAACGACGATCCCGCATTCGACGACGTCGAGCCGATTCCGTCGGAGTGGTGGCACTTCTGGGGAATCAAGTCGCGCTATGTGATCGATCCGCGCGCGGGCGAGTCCGAGCTCGCGATGGCGGAGCATACCGCGCGCCAGGCGCTCGCGCGCGCGGGCGTCGATGCGGCCGATCTCGATCTCGTGCTGTTCAACATCACGTCGCCGTACGTCAACGCGGAAGGCGGCGCGAGGCGGTTCGCGCCGCGGCTCTCGCGCACGCTGCGCGAACGGCTCGGCGCGCGTCGCGCGCTCGATGCGGACGTCGAAATGGAATGCGCGAGCTTCGTGCTGCAGATGCAGCTCGCGACAAACCTGATCAAGCAAGGGCGCGTGAAGCGCGCGCTCGTGTGCTCGTCGGAGCGGATGTCGGGCGTCGTCGATTATGCGAGCAAATCGTCGACGACGTTCGGCGACGGCGCGGCGGCCGCCGTGCTCGTCGCCGACGCGCATGATCCGCAGGGCGCGGACTGGCTGAGCGCCGTCTATCGCAGCGACGCGACGCACTACGATCTCGCGACGATGCAATGGCGCTACCCGAGGCCCGCGGCGAACCGCGAGGAAGCGGAGCGTCAGGCCGAGCGATTCGGCGCGTATTTCACGCTGAAACCGGAGGCGCAGGAGCAGATCGCGCGCTTCATGCCCGAGGCGATTCCCGACATCGTCGAGCGGCTGTTGCGCAAGAGCGGCGCGAGCGCGAACGACATCGACGCGATGGTGTTCCATCAGCCATCCGAGATTCTCGTGCGCGCGTGGGCGCAGCGCCTCGGCCTCGCGCCGGATCAATACGTGATTCGCCTCGCCGATTGCGCGTGCCTCGTGTCGGCCGCGGTGCCGCTCGCGCTCTATGAATCGATTCGCAGCGGCGTCGTGAAGCCCGGCTCGCAGGTGGTGATCGCGGGCGCGGGCGCCGGCTGGGGGTTCGGCGCGCAGCTGTGGCGGTGGGGCGAAACGGTCGTGACCGATGCGGATTCGCCCGCCCAAGCCGCGGAGGCCGACCATGCCGCGTAACCTCGTCATCGCCGGGCTCGGTCATGCGCTGCCGGAGCGTATCGTCGACAACGACGAAGTCGCGAGCGTCATCGACACGAGCGACGAGTTCATCCGCACCCGCACCGGCGTGCGGCATCGCCGCTATCTCGCGCCGGGCCAGCAGCTCGCGGACCTCGCGTGCCCGGCTGCCGAGCGGGCGATGGCCGACGCGGGCGTCGCGCCCGCCGACATCGATCTGCTGATCGTCAACACGCTGTCGCCGGATCATCACGATCCGTCGCAGGCGTGCTACATCCAGCCGAGGCTCGGGCTGCGCGAGATTCCGTGCTTCGACATCCGCGCGCAATGCAGCGGCGGACTGTACGGGATCGAGATCGCGCGACACTTCCTCGCGAGCGGCCTGTATCGCAACGTGCTGCTGATCTGCGCGGAAGCGCTGTCGCGGCGAATCGACACGAGCAACGCGGGCCGCAACCTGTCGATCCTGCTGAGCGACGGCGCCGCCGCGATGGTGCTGAGCGCGCGGGACGACGCGACGCGCGGCCTGCTCGATCTGTCGCTCGGCGCGGACGGCACGCAGTTCGATCTGCTGCAGACGGAAGCGCCGGGCGCGAAGCGGCCGAACTTCATCGACGCCGACGACATCGCGGCCGGCCGCCACTGCTTCCGGATGCGCGGCGCCGACATGTTCGCGGACGCGACGCGCCGCATCGTCGACGCGTGCCGGCAAATGCTCGACAAGCACCGGCTGACGCTCGGCGACATCGGGCTCGTCGTGCCGCACCAGCCGAACCTGCGGATCATCGACGCGGTGATCGAGCAGCTCGGCCTGCCGCGCGAGCGCTGCATGATTTCCGTCGAGGATCTCGGCAACATGGCGAGCGCCGCGTTTCCGGTGGCGCTCGCGCTCGCGCGCGAGCAAGGACGAATGCGCTCCGGCCAACTGAACCTGTTCGTGACCTACGGCGCGGGCGCGACGTGGGCGTGCGCGCTCTACCGGAGCTGAACGACATGCGGCACAGCACCCCTGGCTGGATCGATTCGCAGCTCGCCATCGTCGGCGACGCGGACGTGCCGCTGTACGTGGTCGTCAACGACGAGGCCGCGACGCTCGTCGAAGGCGGGCTGAGCGGCATGACCGAGCTCGTGTGGCGTCAGCTTCACGATCTGCTGAAGGACTACGGCGGCATCCGGCATCTGCGCTACTGGCTGATCACGCATTCGCACTACGACCATTGCAGCCTACTCGGTACCTTGCAGCCGCGCATGCCGTGGCTGCATGTCGTCGGCTCTCCCGATACCGCCGACGCGCTGCAGAGCCCGTCCGCGCGCCGCACGATCAGAAAGCTCGACGCTCAGGCGTCCGTTGCGTGGGAGCCGGTCGCGCAAGCCGATCTCGCGGACCTGTCCGACATCCCGCTGCATCCGCTCAATGCGGGCAGGGAGCTCGACATCGGCGAAGGGATGCGGATGCGCGCGATCGCGCTGCCGGGCCACAGCGCCTGCCTGTTCGGCTATCACTGCCCGCAGCTCGATCTGCTGTTCGTGTCGGACGCGCTCGGCGAATACCACGGGCCGGCGCAATGGCTGCCGCTCGTGTTCGAGGATCTGTCCGCGTATCGGCAGTCGCTCGGCGCGATCGAGCGGCTGCACGCGTCGCGGATCGCGCTCGGCCATCACGGGATCGTCGGCGGCGACATCGCGCGGCATGCGGTGCGGCACGCGCGCGACGGGCTCGCCGCGCGCGACGACGAAGCGCGCGCGACGCGCGGCGATGCGGCCGCGACGCGCGCGCTCGCGCAGCTATGGACCGAGCGCTACGCGGCGCGCAGCGCGAAAGTGGTGCCGCGCGCGCTGCATCTGAAGAGCATGGAACGAATGATCGACCTGTTTCAGCGCGCCGCGTAGGCGCGCGACCGCCGGCGCGGGCGACCTCTGCGCCGATTGCCCCACCGGCCGGCTCACCTCGGATCTTCGGCGCCGGCCGCCGAACGCTACCACCACGACCGTGGGTTTCATTTTCTGTCGGATGACGTCATGACCACCACCAATCTGCCGAAGACGATCAACGAGCTGCTGCGTTCGCGCGCGGCGAAGAGGGGCGAGAAAGTCGCCTATCTGTTCTTGAGCGGTCAGCCCGACGACGAGCAGCAGCAATCGATCACATTCGCGGATCTCGACCGCTCGGCGCGCCGCGTCGCGCTGCTGCTGCAGCGGCAATCAGTCGGCGTCGGCGAGCGCGTGCTGCTGCTGTGCCGGCCCGGCCTCGACTACATCTGCGGCTTTCTCGGCTGCCTGTACGCGGGCGCGGTTGCGGTGCCGGTCTATCCGCCGCGCAACCGGCAGCACGCGGCGCGCATCGTCGGCATCGTCGAGAGCGCGGGCGCGAAGGCGATCCTCTGCACGGGCGACGATTTCGCGCGCTGCACGAAGCTGCTCGAAGACACCGCGGCGTCGCACGTCGCGCTGCTCGATCTCGATGCCGCGAAGCCGCTCGACGCGTCGCTCGAGCCGGCGGCCGTCGCGCCTTCTCACGTCGCGTTCCTGCAGTACACGTCGGGCACGACCGGCAAGCCGAAGGGCGTGATGGTCACGCACGGCAACCTGATGCACAACCTCACGCTGATCGGCGAATGGATGGGCTATCACGAAGAGAGCACGATGGTGAGCTGGCTGCCGCCTTATCACGACATGGGGCTGATCGGCGGCATCCTGACATCGCTGTTCGGCGGCTTCCGTTGCGCGCTGATGGCGCCCGAGCGTTTCATCCAGCATCCGTTCCTGTGGCTGCGCGCGATCAGCGACTTTCGCGCGGACGTGACGGGCGCGCCCGACTTCGCCTATCGGATGTGCAGCCGCCGCATCCCGGACGAGCAGCTCGCGACGCTCGACCTGAGCTGCCTGAAGACCGCTTACAGCGGCGCGGAGTCGGTCCGCTACGGCACGCTCGCGGAGTTCGCTCAGCGTTTCGCGCCGACGGGCTTCGATCCCGAACGCTTCAAGCCCTGCTACGGCCTCGCCGAATGCACGCTGCTCGTCGCGGGGCGCAGCGCGCCGCGGCCGCTGCGCACGGTGTGCGTCGATCAGGCGGCGCTGCAGCGGCAGAAGGTGATGATCCGGCGCGAGTTCGAAGGCCTGTCGCCGCAGATGCAGGAGCGCGACGGCGAGCGCGTGCTCGTCAGCGTCGGCGTGGCGATCGGCGAGCAGCGGGTCGTCGTGCGCGATCTGAACACGAACGAGCGCTGCGCGGACGACGAAATCGGCGAGATCTGCGTCGCGGGCGAGAGCGTCGCGCCCGGCTACTGGCAGCAATACGGACAGACGATCGCGACGTTCCAGCGCGGCATCGGCGGCGAGGCGGGGCAGGAGTTCGCGGGCACGGGCGACCTCGGCTTCCATCATCGCGGCGATCTGTACGTCACCGGCCGCCTGAAGGACATGATCATCATCGCCGGGCGCAACTACTATTCGGAAGACGTCGAGTACGCGGTGATCGGCAGCCGGCCCGAGCTGGTGCCCAACGGCTGCGCGGCGTTCACGATCGACGCGGGCGACGAGGAGCGGCTCGTCGTCGTCGCCGAAATCGAGCGCACGCATCGCAAGGGCGATCTCGACGCGCTGCTCAAGAGCATTCGCGAATCGATCTGGCTTCGCCACGACATCAGCCCCGGCGCGGTGCTGCTGGTGTCGCCCGGCAGCGTGCCGAAGACGTCGAGCGGCAAGGTGCGGCGCAGCGAATGCCGCAACCGGTTGCGCGACGGCGAGCTGACGGTGCTCGCGCGCTGGGACGCGGACGATCGCATCGCCGACGCGACGCGGGGAGCGGCCACGCCGTCGGCCTCATCGGCTTCGCCGGCCTCGCCAGCCTCGCCGGCTTCGCCGGCCGCATCGGCGCCTTGCGCCGCGTCGGGCGCGAAAGCCGATGCGGCCGACGTGGCCGACCCGAGCGGCGCCGCATCGCCGAGCGCAGCGAAGGTCGAGCAGCTCAAGGACTGGCTGCGCCACTATGCACGCACGCGGATCGATTCGCGAACCATCGACGAGCGCCGGACGATTCCGCCGCACATCGTGCTCGACTTCGGCAACGAAGGGCTGCTCGGCATGCAGATCGACCGCGCATACGGCGGCCTCGGCTTCACGAATCGCGAGATGCTGCAAGTGGTGTCGCAGCTCGCGACGATCGATTCGACGCTGGCATTCTTCGTCGGCCTGAACAATACGCTCGGCATCCGGCCGATCATGCTGCATGCGCAGCCCGCGCTGCGCGACGAGCTGCTGCCGCTGCTCGCCACGGGCCGCACGCTCGCCGCGTTCGCGCTCACCGAGCCGGCCGCGGGCTCGAACGTGCGAGCGATCGGGGCGGCCGCGCAGCGCGTCGACGGCGATCACTGGCTCGTGAGCGGCCAGAAGAGCTGGAGCGGATCGTCGGCGTGGGCGGGCGTGATCAACGTGTTCGCGAAGCAGGCCGACGGCGCGGGGATGGTCGGGCTCGCCGTCAGGCAGGGCACGCCCGGCCTGCGGATCGGCGCGGAAGACCTGACGATGGGCGTGCGCGGCATGATCCAGAACACGCTGCATCTGGATCGCGCGCGCGTGAGCGACGCGTGCCGGCTCGGCGCGCCCGGACAGGGGATGGCGCTCGCGCAGCAGACGATGAATTTCGCACGCCTGGGCATCGGCGCGGTCTGCGTCGGCGGGATGAAGCGCTGCGCGCAACTGATGCATCGCTACGGCGCGCGGCGCCAGATCGGCACGGGCCTGCTGCTCGACAACCCGCTGAGCCGGCAGCGTCTCGGCGATCTGCGGCACCGCATCGACGGCTTGACCGCGCTGATCGACCTGCTCGCCGCCGATTTCGACGCGGGACGCGACGCACCCGAAGACGGCTTGCTGATCGCGAAGATTCTCGGCTCCGAGTTTCTGTCGCAAACCTCCGACGAGCTGATGCAAATGCTCGGCGGGCGCGGCTACATCGAAACGAATCTCGCGCCGCAGATCTTCCGCGACGCGCGGCTGCCGCGGATCTTCGAGGGGCCGACCGAGACGCTGCTCGCGCATCTGGGCAGCCGCGTGCTGAACGGCGGCGACGATCTGCTCGGCTATCTGAGCGAACGAACGGGCGCGGGCGCGCTTGCTTCCGAGCTGCGCGGGCTCGGCGAGCAACTGCTCGAGGACGGGCTTGCGAACGGCGAGCCGCTCGGCGGCGCCGCGCATGCGACGAACTGGGTCAACTACTGGCTCGGCAGCGTCGCGCAGTGGGCGCTGCTGCTCGCGGCCGTCGAGCAGGCCGCGAAACGGCGCGGCGTCGACGCCGCGACGCTCGAATGGGCGCAGAGCCAATACGAGCTCGCAGTCGAGGCGGCGCAGCGTCAGGTCGGC
This sequence comes from Burkholderia sp. MSMB1498, assembly GCF_001526245.1. Taxonomy (NCBI): domain Bacteria; kingdom Pseudomonadati; phylum Pseudomonadota; class Betaproteobacteria; order Burkholderiales; family Burkholderiaceae; genus Burkholderia; species Burkholderia sp. MSMB1498. The sequence continues at coordinate 30,699 of NZ_LOYJ01000075.1, forward strand.
CGGCGGCGCGTATTGTCGAGCGCCGCGCAGCTCGCCGAGTGGGCGCGGCGCGTCGAGCACGAAATCGGCCCGATCGAGCAGACGGTGCCGGGCGCGCAGCAGCGGCTCGATCCGCTGCTGCGCGCCGAGTACGACGCGCGTCCGGACGCGTCCGACGCGGACATCGCGCTTGCCGACGACGCACCGTCACCCGTGGCGGCCGTCGCGTCCGCGCCGATTGCGCCGGCCGATCCCGAGCTGAAGCGGGAATACGAGCAATGGCTGGTGACATGGCTCGGCGAGCGTCTGCGCAATCGCCGGATTTCGCTGACGGCCGAGACGACCTTCGCCGACATCGGCCTCGATTCGATCCTCGCTGTCGAGCTGACGATGGCGTTCAGCGACGCGTTCCGCACGACCGTCGACGCATCCGCCGTCTGGGACCACGCGTCGATCGACGCATTGGCGACGCATCTCGCCACCCGAACGGACCAAGGCGCGCGCCCGCACGCGGACGCGGCTCCGTCCGACATTTCTTCTTCCATGTGAGGCGCATCCGATCATGCAGTCGCTTTGTGAACTTGCCACGTCTGCCGGCACCCTGACCGCGCAGCTCGAAAACTACCTCCGCTCGCATGCGAACGACAGCTGCAAGCTGCTCGGCGTGCCGCTCGGCACGCCGCTGAACGTCGAGATCGTCGACGCCGGCGCACCGATCGAAACCCGCCGCGACGTTCAGGCGGCGACGCTGCGCATCGGCAGCGACGACGCGCAGCGCGTGATGGCCTACACGCGCAGTTGCAACTGGGCGAACGGCATCGTGCTCGTGCCGACGCTCACGCGCCTGGTGCTCGCGGGCGCGTTCGACGCCCTGAAGGCCGGCGAGCCCCGCTCGATGCGCGCGTTCGCCGCCACGCGCAAGGCCGATCCGACGCTCAACCTCGGCCTGCTGTGGGGCGCGCTGAACCTGCTCGGCCTCGCCGGCTGGGTGACGCTCGGCAGCGGCGACGAGCAGGCCGACTATGCGCTGACGCCGGCCGGCGCGTGCGTCGTCGAGTGCGTGAACGCGCAGCGGCCGCTCTTCACGCGATTGGCCGACGCGACGTCGATGCTGCAGCACCTGCATGCGCTCTGCCATCGTCGCCGCACGGACGACGACGAAAGCGCGCTCTACGCGGATCTCGCGCGCATCTGCGTCGAAGGGTGGCCGCTGCCGGAACCGCGCGACGGGCTCGAGCGGCACGTCCACGCGCAGCTTCGCACCGCGATGGACGGGCTGCTGCTCGGCCCGACGTGGGTCGCGCTCGACATGCCGGTGTTCGAGAAACAGGGCAAGCAGCAAGGCAAGGCCGCGCCGAGCTTCTTCGAGGCGTTCGACGCGCAGCGCGACTGGGTGTCGGCCGCCGATGCGTGGCCGCACGCGGACCGCGTCACGCTGCGCGCCGCCTGGGCGCTGATGCGTCACGCGGGCGCGGCGGAAGTCGAGGCCGACGGCGCGCGCGTGCGGCTCAACGAAGCGGGCCGGATTCATCGGCCGATCGCCGCGCCGTATGCGGGGCTCGCCGCGTCGTATCTGCGCTCGTATGCGCTGCTCGACGAACTGCTGTTCGGCGATCCCGATCCGCTCGACGTCGATCGCGACGGGCACGTCGATCGCGTGATGAACGTGTATGCGTCGAGCGGCGCCGGGTCGGGTCCGGCGTCGAAGGAAATCACGACGAAGATCATTCGGCGCCTGTTCGACGACACGCCGCTCGACCAGCAGCCGGCCGGCATCTCCGACATGGGCTGCGGCGACGGCAGCGCGCTTCGGCGCCTCGCGCAATACGTGATCCAGTCGACGCGGCGCGGCCGGCATCTCGCCGAGTATCCGCTCATCGTGATCGGCGCGGACTACAACGAATCGGCGCGCAGCCGCGCGGCGGACACGCTGTCCGAGCTGAGCGACGTGCCGGGCGTGCACGTTCGCGTGATCGACGCGGACATCTCGCGGCCCGATCGCTACGACGAAGCGGTGGCGGCGAGCGGCCTGACGCTGAAGGCTCCGGACGGCAGCCGCCGCGCGGCGCGGCTGAGCGATCTGCTGCACACGTTCATGTTCCTCGTGCACAACCGCCGCCTCGGCGTGCGCAGCGGCGACGCCGCCGACGCGATTCTCGAGCGCCATCTGCGGCAGGTCGATCGCGCGCATCTGCGCAGCGTCGTCGAGCGTTACTATCCGGGACAACTGACCGTATCGGACGATGCGGCGCTGCCGGTTCCGCTTGACGAGATCAAGCGTGCGTTTCGCGTCGCGTACAGCGATGCCGAAGGGCTCGTGCCCGGCTACGTCGCGGCCGCCGACCTGATCGATTTCGTCGCGCGCTGGAAGCCGCACGCGAAGCACGGCTTCCTCGTCGTCGAAGGGCACAGCCCTTGGGCCGCGAGCCTGCTGGACGACGCGGTCGCCGAGCCGGAGCGCTGGACGCGCACCGAGCAATTGCCGTCGGTGTTCAATTGGGGGATGCACTTCCTGTCGCGGCAGTTCATGGCGCCGTTCGACGAATTCATGCTCGCGATGTGCATGGCGGGCCTGTGCCCGCGAGACGCGATCCACGGACGCATTCATCCGGAGGGTTTCCCCGGGCCGGACCTGTTGAGCGAATACCGGTTCTTCAGCATCGCCGACTATGTCGCGTTCGACGCGGCACATGCCTGACGCGGCTCGCCCGCCGATTTCGGCGGGAACGCGGCGCGCGCAACGCGAGCGCCTTTCGTCCGTTTGCGGCGCTCGTCTTCCGGGCGGCGCAAGCAGACGGCGTGCGTGCGCGTCGCATGCCGCCGCGCGCCGCGCGCCGTGCGGCATGCGATGCCTTGCACGATGCCGCACGCTTGCTTCCTAGACTTCGTATTCGACATCGGTTCGAGCGAAATCCGCCTGTTTTTTCCCGTCGATCCCGTTGCCGCGCCGATGCGATGCCGTATAGTTCGGCTGGCGCGGCGGCGAACCGTGCCGCGCTTCGATCGCGACAATTTAACCAGTTCACCATAATCAATAGGGGAGGGGAAACATGACGGTGTCGCAAACTTGCCTGCTGATCACCGCACTGACGCCGTTCGTCTGGACGATGTGCGCGAAGTCGGGCAAGCAGTACGACAATCACGAGCCGCGCCGCTATCTCGCGCAACTCGAAGGCTGGCGGGCGCGCGCGTTCGCCGTGCATCAGAACTCGTGGGAGGCGCTCGCGCTCCTCACCGCGGCGCTCGTCGTCGCATGGCACAACGGCGCGAACGCGCAGCGCGTCGATCAACTCGCGGTCGTTTTCGTCGCGTCGCGCGCACTGTACGGCGTGCTTTATCTGCTGAACTGGGCGACGCTGCGCTCGCTGGTCTGGACAGTCGGCTTTGTTTGCGCGGTCTGGCTGTTCTTCGTCGCGCCCTGAGCGCGCACGTTCGGGGCCCGCTCGATGCCAGCGTCGCGAGCGGCCGGCGGGGCGGGCGGGGCGTGCTTTGGATGCTTCTCCGGCTCGACACGATGCACGAACGCTCGATGCGCCGGGCCATCGCGGCTCGGCATCAAAAAAAGCCCTCGTCACGATGCTCTCCACATCGCCACGAGGGCCAACGGTAGTGGGTAGAACGAATGGCGCGCGGGTCAGGCGGCGACGCTCTCCGCGCTCGCCGCGGCTTCGACGTCGGCCGCCAGCCCCGCATCCGCTTCGCTGCGGATCAGGTAGTCGAACGCGCTAAGCGAAGCCTTCGCCCCCTCGCCGACCGCAATCACGATCTGCTTGTACGGCGCGGTCGTCACGTCGCCGGCGGCGAACACGCCCGGCACCGACGTCGCGCCGCGCGCGTCGACGACGATCTCGCCGTGCTTCGACAACTCGACCGTTCCCTTCAGCCATTCGGTGTTCGGCACGAGGCCGATCTGCACGAACACGCCTTCGAGCTCGACGCGCTTCGCCTCGCCGGTGCGCATGTCCTCGTAGACGAGCCCGTTCAGCTTCGCGCCGTCGCCCGTGAGTTCGGTCGTGCGCGCCTGCATGATCACCGTCACGTTCGCGAGGCTGCGCAGCTTGCGCTGCAGCACGTCGTCCGCGCGCAGTTGCGCGCCGTATTCGATCAGCGTGACTTCGCGGACGATGCCGGCGAGATCGATCGCCGCTTCGACGCCCGAATTGCCGCCGCCGATCACGGCGACGCGCTTGCCCTTGAAGAGCGGTCCGTCGCAATGCGGGCAGTACGTGACGCCGCGGTTGCGGTACTCGCGCTCGCCGGGCACGCCGATTTCGCGCCAGCGCGCGCCCGTCGCGAGCACGACGGCCTTCGCCCTCAGCACCGCGCCGCTCGCGAGACGAATTTCGTGGACGCGGCCCGGGACGAGCTTGTCCGCGCGCTGCACGTCGATCACGTCGACTTCGTATTGCTTCACGTGCTGCTCAAGCGCGGTGGCGAACTTCGGCCCTTCGGTTTCCTTCACCGACACGAAGTTTTCGATTGCCATCGTGTCGAGCACCTGCCCGCCGAAGCGCTCGGCGACGACGCCCGTCTCGATGCCCTTGCGCGCCGCGTAAATCGCGGCCGCCGCGCCCGCGGGCCCGCCGCCGACGATCAGCATGTCGAACACCGGCTTCGCCGCGAGCGCCTGCGCCGCGCGCCGGCTCGCGCCGCTGTCGAGTTTCGCGAGGATCTCCTTCACGCTGCTGCGGCCCTGGCCGAACGTTTCGCCGTTCAGGAAAATCGTCGGCACGGCCATGATGCGGCGCGCTTCGATTTCGTCCTGGAACAGCGCGCCGTCGATCATCACGTGGCGGATGCGCGGATTGACGAGCGCCATCACGTTGAGCGCCTGCACGACCTCCGGGCAGTTCTGGCAGGTGAGCGAGATATACGTTTCGAACGCGTAATCGCCGTCGAGCGCGCGGATCTGCTCGATCACGTCGTCGTCGAGCTTGAGCGGATGGCCACCCGCTTGCAGCAGCGCGAGCACGAGCGACGTGAATTCGTGGCCCATCGGAATGCCGGCGAAGCGGATGCCGGCCGCCTTGCCGGGCTCGCCGACCGAGAACGACGGCTTGCGCTCGGCGTTGTCGCGGCGCTCGACGACGGCGACTCGCGGCGACAGCGACGCGATCTCGTCGAGCAGCGCGCGCAGCTCGCGCGACTTGTCGCCGTCGTCGAGCGTCGCGACGAGCTCGACCGGACGGTTGATCCGCTCGAGGTACGATTTCAACTGAGTCTTGAGATTGGCGTCCAGCATGACGATTCGGATTCCGTAACGAGAATGGGCCGTACGCGCGGCCGTCGCGCGATGCGATACGGCGACGGACGCAGCGGTGCGGGGCGCGGGCCGCTGCGAGACGCGGCCTGCTTGACGCGCACGGCGGGCACTGCCGCCGCGCGGCTTCAGATCTTGCCGATCAGGTCGAGCGACGGCGTGAGCGTGTCGGCGCCCGGCGTCCATTTGGCGGGGCAGACCTCGCCCGGGTGCGCGGCGACGTACTGCGCGGCCTGGACCTTGCGCAGCAGCTCGCCCGCGTCGCGGCCAATGCCGTTGTCGTGGATCTCGCACAGCTTGATCTCGCCTTCCGGGTTGATCACGAACGTGCCGCGCAGCGCGAGGCCTTCTTCCTCGATCAGCACGTCGAAGTTGCGCGAGATCGCGAGCGTCGGATCGCCGATCATCGGATACTTGATCTTCGAGATCGTGTCCGACGTGTCGTGCCATGCCTTGTGCGTGAAGTGCGTATCGGTCGACACCGCGTAGATTTCAACGCCGAGCTTCTGGAATTCGGCGTAGCGGTCTGCCAGATCGCCCAGCTCCGTCGGGCACACGAACGTGAAGTCGGCCGGATAGAACACGACGACGGACCATTTGCCCTTCAGGGTCTCGTCGCTGACTTGCACGAAGTCGCCGTTGTGATACGCGGTGGCCTTGAACGGTTTGATCTGGCTGTTGATGATCGGCATTTGCGCTTCCTCTTGAATCGGTGTGTGATCAGGAAGCGCCAGTATGGCGATGGGGTGCGATTCTGTGAAATTGCTTGTTTCAATGATCGGAATCGGTATTTCCTATCCGGCCGGCCCGGACGCGAGAGGGCAAAAAAAAGGCGGCGCATCGAGGATCGAGATGCGTCGCCCAATGCGGATATCGAGGGAATATCCGCAAGCACGCTATGTAAGGCGGCTGCGCGGCGCCGGCTTGCGGCGATGCGCGGCCGCCCGTCCGGAACGGACGGCGGCCCGCTATTTCGCGCCGACGACGCCGAGCGCGCTGCTGTAGTTCGGCTGCAGCCAGACCTTGTTCGCGTTCAGGTTCGTCGTGTCGAAGTAGATCGTGTTGCCCGAGCGCACGCCGATTCGCGCGATGTTGCCGTAGCGGCCGTTGACCTGATCGGCGATCTGCTTCGCCCACACGCTGCGATTGGTGTTGTACGGCGTGATCGGCTGCCGCACGTCAACGACTTCCGCGCCGCGCGCGTCGGTGCCCATCACGCGGAAGCGAACCTGTTGGCCGGCTTGCGGCACGACGCCCGGCTCGACGAACGCATGCGTCGCGACCCACGGGAAGCCCGATGCGCTCTCGTCCGCGGCGATCGTCACGTCGCTGCAGTTGAAGAAGCCTTCGTTGCCCGCGTCGATGCGCTGCCAGTAGCTGTACAGCACGGCGTCGCCGCTGCGGCCCGGTGGCAGCGTCACGTCGAGCTTGTAGAACGACTGGATCGAGCCGGGCAGATGGCCCGCGCCGTTCGCGGGGACGGGCGCGGGAGCCGGCGCTTCGTAGATCTGCTGCAGGTCGTCCCAGCGCAGCGGTCGCGACGGATCGTACGACGGCTTCGAGATGAACACGCGCATGCGCGCCGGATTGTGCGAGGTCGTGTTCTCCCAGAGGAGTTCAATGTGGCCGTTGCGTGGTGTCAGTTGCGTCTTGCGCCAGAGTGCAGTCGGCGCCTTGTCGAGACCGGCCTTCGACGTGTCGCCGCCCGCGCACAGCAGGCCGTCAGGCACCGCGGCCTTCAGTTGCGCGAGATCGTTGCCCTGGCCGACCGGGTTCGCGGACACCTCGTTCCATTGCGTGAAAGGGTAAGCCGAATTGCTGCCTGCGCGATAGGCGGCGCGGCAATCGTTGTTCGGGATTCCCGAGCCGTTGGGCGGGTCCCAATAGCCGCCCTCGAGGCGGCATTGGTATTGACGCGCGATCGGGAAGCCGACCGCGCCGTGCGCGGCTGCATCGTCGATGGGCGCGAGCAATGCGGCAAGCGAAGCGGCAAGCGTGGCGGTGGCACCGAGCGTGACGGCGCCGCGCGCCCGCCGGCGAGATGACGGCGCATCGAAGTGCGACTTCATGTAGCGTTCCTCCAAGTGAGTCCAGGTGAGAAATGACACAGCTCGCGGTCCGCAGTGTGGTAAAGATGCGTCGATTGTTTTGGATATCGAAATATGAGGCTTGCGCTTTCTTCTGAGGATTCCGTCAGGATGGTAGATGACGCCGCGCGTTCGCAGGCCTACCAGAAATGGCAGGCGCGGCGAAATCCGTGCGAGTCCGGCGCGCGAGACGTGCGCCGCCGCCCCGGCCGTTCGAGTCGCTCCGGGAAGAAAGCCGCAAGCAAAGAGACCGCAGCCTATCGTGTGCCCGGCAGCGAGCGTTACCGCGAAACTTAGGAGGTTGACCGGGTGGAATCGTGCCGTGCCCGTGTTGCGAACGGCGATTTGGCGGCTCGTCGCCGGGCGTAGAAAAACGCGGCTCGTGTTGCAGGTGACGGGCTGAGCATCGGGCGTCGCAACCCGTGTGCCCGCCGCGCGCCCGACGAAGCCGTGCTTGATTCGCGCGAGCCGCCACCGGGCGTTTGTGCGGCGACATGTTCGCCGCGCGCGCGTGACTGATCTCGTCAGTGCACGTAGGCGGCGGGCTGCGCGGGAACGCGGATCGCGAGCCCCGCGTCGAGCAGTGCGATGGAGAACCAGCGGGCGATCTTCAGCACGCCGCTGTCCGCGCAGCGCGGCAGCCAGTCGGCGAGCGCGCGCAGCGCCGCTTCGCTGCGCGTCGATTGCAGATGGGCGAGCGCCTGCAAGAGCCGAGCCTCGTCGCTGGCGAGCCCGCTCGTGCAGCGGCAGTGCGTGTCGAGCGGATGACACGCGTCGCACGTCAGGAAGCGCATCAGCATGTCGAAGTGCACGAGGCCGTCGGCGCGCAGGCCGGCGGCGGCCAGTACGTCGCGCCACGACCGCCGGCCGCGACGCGCGTCTTCGCCGGCGGCGGCGCACGGATGCAGCCAGGTGCGCACCGCGGTCAGCACGACCCGCTCGGCGTCGGTGTCGCGCGATGCGGCGTCGGCGTCGGCGAGTGGTGCGCCGCTCGTGTCGGCATGAGGGAAATGCATGGCGGAACCTCCGGGTTCAGAGCGGCCCGCGATCGGCGGGCCGCGCATCGATGTCGATCGGCGCGGCGGTCAGCGTGCGGGGCCGAGCCATTCGCGCACGTGCGCGCTGCGATCCGGGCGCCGTGCGCCGCTCGCGGGCTCTGCCGGCGTGCCGACGAACAGGAACCCGACGAGACTTTCGTTCGGGCCGAAGCCGAGCGCGTCGCGCAGCGCCGGCTCGTACGAGTCGACGCCCGTTGCCCAGAATCCGCCGTAGCCAAGCTGATGGATCGCATTGAGCATGTTCATCGCGGCCGCGCCGACGGCGAGCAACTGCTCGATCTCCGGCACCTTCGACGTGCGGTTCAGCGCGGTGCCGAGCGCGACGATGAGGGGCGCGGCCAGCGCCTTGCCGCGACGATGCTCGTGCGAACCGGGCGGATCGTCGGGCGCTCTCGCATCGGCGAGTTCGACGAGCAGGTCGCCGAACGCGTGGCGCGCCGCGCCCCGGATGACGACGAAGCGCCACGGGCGCAGATTGCCGTGGTCGGGGGCGCAAAGAGCGGCGTCGAAGATCGCGTCGAGCTCGCGCGGGCCGGGCGCGGGCTCGGTCAGCGGCCAGCGGGAACGGCGCGAAAGCAGTCCCCGCAGCAGGCCGTGCGGGTTGTCGGCGGCGGCGGCGACGGCGGCGACGGCGGCGCGCGCGGGCGCCGCAGCGGCGATGGCATCCATGGTCGAGGCTTCGGTATCGGTCGATGAACGGAGCACATCATCGGATAGTTTTGCCTTAAATGCAAACGATTCTCATTTGCGAGTAGGGTTAATTCGACGGCCGGCGCGGCGATTTGGAGCGGTGAGACGTCTCGCCTCGTCTTGCCGGCCGTCGGGAAGCCGAATGGATTCCAGGCCGGGGGGGCCGAGGCACACTTGCTGTCTTACGCGATAGATACGGAGGCGACGGCTGCGTCCGCTCGCTATTCGTGCAAATCAGGAAGCTTCCGGGCTATTCGTAGTCCATTCGATTTCTGTTGGTGCATGATCAAAATGCTCGAGCGCTTCTTGGGCGCCGGGGGCGGCGTCGCCAATTCGCGTCGCCAATTCAGCCTCACGTTCCGGTCCATTACGTGAATCGCAGTCGTCTCCGTGCGGGTCGCGTCTCCGGATATTAACTATCTGGTTAATCCATAAAATCCGGAGGGCGGTTCGATCCGTCCCCCGGGGTGATCGCCCGCATAGACAGACACGCCGGAAATCTGCCACGCTAGCCACGCGGGCGACGCCGGCTGCGCCGAGTCGGCGCATGCCGCCAACTGGCGGCCGCACCTTCGTGGTGCGGCGTGCCGCGTAAAAGTGCCAAATCAAACCGCGAAACGGATTCCAACAAGGCACGCTCTTTGCTCGCTACGCATTGCGCCGGTTCGGCATGGAGAGATGCCGAGTGAATGATGGATGGAGAACTTTTCGATGAAGCCGTTCGACGAAATGCTGCAACCCGGCGATACCGTACGCGCGCCGTATGAGCGCTTGAAGCAATGGCTCGACACGCAGGACCCCGCGAGCCTGGCCCAGAAGGCGCATGACGCCGAGGGCGTGTTCCGCAAGACCGGCATCACGTTCGCCGTTTATGGCGACGCCGAGGCCGCCGAGCGGCTGATTCCTTTCGACATCGTGCCCCGGATCATTTCCGGACACGAATGGAATCGGCTGTCGCAGGGGATCGAGCAGCGCGTGATGGCGCTCAATGCGTTCCTCGACGACATCTATCACCGTCAGGAGATCGTCCGCGCGGGGATCGTGCCGAAGCACCTGATCGCGCACAACGATGCGTTCCTGCCCGAGATGATCGATTTCAGGCCGCCCGGAAACGTTTACACGCACATCATCGGCGTCGACATCGTCCGGACTGCGGAAAATCAGTTCTACGTACTCGAAGACAATGCGCGCACGCCGTCCGGCGTGTCGTACATGCTCGAGAACCGCGAAACGATGATGCAGCTCTTCCCCGAGCTGTTCCAGCAGGTGAAGGTGCGGCCCGTCGAAACCTATCCGCAACTGCTGCGTCAGTCGCTCGCGGCCGTCTGCCCGCCCGGCGGCAACGCGGACAACCCCACCGTCGCGGTGCTCACGCCCGGCATTCACAACTCCGCGTACTACGAGCACGCGTTCCTCGCCGACCAGATGGGCGTGCATCTCGTCGAAGGAAGCGATCTGCAGGTGATAGGCGATCGCGTAGCGATGCGCACGACCGAAGGTTTCAAGCCGATCGACGTGCTGTATCGCCGCCTCGACGACGCGTTCCTCGATCCGCTCACCTTCCGACCGGATTCGGTGCTGGGCGTCGCGGGGATCATGGACGTCTATCGCGCGGGCAACGTGACGATCGCGAACGCGCCCGGCACGGGCATCGCCGACGACAAGGCGATCTACTCGTACATGCCGGAGATCGTCGAGTTCTACACCGGCCGCCGGGCGATGCTCGAGAACGTGCCGACCTGGCGCTGCGCGGAAGCGGACAGCCTCAAGTACGTGCTCGAGCATCTGGAGGAACTCGTCGTGAAGGAGGTGCACGGCTCGGGCGGCTACGGGATGCTGGTCGGCCCGGCCGCGTCGAAGGCCGAGCGCGAAGCGTTCGCGGCGAAGCTGCGCGCGAAACCGTCGAACTACATCGCGCAGCCGACGCTCGCGCTGTCGACGACGCCGATCCTGACGGAGAAGGGCCTCGCGCCGCGCCACGTCGATCTGCGGCCATTCGTGCTCGTGTCCGACCGGATTCGCATCACGCCGGGCGGCTTGACGCGGGTCGCGTTGAAGGAGGGTTCGCTCGTCGTCAACTCTAGCCAGGGCGGCGGCACCAAGGATACCTGGGTGCTCGCCGACTGACGCACGCGCGAGGCGGCGCATGCGCGCGCGGCGCGCGCGTAGGGGCGCGCCGCACCGAACAACGATCGGAGTGGACGGCAAACATGCTTCTCGGACGCACAGCAAGCGGTCTTTACTGGATGTATCGCTATATCGAGCGAGCGGAGAACACCGCGCGGATCGTCGACGCGGGATTGCGGATGGCGCTCACCCGCACGTCGGACGCGCCGGCGGAGTGGTCGTCGGTGCTCGTCAGCTCCGGCGCGGACGACGGCTATCGTCAGAAGTACGAAACTTATGCGGCCGACACGGTCGCCGACTATCTGCTGCGCGATCGCGACAATTCGTCGAGCGTGCTGTCGTGCATCGAATGCGCACGCTCGAACGCGCGGATGGTGCGCACGGCGCTCACGCGCGAGGCGTGGGAGAGCGTGAACGGCGCGTGGCTCGCGATCAAGCGCGCGCTCGCGCAGCCGATCCGCGCGAGCGCGCTGCCCGCGATCCTCGACGAGATCAAGCGCGAGACCGCGCTGATCCTCGGCAGCTTCTACAGCACGATGCTGCGCAACGAGATCTTCGATTTCGCGCAGATCGGCGCGTTCATCGAGCGCGCGGACAACACCGCGCGGATTCTCGACGTCAAGTATCACCTGCTGCTGCCGTCGGTGTCGCACGTCGGCACGATCCTCGACAACTATCAGTGGGAATCGATCCTGCGCTGCGTCGCCGCGCACCGGTCGTATCGCTGGGTCTACGACGTGCAATACAAGCCGACGAACATCGCCGACTACCTGATCCTGAACGGACGGATGCCGCGTTCGCTGCGCTATTGCTACGGACGCGTCGTGTCGAGCCTCGAGCATCTCGCGAAAGATTACGGCGTCACGCACGGTTGTCACGAAACGGCCGCCAAAATCAAGCAGTCGCTCGAAGACAACACGGTCGAACGCATCTTCAAGAGCGGGCTGCACGAGTTTCTGACGGATTTCATCGCCAAGAACAACAGTCTCGGCATCGAAATCGCCCAAGCCTACAACTTCGATTGAGATCAGCCATGCGCCTCGCCATCCGCCACATCTCGCGCTTCCAATTCGACGAACACGCTGCGTACGTGCTGCAGCGCCTGCGGCTGCGCCCGCAAAGCGGCCCGAGCCAGACCGTGAGGGCCTGGCAGGTGACGATCGACGGCGTCGAGCCGACGCTCACGTACGCGGATGGACTCGGCAATCGCGTCGACCTCGTGCGGCACGATCGCGACAAGCCGGAGATCGCGATCATCGCGGCGGGCGTCGTCGAGACGCAGGATCGCGCCGGCATCCTCGGCAACGCCGATTCGTATGCGCCGCCGTGGGTGTTCGAGCGCGCGACCGACCTCACGCGCGCGGGCGACGCGATTCGCGCGCTCGCCGACGCGCTGCCGATCGAGCACAAGAGCCTCGATGCGCTGCATTGGCTGATGACCGAGGTGCACAGCCGGATCGCCTACGAGCCGAACGCGCAGGCGGCGCCGCGCGACGCGGAGACCGCGCTGCAAAGCGGCGTCGGCACGAGCCGCGACCACGCGCACGTGTTCGTCGCGACGGCGCGCGCGCTGAAGATTCCGGCGCGTTACGTGTCGGGCTATTTGCTGACGGACGGCTCGATGCAGCGGATCGCCGAAGCGCTGCATCAGGCGAGCGGCGTCGCGCAGCAGGCGATGCAGATGCGGCATGACGCGGACGGCGCGCACGAAGCGCCGGGCGACGCGGTGCGCCAGACGAGCGTCGCGATACAGGAAGCGGCGGTCGCGATGCAGCCGCAATCGGGCCACGCGTGGGCCGAGGCGTACATCGAAGGGCTCGGCTGGGTCGGCTTCGATCCGTTCATGAACCGTTGCCCGGACGAGCGTTACGTGCGGATCGCGGCGGGCCTCGATTATCGCGACACGATGCCGGTCTACGGTCCCGGCGCGAAGCCGGTCGGCGTCGAGATCAGCGTGATCCAATCCCCGGAACTCGTCTGACGCGCCCGCGAGCCGCCACGCGGCGCAACGGACGGCGGCGCGTTCGCGCCGCCCCGCGCCGCCACGCCGTCTCATCCCGACGCCCCTGCAACCGCAACGAACGGCCCACGCCATGTCCATTCACGTCGCGCTTCACCACGTCACCCGCTACCGCTACGACCGGCTCGTCCACCTCGGGCCGCAAGTCGTGCGCCTGCGGCCCGCGCCGCATTGCCGCACGCCGATCCTGTCGTATTCGATGAAGATCGAGCCCGCGCAGCACTTCGTCAACTGGCAGCAGGACCCGTTCGCGAACTACATGGCGCGGCTCGTGTTTCCCGAGCAGACGCGCACGTTCGAGATCGCGATCGATCTCGTCGCCGAGATGTCGGTCTACAACCCGTTCGACTTCTTCCTCGAGGAGCGCGCGGAAACCTTTCCGTTCGATTACGACGATGCGCTGCGCCGCGAGCTTGCGCCGTATCTCGCGTGCGATCCCGATACGAGCGCGTCCGACGCATTTCGTTCGTATCTCGAATCGATCGACCGCACGCCGCCGGGCACCGTGAACTTCCTCGTCGCGCTGAACCAACAGTTACAGCGTGACATCCGCTATGTCGTGCGGCTCGAGCCGGGCGTGCAGACGCCCGAGGAGACGCTCACGCTCGCATCGGGCTCGTGTCGCGACAGCGGCTGGCTGCTCGTGCAGTTGTGTCGTCATCTCGGTCTCGCCGCGCGCTTCGTGTCCGGCTATCTGATCCAGCTGACGCCCGACGTGAAGTCGCTCGACGGCCCGAGCGGCGCCGAGGTCGACTTCACCGATCTGCACGCGTGGTGCGAGGTGTACCTGCCGGGCGCGGGCTGGATCGGCTTCGATCCGACGTCCGGACTGCTCGCGGGCGAGGGCCATATTCCGCTCGCCGCGACGCCGCAGCCGACGAGCGCCGCGCCCGTCGAGGGGCTCGTCGACGAATGCGAGGTCGAGTTCGAGCACGAGATGCGCGTCACGCGCATCTACGAATCGCCGCGCGTGACGAAGCCGTACACCGACGAAGCGTGGCGGCACGTGTTGCGGCTCGGCGCGCAGGTCGACGCCGAGCTCGAGGCGGGCGACGTGCGCCTCACGCAGGGCGGCGAGCCGACGTTCGTGTCGATCGACGACCGCGACGGCGCCGAATGGAACACCGACGCGCTCGGGCCGACGAAGCGCGGCCATGCGACGTCGCTCGTGCAGAAGCTGCGCGCCGAGTACGGCGCGGGCGGCTTCCTGCACTTCGGCCAGGGCAAGTGGTATCCGGGCGAGCAGTTGCCGCGCTGGGCGCTGTCCGTGTTTTGGCGCGCGGACGGCGAGCCCGTCTGGCGCGATCCGGCGCGCTTCGCCGACGAGCGCGAGCCGTCGGCCCATACGACCGCGGACGCCGAGCGCTTCGTCCGCGCGCTCGCGGCGCGCCTCGGTATCACGAGCGATTACGTGACGCCCGGCTACGAGGACGTCTGGTATTACCTGTGGCGCGAGCGGCAACTGCCGGTGAACGTCGATCCGTTCGATGCGCGGCTCGACGACGAGCTCGAGCGCGCGCGGCTGCGCAAGGTGTTCTCGCAGCAGCTCGACAGCGTGATCGGCTACGTGCTGCCGCTCAAGCCGCTCGCGCCGAATCCGGCGCTCGCGGGGCCGCGCTGGGAGACGGGCCCGTGGTTCTTCCGCGACGAGCGGATGTATCTCGTGCCGGGCGATTCTCCGATGGGCTACCGTCTGCCGCTCGATTCGCTGCCGTGGGTGAGCCGCGGCGATTATCCGTATCTCGTCGAGCGCGATCCGTTCGCGCCGCAGGGCGCGCTGCCGGACGCGAACGCGCTGCGCGCGCGCTATCCGCAGCGCTTCGAGTCCGCCGCATGGATCACGCGCACGGCGCTGTGCGTCGAGGTGCGCAATGGCGTGCTCTACGTGTTCATGCCGCCGGTCGCGGCGCTCGAGGACTATCTCGATCTGCTGACGACGGTCGAGCTGACGGCTGAGTCGCTCGACGTGAAGCTCGTGCTCGAAGGCTATCCGCCGCCGCGCGACGCGCGCCTGAAGATGCTCCAGGTGACGCCCGATCCCGGCGTGATCGAAGTGAACATCCATCCGGCGCACGACTTCGACGAGCTCGTTCAGCACACCGAATTCCTGTACGACGCCGCGTATCGATCCAGGCTGTCGAGCGAGAAGTTCATGGTCGACGGCCGGCATGTCGGCACGGGCGGCGGCAATCACTTCGTGCTCGGCGGCGCGACGCCCGCGGACAGCCCGTTCCTGCGCCGTCCCGACCTGCTCGCGAGCCTGATCGCGTATTGGCACAATCATCCGTCGCTGTCCTATCTGTTCTCGGGGCTCTTCATCGGCCCGACGAGCCAGGCGCCGCGCGTCGATGAGGCGCGCGACGATCAGGTCTACGAGCTGGACATCGCGTTCGCCGAGATCCGCCGCAACAAGCTGCGCTACGGCGACGACATGCCGCCGTGGCTCGTCGACCGCGTGCTGCGCAATCTGCTGATCGACGTGACGGGCAACACGCACCGCAGCGAATTCTGCATCGACAAGCTTTATTCGCCGGATTCGGCGACGGGGCGCCTCGGCCTGCTCGAGCTGCGCGCGTTCGAGATGCCGCCGCACGCGCGGATGAGCGTCGTCCAGCAACTGCTGCTGCGCGCGCTGATCGCGCGCTTCTGGCGCGCGCCGTATGAGACTCCGCTCGCGCGCTGGGGCACCGCGCTGCACGATCGCTTCCTGCTGCCGACGTTCGTCAGGATGGATTTCGACGACGTGCTGACCGAAATGCGCGAAGCGGGCTTCGCGTTCGATCCGGCATGGTTCGCGCCGCACTTCGAATTCCGTTTTCCGCTGTTCGGGCAGATCGCGGTGCGCGGCGTCGCGCTCGCGCTGCGCGGCGCGCTCGAGCCGTGGCACGTGATGGGCGAGGAAGGGGCGATCGGCGGCACCGTGCGCTACGTCGATTCGTCGCTCGAGCGGCTCGAGGTCCACGTGAGCGGGCTGAACGACAGCCGCTACGTCGTGACCGTCAACGGCCGCGCGCTGCCGCTGCAGCCGACCGGCACCGCCGGCGAATACGTCGCCGGCGTGCGCTACAAGGCGTGGGCGCCGCCTTCGGCGCTGCATCCGACGATCGGCGTGCACGCGCCGCTCACGTTCGACATCGTCGACACGTGGATGCGGCGCTCGCTCGGCGGCTGCCGATATCACGTCGCGCACCCCGGCGGCCGCAACTACGACACGTTCCCCGTGAACGCTTACGAAGCAGAAAGCAGGCGGCTCGCGCGCTTCGTGTCGATGGGGCACACGCCGGGCGCGATGACGGCCGAGCCCGCCGCGCCGAGCCGCGAGTTTCCGTTCACGCTGGATTTGCGGCGTGGCTGAACGGATTCGGGCGGCGCAGCGGTTGCGCGATGCGGCGAGGGTGTCGGCAACGCCGCGCGCGGCGGGCGTGCGCGGCGCAGCGGGCGTGCCGCGCCGGGCAAGAATGTTAGGATTCGACATCGATGAGCGGCGCGCGCCGCGCGCGGGCGGCGTTCGCCTCGCGGCGGCGCGGGCCGCCCGCCTTTGAAGAATCGAATCGTGCTTTCACTTTCCTCCGACGACGATCTCGCCGCCGACGCGATGCAGACGCTATTCGACACGGGTTCGCAGCAGGACGCGGCCGAGCTCGGCGCGGCGCTCGCCGCGCCCGCGGTCACGGGCCGCTACGACGAGCTGCGCGGCGGTGCGGCCGCGCTGTCGAGCGCATCGCTCGCGCCCGCGTGGCGCGCATTCTTCATGCAACTCGGCAGCGTCGGCTTCGCCGATCTCGACCGCCGCGCCGACGCGCTGCAGCGCCGGATGCGCGAGAACGGGCTCGCCTACCACCCGCACGAGCGGGCGGCGGGCGGCGGCGCGGTGCGGCCGTGGTCGCTCGACCTGCTGCCGCTGATTGTCGCGCCCGACGACTGGGCGACGATCGAGCGCGGCGTGCTCCAGCGCGTGCGCCTGCTCAACGCAATCCTCGCCGATCTCTACGGAGAGCAGACGATCCTGCACCGCGGGCTCCTGCCGCCCGCGCTCGTCACCGGACATCCCGGCTACCTGCGGCCGATGTGCGGCGCGCGCGCGCCGGGCGGCACGTGGCTGCACGTCGTCGCGTTCGATCTCGCGCGCGGGCCGGACGGCGCGTGGCGGATGATGGCGCAGCACACGCAGGGGCCGTCGGGGCTCGGCTATCTTCTGGAGAATCGGCTGATCGTGTCGCGGCTCTTCCCGCGCGCGTTCCGCGGCCTGCATGTGCAGCGGCTCGCCGCGAGCTATCGCGCGCTGTTGCAGAGCATGCAGGCGCTGAGCCCCGCGCGGAAGAATTCGCGCATCGTGCTGCTCACGCCGGGCCCGCATGCGGCGACCTATTTCGAGCATGCGTATCTCGCGCGCTATCTGGGCCTCACGCTCGTCGAAGGCGGCGACCTGACGGCGCGCGACCAGCGCGTCTACCTGAAGACGCTGCGCGGGCTCGAGCCCGTGCACGGCATCCTGCGGCGCGTCGACGACGAATGGCTCGATCCGCTCGAACTGCGCCCCGATTCGCTGCTCGGCGTGCCGGGGCTGATGCAGGCGGTGCGCGCGGGCAACGTGCTGCTCGCGAACCTGCCGGGCTCGGGCTTTCTCGAATCGCCCGGCATCCTCGGCTTCCTGCCGCGCCTCGCGCAGAGCCTGCTCGGCGAAACGCTGTCGCTGCCCGCGGTGCCGTCGTGGTGGTGCGGCGAGCAAGCCGCGTGCGACGAAGCGCTGCCGCTCCTCGCGCGTAGCATCGTGAGGCCGACGTTTCCCGCGAGCGTGCAGGCGGGCGGCGCGTTCGAGCCGGTGATCGGCGCGCGGCTCGCGCCGCCGCAACTCGCCGAATGGCGCGCGCGGATCGCCGCGCGGCCCGCGCACTACACGATTCAGGCGGACTTGCCGCTGTCGCAGGCGCCGACCTGGGCGGGCGGCGCGGGCGCCGGAGACGGCGGCGCGCGGATCGTGCCGCGGCCGCTGCTGCTGCGCGTGTTCGCGCTCGCGGACGGCGCGGGCTCGTGGCGTGTGCTGCCGGGCGGCCTCGCGCGCGTCGGCACGCGCGACGAGCTGTTCAACGCGCCGATGCCGCGCGGCGGCAGCAGCGTCGACACATGGGTGATGACCGAAGGCGCGGTCGATCCGACCACGCTGCTGCAGACGCATCTCGGCCCCGACGACTTGCAGGAGCGTTCGCGCGCGATCGCGAGCCGCGCGGCGGAGAACCTGTTCTGGCTCGGCCGCTACACCGAGCGCGCGACGAACCTCACGCGGCTCGCGCGCGCGGCGCTCGAGCGGCTGCGCGGCGAGGATGACGTCGAGACGCCCGTGCATCTTCATTTGCTCGACGCATTGTGTCGCGACAACGGGCTGCTGCCCGCCGACGCCCCATCGGCCGTCGAAGCGCCGCGCGGGTTCCAGCAGGCGCTGACGCTCGCGCTCACGCATCGAGCGGACCGCTCGACGGGGATCGCGTCGTGCCTGTTCGGCATGCGCGGCGCGGCGGCGGCGATTCGGGAGCGGCTCTCGCGCGAGCAATGGCGCCTGATCGACGACGCGACGCAATTGTTCGACGAAGGCGGCGACGACACGGAACCCGAGGAGCAGCTCGGCAACGACGCGCTGCAGCGTCTCGAGCGGCTGAATCTGCTGCTGTCGGCGATCACGGGCGCGCAGACCGACAACATGACGCGCGACGACGGCTGGCGCCTGCTGTCGATCGGCCGCCAGATCGATCGCCTCGAATTCCTGGGCGGCGTGCTAGGCCACGCGTTCGACGACGACGCGATTCACAAGCAGGAGGGCTTCGAGCTCGTGCTCGAGCTGTTCGACAGCGGCATCACGTTTCGCTCGCGGTTCCAGCGCTGCTTCGACGTGGCGCCGCTGCTGTCGCTCGTCGTGCTCGACACCGACAATCCGCGTTCGCTCGCGTGGGTCGCGCAGGCGCTGCGCGGCCGGCTGTCGAAGGTCGAGCGCAGCGAAGGCTATGCGCTGTCGGAGCTCGCCGACGGCATTCCGGACATCGCCGGCTGGCCGCTGCACGTGTTGTGCGAGACGGACGGCGACGGCCGCCACGCGGCGCTGCTCGCGCGCCTGCACGCATGCAGCAAGGCGGTGTGGGACTTGTCGAACCGGATCGGCGAGCGCTACTTCAGCCATGTGCGCGAGGCGGGCAGGTCGCTATGGGGATGACGACGCATTCGCCGGCGAACGCGAAGAAGGGCGCACGCACGCGCAAGACGGCTGCGCGCGCGCAGCCGGCAGGCAGCGCGCTCTTGCGCGTCACGCACGATACACGCTATCGCTACGCGGCGCGCGTGGAGTCCGCGCAGCATCAGGCGCGCTTGCGCCCGCTCGAGACGCCGCGCCAGCGCGTGCTCGAGTTCTCGCTCGAGATCGAGCCGCGCGCCGAAGGGCTCGTCGTCGACACCGATTCGTTCGGCAACGAGCGCACGTCGTTTGCGATCAACCAGCCGCACGAGGAATTGTTCGTGCGCAGCCGCAGCGTCGTGCGGGTCGCGCCGCCCGCGCTGTCGGCGGGCAAGCGCGGCGAGCCGCCGCCCGCGATCGCCGCGCCGCGCGCCGGATGCGCGAGCGCGTGGGAAGCGGTGCGCGAGCGCCTGACGTTTCGCGCGGGGCGGCCGTTCGATCCGGCGAGCGAATTCGTGTTCGCTTCGCCGCACGTCGAATGCCATCCGGATCTCGTCGCGTACGCGGCGTCGAGCTTCTCGCCGGGCCGGCCGCTCGTGCAGGCCGCGTGGGAGCTGATGCGCCGCATCCACGCCGATTTCGCGTACACGCCGAGCAGCACCGACGTCGGCACGACCGCGCTCGATGCGCTCGCGCTGCGCAAGGGCGTGTGCCAGGACTTCGCGCACGTGATGATCGGTGCGCTGCGCTCGCTCGGGCTCGCCGCACGCTACGTGAGCGGCTATCTGCTGACGCAGCCGCCGCCGGGACAGCCGCGGCTGATCGGCGCGGATGCGTCGCACGCGTGGGTCGAGGTCTACGATCCGGCGTGGCCCGAGGATGGCGGCTGGCTGCAGCTCGATCCGACCAACGATCGCGCGCCCGGCGACGATTACGTGATGCTGTCGATCGGCCGCGACTACGCGGACGTGACGCCGCTGCGCGGCGTCATCCGCGGCGGCGGCGCGGATCAGGTGCTGACGGTCGGCGTGACGGTGGAGCCGCTCGATTCGGCGTCTTGAATCTCGATGCGCGCGTGAGCGAGTCGCGGCGACGCGCGCGGGCATCGGTCGCTCGCGTGCGAACCGGAACGCGCGCATTGCGCGGCGCGAACGTTCGGCATACGTTGTTTCGGAATCCGATGCGGCGCTTGCGGTGCCGGAACGGTTCGTCGATGGCAGTCGGAGAAAGCGCGGCCGACGAGTTGCGGTGCGGCGCGAATCGAGACGCACGCTTTCGATCCGTGGCCGCATCGTTCAATGGTTGTGCCGCACGCGCGAGATGAGCGCTTGCTGCGGGGCCTTGCGGCTCAGCAGCAGCGTGACGATCGCGGACAGCGCGAGCGTCGCCGCGACGACGTACAGCCCCGCCGCATAGCCGCCCGTCAGATTCTTCAGCCAGCCGATCGCGAACGGGCCGACGAAGCCGCCGAGGTTGCCGATTGAATTGATCATCGCGATGCCCGCGGCCGCGCCCGCGCCGGACAGAAACATGCTCGGCATCGCCCACAGCGGCGCCTTCGCGGCGCTGATCCCGACGTTGACGACGACGAGCGCGAGCACGGTGAGCAGCGCGGTGCTTGCCTGGCCCGCGAAGACGAAGCCGACGCATGCGAGCACGCACGGAATCACGACATGCCAGGTTCGTTCTCCGGTGCGATCGGAGCGCCGCGCCCACAGGATCATCGCGACGACTGCGGCGAGGCTCGGAATCGCGTTCAGCAGGCCGGTTTCGAGCGCGCTGAAGCCGAATTGCCGGATCATTAGCGGCGCCCACAGGCCGAGCGTGTAGAGGCCCGCCGACGTGCCGAAGTAGATGAGCGAGAGCGCCAGCACGCGCGGATCGCGCAGCGCGTTCCACGCTCCCGCGGTGTGGCCCGCGTGCGCGTGGCGCAGATCGGCTTCCGCATCGAGTTTCGCGATCAGCCATTCGCGCTCGTCGGCTCGCAGCCAGTGCGCGTTCGACGGTGCATCGGTGAGGAAATTCAGGACGACGAAGCCTAGCGCGATCGCCGGCAGCGCCTCGATGACGTAGAGCGTTTGCCAGTTCGCGAGGCCGAACATCGGCGGCAACTGCATGATCGCGCCCGACAGCGGCGAGCCGAGCGCCGTCGAGATCGGCGCGGCCGCCATGAACCACGCGGCGGCGAGCGCACGTTGCTTCGCGGGAAACCACAGGCTCAGGTACAGGATGATGCCGGGAAAGAAGCCCGCCTCGGCGACGCCGAGCAGAAAGCGCAGCGCGTAGAAGCTCGCCGGGCCGGCCGCGAACGCGGAAGCCGCCGATACGATACCCCACGTGATCATCACGCGCGCGATCCAGATGCGCGCGCCGACGCGATGCAGGATCAGGTTCGACGGCACCTCGAACAGGAAGTAGCCGATGAAGAAGAGGCCGCCGCCGAGCCCGAACGCGGTCGGCGACAGCCCGATCGCCTTGTTCATCGTCATCGCGGCGAAGCCCACGTTGACGCGATCGAGAAAGCTGACGAAGTAGAGCAGCATCACGAACGGGATGATGCGCCACGTGAGTTTCCGGGAAACCCGGGACTCGAGATCGGGTTGCATGTGTCTCCTCCTTGGAGGTCGAGCCGTGCTCTATTGGAAAGATCCGGACGACGCGCGACGGCTTCGAGGCGGGCGGCGCGCGATCGTTGTCGCGCGCGCCGGCCGGGAGACCGGTGCGTGCGCATCGCGCGGCCGCGCTGCGTTTCTCCGCGCGGTTTCTCGATCGAAATCCGCGCCGCCGTTCGTCGTTCGATCGAAGCGGCGTGACGCGCCGGCTTCGATGGGTGTTTCTCGGCGCATCGGCCATCGCTGCCACGCCGGTTTCTGCGAACTGGTCAGGCGCGATTGCGGCAGCAGTCGAACTGCATGACGTCATGGCTCATTCGCCGGCGCGCGCGTCACGATCGCGTGGCGATGCCTAATGCCTAATGCCTAATGCCTAATGCCTAATGCCTAATGCCTAATGCGTGATGCGTGATGCGTGATGCGTGATGCGTGATGCGTCGTGCCTAATGCAAAGCCAACCGAGAAGCGACGCGATGCCATACTGCGGCCGGCCGCACCCCGCGTTCGACGCGAAGCCGGTCCACGCGCCGCGCGATGCCGAAGCAATGCGGCTCGCGCGCATCGCATGCCCGCACCGGGCGTCACGCGGTGACTTCGGCCCTCTCGACGAGCGCGCAGACGGCGGCGGTCACCTGCGCCGTCGTTGCGCGGCCGCCGAGGTCGCCCGTGTGAAGCGACGGGTTCGCGGTGACGGCCTCGATCGCGCGCATCACGCGCGCGGCGCTTTCCGTTTCACCCAGATGCTCGAGCAGCATCACGACCGACCAGAACGTGCCGATCGGATTCGCGAGCCCCTTGCCCATGATGTCGAACGCGGAGCCGTGGATCGGCTCGAACATCGACGGATAGCGGCGCTCCGGATCGATGTTGCCGGTCGGCGCGATGCCGAGGCTGCCCGCAAGCGCCGCGGCGAGATCGCTCAGGATGTCCGCGTGGAGGTTCGTCGCGACGACCGTGTCGAGCGACGCCGGCCGGTTGACCATGCGTGCGGTGGCCGCGTCGACGAGCTCCTTGTCCCATGTCACGTCGGGAAACTCGGCCGACACCTGCTTCGCGATCTCGTCCCACATCACCATCGCGTGGCGCTGCGCGTTGCTCTTCGTGATGACCGTCAGCCGCTTGCGCGGACGCGATTGCGCGAGCCGGAACGCGAAGCGCATGATCCGCTCGACGCCTGCGCGCGTGAGAATCGACACGTCCGTCGCCGCTTCGATCGGATGTCCCTGGTGCACGCGCCCGCCGACGCCCGCGTATTCGCCCTCGGAGTTCTCGCGGACGATGACCCAGTTCAGATCGTCGGGCGTGCAGCGCTTGAGCGGCGCATCGATGCCGGGCAGGATGCGCGTCGGGCGCACGTTCGCGTACTGGTCGAAGCCCTGGCAAATCTTCAGACGCAAGCCCCACAGCGTGATGTGGTCGGGCACGTCGGGGTCGCCCGCCGAGCCGAACAGGATCGCGTCCTTGTCGCGCAGCGCGTCGAGGCCGCCGTCGGGCATCATCACGCCGTGTCGGCGATAGTAGTCGGCGCCCCAGTCGAAGTTCTCGAATTCGAACGCGAAGCGTCGAGTGGTTCCGGCGAGCGCCTCCAGCACCTGCTTGCCCGCGGGAACGACTTCCTTGCCGATGCCGTCGCCCGGAATGGTCGCGATTCGATAGGTCTTCATGCCTCCATCCTCTGAAATTCGTGAATGTGAGCGCACTTTATCGAACTGCGAGTCAAGAAACCGGTGCTAGACTCAAAGCATCCTTAACTTTAATTCACAAGCGAAACCGTGACGGATGCCGTTCAGCCCGCCGACCTGGGTTTCTTCTCGACGCTCGCCGCATCGGGCAGCCTGAGCGCCGCCGCCCGCGAACTCGGACTGACGGCGGCGGCCGTCAGCAAGCGGCTCACGCAGATGGAGCAGCGCGCCGGCGTGCCGCTCGTCAACCGCACGACGCGGCGGATGATGCTGACGCCGGAAGGGGAGGCCTATCTCGAGTACGCGCGCCGGATACTCGACCAGATCGACGAACTGGGCGAGCTGCTCGGCAGTGCGAAGAAGAATCCGAAAGGGCTGTTGCGCGTGAACGCGACGCTCGGCTTTGGGCGCAGCCACGTCGGGCCCGCGATTTCGCGCTTCGTGGCCCGCTACCCGCAGGTGGCCGTGCAGTTGCAGCTGTCGGTGATGCCGCCGCCGCTCACCGACGATGCGTTCGACGTGTGCGTGCGCTTCGGCGAGCCGCCGGACACGCGGGTCGTCGCGCGGCGTCTCGCGCCGAACCGGCGGCTGCTGTGCGCGGCGCCGTCGTACGTCGCGAGGCACGGGATGCCGGCGACGCCGCACGATCTCACGAAGCACAACTGCATCGGCATCCGGCAGGGCGACGAAGGCTACGGCGTCTGGCGGCTGACGAGCGGGCGCGGCGCATCGCGCAAGACGGAGGCGATCCGGATCAACGGCAATCTGACGACGAACGACGGCGAAATCGCCGTCAAATGGGCGCTCGACGGACACGGCATCCTGATGCGCGCCGAGTGGGACATCGACGAATATCTCGCCGACGGCCGCCTCGTCGTCGTGTTGCCCGAGTACGAAACGCCGAGCGCGGACATTTACGCCGTCTATGCGCAGCGCCATCAGATGTCGACGCGGATTCGCGCATTCGTCGATTACCTGGCCGACGAGCTCGGCAGGCTGCGCAAGGGGTAGGCGCTTCGCCTATCGCGAGCGCGGACGACGCGGCGGGTTTCGTTCGGATTCTTGATCGATGGCGAACGGCCGGGTGAGGCGGGTGCTTTGTCTGTCGAGCGCCGGCCATTCACGAAGACGATGTGACGAAATCGATTCGCGCTCCCGATTTTCGGCAATGCATCGACGGCGGATTTTGTTCGCCGCATACGGCGCAGCGGGTGTCGAGCATCGTGCTCCAGGCGCCGCGCAGGCAATCGGTCAGGCCATATCCTCGCGGCTCATGCCGACGATCGCTCGCCTATCGGCGGCGTCGCGCGCGGGCGCACGCGCTGCGATGGGCGGGCGAGCGCGCGTCGGTACGGCCGCCGCCCGCTCAAATGTTCCATTGCGGCGCGATATCGTGCAGCCGCTGCCTGAGCTGCTCGATCTCGTGCGCCAGTTTCGCCGTCAGCGACACGTAGCCGGATAATTGCGCGGGCGGCGCGTACTCGCCGGCCTGCGCGGCCGGCCCGTGCAGCGGCCCGAGCCGGCTCAGCGTGCCGAACTTGAGCGCGCGCGCCGCGCCGACGAGCATCTCCTGAATCCGCCGGTTGTCCGCCTTCATCTGGGCCTGGACGAAGCGCCTGCCGGCTTCGTCGTCGGCACCGGGCTGCAGGTTCGACAGGATTTCGAGCGAGCTCATGCACAGCCGCAGGCTCCGCTGAATCGCGTCGAGCTGCGCCATCGACACGGAGATCTCTTTCGATACCGACGGCATCAGCGAGCGGAGCTGGACGAGCAGCGTATTGAGCTTCGCCATGTCCTTCAGATGCTCGTTGTCGCTCACGTGGCGCTCGCCCGCGATTCGCGCGTGGACGGCCGCGCAGCCGCGCAACGCGTCGGCGAGCCTGTAGCGCCACGAGTAGGTCGCGTAAAGCGGCAGCGCGAACGAGAATGCGAGCGCGATCGCGATGCCGATCAGCACGTTCACCGCGCGCCAGAGGCCGTCGGCGATCTCGTTGTCGCCGTGGCCGGCGACGATCACCATCGTGATCGCGGACAGCAGCGCGATATAGCCGGCCTTGCCGATCGCGTGATATGCGCAGAAGCCGCACGCGACGCTCATCACGAGAAACGTCAACGGCGACAGGTGCGCGGTGGTTTGCAGCAGGATCAGCGACAGGCCGGCGATCGCGCCGATCAGCGTGCCGAGCGCGCGCTCGGCGGCTTTCTTGCGGATGTTGCCGTGATGCTGAAGCCCGCCGATCACGATCAGCACCGTGATCGTCGCCCATTCGCCGTGCGGAATGTGCAGGCCGGTCGTCAGCGCGATCGAGGCGAGCACGCTCAGCGCGACGCGCGCCGCGTGGATCAGTTTCGCGTGGCGATAGCGGCGGTAGGGATCGAGCACCGGGCGCAGCGCGTTGCGGGCGAATCCGGGCAGGCGGGTCTGTAAGGTCGAGGTCATGATACTGCGCAGTGGCAATGAGGGCGGCGCGCCGTGCGCGGCGCGCATCGTGGCGGAGTCGATCGTTACGCTAACCTAAGCATGATGCGCTGTCCATCGCGGCGAGCGCGCGGCATGGCGATTCCCGCGCGGCGCGTAATGTCGACGCGCGTGGCGGTGCGATTCGCGGAGAAGCGGGTGCGGATGAATGCATGAGAAGAAACGGCGGCCGGGCGTCGCTTCGATGTCCGATCGATGTGCGTCCGATTGCGGTTGCGGCCAACGTTTGCAGTGACACGGCGAGGCGCGCCCATATCGCGGCGCGTTGCGCGCTGCGTGTCGTGTGCCGCGCAATGCGCATCGCGCGCTACGTGTCGCGCGCTACGCGCCGCGGAACCGGTCTCGATATTCGTGCAGCGACGTATCGAACGCACGCGCGAAGCTGCGCCGCAGCGTCGCGACGCTGCCGAACCCGCAGCGCTGCGCGATCTGCTTGGCGGGCAGCGCGGTTTCGCCGAGCAGGTTACGCGCGGTCTCGACGCGGATGCGCTCGACCGCCTTCGCGGGCGTCGTGCCGAATGCGTTGCGGTAATGGCGCACGAAGCTGCGCTCGCTCATGTTCACGCGGGCGGCGAGCGTCGGCACCGAGAGGTCGCCGGCCAGTTGACGCCGAATCCACGCATGCAGATCGGCGAACTGCCCGGACGCGCTCTGCAGTTCGATCGGCGTGCTGAACTGCGCCTGGCTGCCCGGCCGCACGAGGAACACGACGAGATGGCGCGCGACCGCGAGCGCGAGCGTGTGGCCGCAGTCGTTCGTCACGAGGCGCAGGCACAGATCGATGCCGGCCGTGACGCCCGCGGACGTCCAGATCGGCCCGTCCTGCACGAAGATCGGCGCATGCTCGACGCGCACCCGCGGGTGGCGCCGCGCGAGCTCGTCGCAGCATTGCCAGTGCGTGACCGCGCGGCGGCCGTCCAGCAGCCCGCACGCGGCGAGCAGGAACGCGCCGTTGCAGATCGACACGACGCGCCGCGCCTGCCGCGCGTGCGCGCGCAGCCAGGCGAGCGTGTCGGCGTCGCGCGCGGCCGCGTCGACGCCGACGCCGCCCGCGACGATCACCGTATCCGCCAGCGCGTCGATGGGCGGAAGCGGCTGCGTCGACAGCGAGATGCCCGTCGACGTCCGCACGCTGCGCCCGCCGCGCGAGACGACGCGGACGTCGTACGGCGCTTCGCCGCCGGTGTCGCGCGCGAGCTCGTTCGCGCTCGACAGCACTTGCAGCGGGCCCGACAAATCGAGGAGATTCAGATCCGGAAAGACGAGGATATAGACGATCATGCGCGCATCGGGAAAGCGTTGGCGGAAATTGCAACCAGTTTGGCATAACCGCCAATCGGCCGCGCGCTAAGCTGGTCGTCGTGCGGGGCGCTGCGTACCGTCCCGCGAGCCTTGCATCTCATCATCACTTTTCGAAAAGGACGAACCGTGCCCCCGACTGCACAACGACCGCTGAAAATCGGCTTTCTCCTCGCGCCCGGCGTTGCCGTGATGGATCTCTTCGGCGCGCACGCCGTGTTCGGCTTCGCGCCGCAGACCGAACTTCACCTGCTGTGGAAGACGCGCGATCCGATCTGCGCGTTGCCGCCGTTCCCGATCGCGGCGACGACGGCCTTCGCCGATTGTCCGGACGATCTCGACGCGTTCGTCGTCGGCGCGGTGCCGGCCGACGTGATCGCCGACGACGAAGTGATCGCGTTCGTGCGCCGGCACGCGAGCCGCGCGCGCTACGTGATCGGGATCTGCGGCGGCGTGTTGCTGCTCGGCGCGGCGGGCTTGCTGAACGGCCGTCGCGCGACCACCAATTTCCACGTGCTCGACGCGCTCGCCGATCTCGGCGCGCAGCCCGTCGGCGGCGGCGAGGTCGTGATCGACGGCAATCTGTATACGGCCGGCCCGGCCACGGGCGGCTTCGAGGCGGCGCTGCTCGTGCTTGCCGAGTTGCGCGGTGTCGACGAGGCGAAGCACGTCGAGCTGACGATCGAATATCATCCGCGCCCGCCGTTCGGCGTCGGCACGCCGGCGCTGGCCGGCCCGGCGCTGACGAACGAGGTGCTCGCCGCGCACGCATGGTTCTTCGAGCCGTGCAAGGACGCCGCGACGGCGATGTATCGGCGCGGCGGCTGAATGCGACACACGCGATGCCCTCAAAAAAGCGGCGCCGCGCAATCGAGCGCGGCGCCGTTTCTTGCTTGCGGTGCTAGTGTGTCAGCGCGTGAGCGCCGTGAAGCCGTCGAGCAGGCGCTCGACGTCCGCCGGTTCGATCGCGCCCATCGTCGACACGCGGAACAACGCGCTCGACAGCCCGCCTTGGCCCGCGTAGATCACGAAGCCGCGCGCCTTGAGCCCGTCGTGCAACTGCTCGTACGTGACACCGGCCGGGAGCCGGTACGCGCGCAGCACGACCGACGATTCGCCGTCCGGCAGCACGAGCGGCATCCCGCGCGCGGCGAGACCCGCGCGCACCTGCTCGGCGAGCGCCGCGTAGCGCGTGTGGCGCGCGCGCCAGCCGCCCGCCTCGTCGAATTCGCGCAGCGCCTCGACGAGCGCGTAGTACGCGTGAACCGACGGCGTGAACGGCGTGTTGCGCGCGTCCTGCAATGTCGCGAGCCGGCCGAGATCAAGGTAGTACGTGCGGCTCGCGGCCGACGCGAGCGCGCGGCGGCGCACGATCACGAACGCCGCGCCCGGCACGCCGTGCAGGCACTTGTTCGCGGTCGCGGCGATTGCGTCGATGTCGCCGCCAGCGAAATCGATCGCTTCCGCGCCGAAGCTGCTCACGCCGTCGACGAGCATCCGCACGCCGCGCGCGCGGCACACGGCGGCGAGCGCGTCGAGATCGTTCAGGCGGCCCGTCGTCGTTTCATGGTGGATCACCGCGACGTGCGTGATCGCGCGATCGGCGTCGAGCCTCGCGGCGACGCGCGCGAGATCCGGCGCCTGCATCCAGTCGTGCCTCAGCACCTCGTGCGCGATCCGGTACTGCGCGGCGATCTGCGTGATCCGCTCGCCGTACACGCCGTTTTCGATCACGAGCAGCTTGCCGTTCTCGGGGACGAGCGCGGCGATCATGCTCTCGACCGCGGCCGTGCCGGAGCCCGTCATCAGCACCGCGCTCCATTCGGCCGGATCGAGCGCATACGTGGCGACGAGCCGCGCGCGCGCCTCGTCTTGCAGATCGAAGAACTCGCTTTCGCGATGGCACAGGTCCGGCTGGAGGAGGCTCCTGCGCACGCGTTCCGTCAGCGTCACGGGGCCGGGATTCAGCAACAGCATCTTCATTCTCCTCGTCGGGCAGGCGTCGCGCCGATGTGGCGCATCAGGCGCGCCTTCACGTCGACGGGCGTCACGCTCGGGCGAGGCAGGCCGTCGGGCACGCCGGTGCGGATCGACAGGCGCGCGAAGTGCGCGCCGCCATGCTTTTGCGCCTGCTCGCCCGCGCGCGCGGCGTCGAGCGCCGCGTCGAGCACGCCGAGATCGTCGCCTTCGATCGCCGACGCGTAGCCGCATGCGGCCGCGACGCCCGCGAACGACACGTATTGCGACACCGTCGCCTGGCCGCCCGTCGATTCGTGCGCGCCGTTGTCGAGCAGCAGGTGCACGAGGTTCGACGGCCCGTACGCGCCGAGCGTCGCGAATGCGCCCATGCGCATCAGCGCGGCGCCGTCGCCGTCGACCGCGACGACGGCGAGATCCGGCCGCGCGAGCGCGAGGCCCAATGCGAGCGGCGTCACGCAGCCCATCGAGCCGACCATGTACAACTGGTTCGGGCGATCGTCGATCGCGTACAGCTCGCGGCCGCAGAAGCCCGTCGACGCGAGCACGACCGTCGAGCCGACGGGCGTGCGCTCGACGATCCGCGCGAGCGCGTCACGACGCGTCGGCGACGCCGCGGGCTCGGCGGGCTCGGCGGCGCGCTGCGTCGAATGCGCGGCGACGTGCGCGCGGCGCTCGGGCATCGCCGCGCGCTCGAGCGCGTAGGGCGCGACGCTGCCTTTTTGCATCACGAGCGCGTACGGGCGGCCCGTCGCGTCCATGTGCGCGATCGCGCGATCGAGCGCCGGGCCGATCGCGTCGGCTTCCGTCGGGAATGTCTCCCACGGGATTTCCATCGTGTCGAGCATCGCCGGCGTGATCGGGCCCATCAACGCATGCTGCGGCTCGTCGTGCACGCCCGGCTCGCCGCGCCACGTGACGATCAGCAGTTGCGGCAGCCGGAACGTCCACGTGAGCGACGTGAGCGGGCTCACCGCGTTGCCGAGCCCCGAGTTCTGCATCATCGCGATCCCGCGCCGGCCGCCGAGCGTCGCGCCCGCGACGAGCGCGACCGCATCGCCTTCGTTCGCCGCCGACACGTAATGGAGCGCCGGGTCCTGCAACACGTAATTGATGAACGGCGTCAGATACGAGCACGGCACGCCCGCGTACCAGTCGAAGCCGCGCTCGCGCGCCGCCTCGACGAACTGTGCGGCTTCGATCATCTCGCGCCTCCGTTGGCCGCGCTCTGCTCCGCATACGGCGTCTGGCCGTGCGCGAAATCGCCCGCGCGGCGGAAGTCGTCGAGATCGTTGACGCCGCGCCAGTGGCCGTGCACGTATTGCACTTCGATCTTCTCGCCCGCGTCGACGAGCGCGTTCAGCAGCGCCGGCAAATCGAGCGAATCGAAATCGCCGCGCGCCTTTAGCGTGTCGAGCATCGCCTTCAGCCGCGCGACGCCCGCGCCGCGAACGTTGAGGAGCCCGATCCAGCGGCCGTGCGGCTCGCCCTCGCTCGCATCGCTCGACACGCGGCGCAGATGGGCCTTCTGGCCGAACAGTCCGCGGTCGTCGGCGGCCGAGCAGAAAGCGAAGTCGCGCACGCTCTGGTTCGACGGCTGCGTCTGCGACGAATCGACCACGACGCTGAACTCGGCCTCGCTCTCGGCGAGATCGCGCAGGATGTAGCTGCGGAACAGCAGATCGCCGTACGAGACGATGGTGTCGCCCGAGAGGCGCTCGGCCGCGCACGCGAGCGACGCTAGCTCGCCCGTTTGCGCGTGCCGCTCGTTGACGACGAGCTTCACGCCCGACGTGTCGATCGCATCGGCGCGATAGCCGCCGACGACCGTGATGTCGTTCACGCCCTGCTTCTTGAAGCCGTCGACGAGCCAGCGCAGGAGCGGCTTGCCGGCGATCGGCAGCATCACCTTCGGCTTGTCCTCGGTGACGGCCTCCAGCCCCTTGCCGCGGCTCGCCGCGAGCACGAGCGCCGCGCTCGACGCGCGCGAGCTCGACGACAGGTAGATCCGCTCGGCGGCCGAGTACTCGTCGGCGTCCTGCAGACGGAAGATCTCGTTGACGCTCGCCACGCGCTCCTCGACGTTGACGAGCGTTTCGCCGTCCTGGATTTCGCGCGCGACTGCCTGCATCGCGGACGCCGACGCGCGGATCAGATGATTCGCCCAGATCACGGTGCTGATGCCGGCCTGGCGGAACACGTCGGTCGGCGTGCTGTAATACTTGGTCGGCACGATCACGAGCGGCGCGCGGCCGCTCCATTCGCGCGCGAACTGCAGGATCTCGTCGGGCCGCGACAGCTTGCTGTGGATCAGGATCGCGTCCGCGCCGGCCTGCGCGTACGCGTTCGCGCGGCGCAGCGCCTCGTCCATCCCCCAGCCGGCGATCAGCGCCTCGACGCGCGCGACGATCGAGAAATCCGGATCGCTCTGCGAATCCTTGCCGGCCTTGATCTTGCCGCAGAATTCGTCGATCTCGGCGAGCGGCTGGCGCTCGCCGTCGATGAAGCTGTTGGTCTTCGGAAACTGCTTGTCCTCGATGCACACGCCGGCGATGCCGCGCTGCTCGAGCTTCTTCACGAGCCGGCGCACGTTGTTGAAGTTGCCGTAACCGGTGTCGCCGTCGAGCAGGATCGGCAGGTCGCTCGCGTCGGCCATGAATTCGAGCACGTCGACGACCTGAGTCCAGCTCGCCTCGTTGTTGTCGCGCACGCCGAACTGCGCGGAGATCGCGAGCCCCGACGCCCAGATCCCCTTGAAGCCCGCCTCGCGGACGATCCGCGCGGACAGGCCGTTGTGCGCTTCCATCAGGAATTCGAGCTCGCGGCTCGTCAGCATCCGCCGCAGCCGCGCGCTGCGCGATTCGGTGAAGTTCGGTTCGCGTGCATTCATCGGATGGCCCCTATCGTTCGTTGTTGGATGTGTGGCAGGACTTCGTCGCGAGCCCGCGCGACGTCGCCCGGAAAATCGATTTCGATCCACGGCGCGCCCGTCACGTCCGCGATGTCGAATGCGCGGCCGCCTTCGAGCAGCAGGTCGCGCACGGCCTCTTCGTGCGGCATGTTCGCGCGGCCGCCGTCGACGTAGCCCGCGACGATCTCGGCGAGCCGGCGCGCGGCGCCTTCGCTGAAACGGAAGAAGCCGACGGATTCGCCGATCGTGTCGTAGTCGAGATTGGCGGCGACCTGCTTGCGCAGCTCGACCGGCACGCCGTCCTTCACGCACAGCTTGACGGGCTCGTCGCCCGTTTCGAAATCGCGGTCGATCAGAAGGCGATCGATCGCGCGCGACGGCTCCGCGACGAGCGCGTGCAGGATGCTCTCGTCGTACAGCACGTCGGCGTCCATCAGCAGCACGTCGCCGCCGCGCGTGAGCGCGTCGGCGGCCGTGTGCACGGTCAGCACGCTGCCGAGGTCGTAGCGCGGGTTGAGCACGATCTCGGCCTTGCGGTTCAGGCGCGCGAGCTCGGCTTCGACCTTCTCGGACTGGAAGCCGAGCGCGAGCACGATCTCGTCGACGCCCGCCGCGTCGAGCACGCGCAGGTGCCGCTCGAGGAGCGACTTGTCGTCGAAGCGCAGCAGGCACTTCGGGAATTGAGCCTCGGGAGGCAGTTGCAGGCGCAGGCCCAGGCCCGCCGCAAGAATGATGGCTCGCATGAGTTCTCCACGCAAAGGGCGCCGACCGTCTCGTCGTCGGATCAGTCGGCGATCGGCAGCGGCGCGCGCCGCCGCTGCCAGTTTCTTTCACTGAAATGCAGATACAGGATGCCGGGCAGGCCGAGCGCGAGCTCGCGCGCGCGCTTCGCGAGCGACAGCGCGAGCGCTGCGTCGGGCGGCAGCCCGACGAGCGGCGCGAGCAGCAGATAGCCGCCTTCCTGCGCGCCGAGCGAGCCGGGGATCGCGAACGCCGCGCCGCGGATCGCTTGCCCGACGCTCTCGAGGAGCAGCGCGTCGAGCCAGCTCACCGGATGGCCGAGAAAGCGCAGCGCGAGCCACACTTCCGCGGTGCCGACGACCCAGCCGATGAGGCTCAGCACGAACGTCGTGCGCACCTTCGCTCGCTCGCGGTACAGCTTGCCGAGCGCGTCGTCGATCGCGTCCGCGCGCGTCGCGAGCGACGACCAGTCGCGCGGGCCGAGCAGCTTCGACGCGGCGCGCAGCCCGCGCCCGAACAGGCCGCGACGCTGCGCGAAGTAGAAGAGCGCGGCGCAGCCGCCCAGCACCGCGGTCGCGATCAGCGCAGGCGTGCGCAGATGCGACGCGGCGTCGTGCGTCGCGTACGCGCTGAACGCCGCGATGCCGACGAGCGCGAACACCATCTGCGCGAGCGCCTGCATCGTCGTGCTGACCGTGATCGCGGCCGCCGCGTCGGCCAGGCGCGCGCCGCGCTGCGCGAGATGGCGGACCATCAGCACCGGCCCGCCGATCTGCCCGGCGGGCAGCAGGCTGTTGACCGATTCGCCGACCCAGCGCGCGCGCAGCGCGTCATGAAGCCCGCTGCCCGGCTCGCCGGGACGGAACATCACTGCGATCGCGGCCGCGTCGATGACGAGCGGCACCAGGTGGAACGCCGCGACGAGCGCGAGCCCCCAGCCGGCCGCGAACAGCGTCGCCGCGACCGCGCCGAAGCCCTGCCACGCAAGGAGGGCGACGAACGCTGCCGTCCCGAGCGACAGCAGGATCATGCCGGTGCGCGTCATGAGCGCGACGGGCGGCGCGTCGCCGTTTGCTTGAATACCTGACGGAAGCCGAAGTACGCGATCGCGTCCTTCATGTTTGACACGAAACGTTTCCACGGCCGCATCCCGGGGTCGGTCACGTACTCGAACGTCAGCGACACGCGGATCTCGTTCTCGCCGAGCGGTGTCACGCGGTGGCGCAGCTTGTCGCCGTCGAAGAACACGATGCCGCCGTGTGCGATCTGCACCGAACCCGGCTCGTCCGCGACGCCCGGGTTGCGCGTGTGCAATTCGTAGTCGAGGCGGCTCGTCGAATCGTCGATCACGCCGAAGAGCAGCGTGTAGCGGCGGCCGTCGTAGTACGACGTGTCGTAGTGCCAGCCGATGTGGTCGCCCGGCTTCGTGTAGTAATACAGCGCGTACGCGTGCGGATCGTCGTCCGGCGACGGCAGCAGCCTGTCGCCCGTCAGCGTCTCGAGGAAGCCGACGAGCGCCTTCGAGCGGTACAGCTCGGCGATGAGCGGCGCCTTCTCGTCGATCGTGTGGCGGCTTACGCTGCCGCCTTGCTTGTGCCCAGGCAGGAAGTTGCGGTTGATGTCGGGCACGAGCGCGCGGGCGCAGTCGGCGAGGCGGCCGGCGAGATCCTTCGGCAGGAATTCGTCCAGGTAGACAAACGCGTCCTGCCGCGCGAAATCGCCGCGCAGCCGCGCGGCGTCGAGCGCGCCGATGCGCGCGGCGACGGCTTCGTCTAGCGTGCCGTGGGCCGCGCAGGCTTCGGTTTCCGTGATCATTTGGTGGGTTGGATTTCGGTTGAATTGGGCGCGCGGGACGCGCTGCCGCGGCGCACGATGCGCCAGTAATCGATCACGACCCACGCCGCGAAGAGCGGCGCGCCGATCGCCGCCGCGAGGAGGAACGGCTCGACGCTGTCGAGCAGCGTGACGACGGGAAGCAGATACAGCACGTCCTCGGTCTCGAAGCCGCCGACGAATGCCTGCTTCGTGCCCGCCTTGCCCGCGAACGACTCGATCCGCATCCGCAGAAAGAAGATGAGCGCGACGGCCGCGCCCGCGAGCGCGCCGAGCAGCACGGGCGACGCGGCCATCTGGCCGCCCGCCGCGACGACGCCGGCGCCCATGCTGACGAAGAGCGCAACCGTGACGAGCGCGTCGCTCGCGAGATCGTAGAAGTGGCCGAGCTTGCTCGACTGGCCGCTGATCCGTGCGAGCTCGCCGTCGGTGTGATCGACGAAATTGGACAGCACGATCAGGAAAGCGCCCGCGTTGATCCAGCCGAAGCCGGGTTGCGCGAGGCACCACGCGCCCGCGAGGCCGATCAGCAGGCGCAGCGTGGTCAGGTGGTTCGGCGTCACCGGCGTGCCGACGAGCGGCGTGACGAGCCGGCGTGCGAGTCGGGCGTCCCACGTGCGGGGAGGTGGGCTCGAAATGCGGCTGGCGGCGGATTTTCTTGGGTCCATCGGCGAAATATATACGGAATCGTAATTTATTGCTTTTTCATGACTGAGGCGCCCGATTGTACGGGGGCGGAAAGTGTGGTGTAAGGTTTGGCCTTTGCCGGGAGCGGGACGCCGAGATGTGGCGGTCGCCCGCCGCGTGATGGCGCGCGTCGCCTGAAGTTGATTTCGGGCAAATATCCAGCAAATCCGGCAAGTTACTTTTGCACGGGGCGGACACTATGCCGCGGCGCGCTCTGCGATACTCGGGCCGTGCTTGCGCCGCCGGCCCGTGACCGCCGCCCGCGCCGCAAGCGCGCGCCACTCCGGAGACACCCTTGCGGCGCTGCGTCGCCAGATCTAATACAACCGTTCGACATTCAGCCATGCCAACCTCTCGTATCCTCGCTCCCAGCCTGCGCTCCCTCGTCCGCACCGCCGACGAGGCCGCCGCGCTGATCGGCCCGAACATGACCGTCGCGATGAGCGGCTTCACCGGCTCCGGATATCCGAAAGCGGTGCCGGCCGCGCTCGCCGCGCGGATCGCGGCGTCCCACGCGCGCGGCGAAGATTTCCGCATCAACGTGCTGACGGGCGCGTCGACCGCGCCCGAGCTCGACGGCGCGCTCGCGAAGGCGAACGGCATCTCGATGCGCCTGCCGTACCAATCCGATCCGACGCTGCGCGACAAGATCAACGCGGGCGAGCTCGACTATCAGGACATCCACCTGAGCCACGTCGCGCAGTACGCGTGGTTCGGCCTGTTCGGCGAGCTGGACGTCGCGATCGTCGAAGTGGCGGGCATCCGCGAGGACGGGAGCCTGATTCCGTCGGCGTCGGTCGGCAACAACAAGACGTGGCTCGACCAGGCGAAGCGCGTGATCCTCGAAGTGAATTCGCGGCAGCCGCTCGGCCTCGACGGAATGCACGACATTTATTACGGCACCGCTTTGCCGCCGAACCGCAAGCCGATTCCGCTCGTGAAGAGCGACGACCGGATCGGCGAGCCGTATCTGCGCTGCCCGGCCGAGAAGATCGTCGCGATCGTCGAAACGGACGCGCCCGACCGCAGCAACGCATTCGCCGCGCCCGACACGGCGTCGAAGCAGATCGCCGGACTCCTGATCGATTTCCTGCGCCACGAGATCAAGCGCGGCCGCCTGCCCGAAAACCTGCTGCCGCTGCAGTCGGGCGTCGGCAACATCACGAACGCGGTGCTCGCCGGCCTCGGCGAAGGCGGCTTCTCGAACCTGACCGCGTACACGGAAGTGATCCAGGACGGCATGCTCGACCTGCTCGCGAACGGCACGCTGAGCTTTGCGTCGGCGACCGCGCTGTCGCTGAGCCCGGACGCCGTGAAGCGCTTCGCCGACGAGATCGACACGTTTCGCTCGAAGATCGTGCTGCGGCCGCAGGAGATCAGCAACCATCCGGAGCTCGTGCGCCGCCTCGGCATCGTGGCGATGAACGGGATGATCGAGGCCGACATCTACGGCAACGTCAATTCGACGCACGTGATGGGCACGAAGATCCAGAACGGCATCGGCGGTTCCGGCGATTTCGCCCGCAACGGCTATCTGTCGTGCTTCATGTCGGCGAGCACCGCGAAGGGCGGTGCGATCTCGCGGATCGTGCCGATGGCGAGCCACGTCGACCACACCGAGCACGACGTCGCGGTCGTCGTGACGGAGCAGGGGCTCGCGGATCTGCGCGGATTGTCGCCGAAGCAGCGCGCGCGCAAGGTCATTGCGAATTGCGCGCATCCCGACTATCGGCCGATGCTCGACGACTACTTCGAGCGCGCGAGCCGCGAGAGCTTCGGCAAGCAGACGCCGCATCTGCTCGGCGAAGCGCTGTCTTGGCATGAACGCTATGTGCGAACCGGATCGATGAAGGCCTGACGATCGGTTCCTCGAGGCCCCGCGCGTGCGGTGGTCGACGCTCGGGCGGACATCGGACTGACGAAACGGCGCGGCGCCGGATGGTGGCCGCGCCGTTTCGTTATTGGCGGCGTCGTGCGCAGAGGACCGGCAAAGGGCGGCGTCGCGGCCGACGCGCCGCGGGGCGCGCAGGCGGGAGCGCCTTCTACTATCTAGTAGCGACTAGATAGATACTGGATACACGCCGACACGCTGGCGCGACGAAATGCGCTGCGTCGTTCGTTCCGATGCCCGTGTCGAGGAGCGAGCGAACCGACCGGGGCGCAGCCGGGACGGGAGTGAGAACACGACATTGCCCGAATGGCGCGTTCGAGCAGGCAATCGAGTCCATGAGCTTCGGGTTGCTTATAAATATGGATCGTGGCACGAGCGCTGGCGCGGCACGGGGCATCGGGCGCGCAATTCCCGAGGATGTATTCGGTTCCGTGGGGAAACCGCAGGCACTTAATCGTCTCTAAAACTGTTCGTCATCCTACTGAATGACATGACGATCGATCCTGTCGGACCGATCGTCGCTGCCGTCGTGCAGCGGACGAGCATCCGGGCCTCAAACGACAAGTAAAACGCCTTCTTGGGACCACGCCGATCCATGCGCTATCGCGTTGGTATCGCGCTTATAGCGGACAGACGATCCAGTCGGCAAATAAGTTGTCTCTCAGTCGAGTTAAATTGATCCCAATGTAACAAAGATGTTTCACCCGCCGCCTTTATGCGCATTCGCGCCGCGTTCTCGCTTCATTGGCTTTGATGTACGTGCGGCGGGCATTTTCGGCCCGCTTGCAATTCCGGCGAGGTGGGTTTATTGTGGGTCGACAGGCCGCGCAAACGATTGCGAATACATATTAAGTAGTCGAAGAAGCCTGATCGGAATGTATGAAGTAGTGATTGAGTAATTCGGCAGGCGGGTTAAGAAAAAGCGATCGGAAGGATCGCGCAAGATAAAAATCTCCGCGTCGTTCGAAACTCGCTCCGCTTCGGAGGCAATCCTTATATTTCAATTTCATTGAATCAAACTTACAGTTCCGTTTGTAAGAAAAATTTATTTCTGCTTGCCAAATTTACGAGCGTTCTATAAGTTTACAGCGTAGACTGTAACGATATGAATGATTGTCACGCCGTTGTCGTTGAGGGCCACTAAGGTGTGACGTTTCAGATTAAACCCGGTGCTTGGATGATATTTCCGCCGCAAATGCGACGGCGTAGTGATTTATGTGCGCGCCGTATTTGATTTAATGGAAGTGCATCTTACCGATCGCCGATGCGGAAGGCTGGCGCTAGCCAGCTCGCAGGGATCGGGCTGGGCGGAAGGGGCGGGTTAATATCGCTGAGAAAAAAACCGGCGGCGTAAACGGTTTCCGTGGAATATTTTCCTGGAACCCGCAGGCGTTCGTTTGTCTTATTCCAGCGGATACCAATCTAATTCCCCAAAACGCTTTGGCAGATGGTAAGCATCGAGTTATGTGGTCGCTAATACATTCGAAGAATTAAGTTTGGGCATTTTGACGGAACGCAAACTAATCTAGCTTTGCGAAGTCGGTTCCCGACGCTTGTGATTTGTGGATAGACCATGAACGACGTTGCACTACCGGGCCAGTCGCCGGACTTGCTGGATTTCGACGAAGATTTTATCAAAATCGACGCAGCCATCTGCGAATACGATTCCGTCGGCTACGCGCCTCAGCGCAAGGGAGAGGGCGCGTTCCAGTGGGTCTCCGTCGAAACCGGATGTCTCGCCTTATTGAAAAAGGCGAAAGACGTGCGGGTCGCCATTTGGCATCTGCGTGCGTGCATCGCGCGGCGCGGCTTGAGCGGACTCGCCGACGGCACGCGATTGCTGGCCGATCTGATGAGCGCGCCCGTCGAGGAATTGCATCCTCGCGCGTTGCCTGACGAGTCGCCCGGCGAAACCCTTTTGATTCATCTTGGCTGGCTTGCTGGTTCGCAGTTCCTGCATCAGCTCGGCAGTTCCCGGTTCGAAGACCGCGATGCGACGCTCAACGATCTGATCGGCGGGCGGGCGGCTTCGATCGTGGAGGATCCTGATTATCGCATTAGAGCGAATACTCTTGTACATGACATTCAGGATTCCTTATCGAGAATCAGGGAATCGATAGCTGCGGTGGAGCAGGAGCTCAACGTCGCACGCGCGCTCGAACTGTTGAGCGTCGCGTCGTCGCGGCTCGTGCAGGCGCATTCGGAGGCGGACGAGGTGAACAAGACGAACGCCGCAGGTACGGAGTCGGTGGACTCGACGCCCGGTGGCGCGCCTGCGCCCGATACGCGACAACCGGCCGCCGGGCCGGGCGGCGCGCTGAGGTCGAGGCAGGAAGTCGGTGCGGCGCTCGAGCGAATCGTCGAGTACTTCCGCTTGCACGAGCCGAGCCATCCGGCGCCGATCTTCCTGTCGCGGATTCAAAGAATGCTAGGGGCGGGTTTCGAGGAGGTGATGGCGGAGCTCTATCCCGAGGCGGCGTCTCTCGTGGCCCAGCTGAACCGGCCGCAGAGCTCTATCAAGTAACGTGAACAACTTCGTGTAGAGGGTTTGCTCATCATGGTTCGACAAAAGGATGGACAGAAATTCATCGGGGAGAGTCGTGCGCCCCGTGTGCAGATTGAATACGACGTCGAGGTTTACGGGTCGCAAAAGAAGGTCGAGCTGCCGTTCGTCGCGGGCGTGATGGCGGATCTGTCGGGCGACAACGTTGAGCCGCTCGGCCCCGTCGAGGATCGGCGCTTCCAGGAGATTGACGTCGAGAACTTCGACGAGCGCATGGCGCAGATCGCGCCGTCGCTCAGCTATCACGTGAAGAACGTGCTGACCAACGACGGCACGCTGATTCCGATCGATCTGACGTTCACGTCGATGGAATCCTTCGAGCCCGCGGACGTCGTCAAGCGCATTCCCGAGCTGTCGACGCTGCTCGAGGCACGCAATCGCCTGAAGGAGCTCTTGACCTACATGGACGGCAAGGCCGCGGCGGAAGACGTGATTCAGGAGTTGCTGAAGAGCCCGCAGTGGGCGAACGAGGCCGAGGCGACGGAGCAATCCGGCGGCAACGGCGAAGGCGACGGCCAACAACCGGAAGAGGGTGCGAAATGAGTATGCAGCAGCTTGAATCGTCTGCCGAGAAGGTAGTCGTCGATCAGAACAACGTCAACGAAGATCTGAAGGACATCCTGCGTCGCTCGTTCCGGCCGCGCACCAACGAGGCCGCGGAGGCGGTGCAGAACGCCGTCGAAACGCTGCTCACGTATGCGCGGCGCAGCCGGGTCGTGGTTCGCGAGGACGTCGCGCAGACGATCGAGCAGCTGGTCGCCGAGCTGGACAAGAAGATCTCCGAGCAACTGACGCTTGTGCTGCACAACAAGCGCTTCCAGAATCTCGAAGGCGCGTGGCGCGGATTGCACTATCTCGTATCGAACACCGACACGAGCGAGAACCTGAAGATCCGCTACCTGAACATCTCGAAAGCGGATCTCGGCAAGACGTTGCGGCGCTTCAAGGGCGTCGTGTGGGACCAGAGTCCGATTTTCAAGATGATCTACGAGCAGGAATACGGCCAGTTCGGCGGTGAGCCGTTCGGCTGCCTGATCGGTGATTTCTATTTCGACCACAGCATGCAGGACGTGTCGATCCTGACCGAGATGTCGAAGATCTCGGCGGCCGCGCACGCGCCGTTCATCGCGGCCGCCGCGCCGGGCCTGCTGCAGATGGACGACTGGAGCGAGCTGTCGAATCCGCGCGACGTGTCGAAGATTTTCACCGCGACCGAATATGCGTTCTGGCGCCGCCTGCGCGAGAGCAACGACTCGCGCTATCTCGCGCTCACGCTGCCGCGCTTCCTTGCTCGCGTGCCGTACGGCCCGAAGACGCAGCCCGTCGAGGAGTTCGGTTTCGAGGAGAAGGTCGACCCGAACCGCGCCGAGGATTTCTGCTGGGCGAATTCCGCGTACGCGATGGGTGCGAACATCACGCGCGCGTTCAAGACATACGGCTGGTGCACGAAGATTCGC
Organism: Burkholderia sp. MSMB1498; assembly: GCF_001526245.1. NCBI lineage: Bacteria > Pseudomonadati > Pseudomonadota > Betaproteobacteria > Burkholderiales > Burkholderiaceae > Burkholderia > Burkholderia sp. MSMB1498. Next base: position 72,212 of record NZ_LOYJ01000075.1, read on the forward strand.
GGCGTCGAGTCGGGCGGCGCGGTCGAGGTGCTGCCGAAGTTCGTGCTGCCTTCGCAGGATCGCGAAGTCGACCTGCACTGCCCGACCGAAATCGCGATCTCGGACCGGCGCGAGCACGAGCTGTCCGAATCGGGCCTGATGCCGCTCGTGTACCGGAAGAATTCGGATACCGCGGCGTTCATCGGTGCGAAGACCGTCCATCGTCCGGCGATCTACGAGGACGACGACGCGACCGCGAACTCGAACCTGTCGTCGCGCCTGCCGTACATCTTCGCGACGTGCCGTTTCGCGCACTACCTGAAGTGCATCGTTCGCGACAAGATCGGTTCGTTCAAGTCGGCCGAGGATACGCAGCGCTGGCTGAACGACTGGCTGATGAACTATGTGGACGGCGATCCGAGCATCTCGAGCGAGGTCACGAAATCGCAGCGTCCGCTGTCGGCGGCGGAAGTGGTCGTCGACGAGATTCCGGAAAACCCCGGCTACTATCGCGCGCAGTTTTTCCTGCGCCCCCATTTCCAACTGGAGGGTTTGACCGTTTCTCTCCGGCTGGTTTCGAAACTTCCGTCGACCAAGCACGAGGTGACGACCTGAGCCGCGACTACCGGGCCGGTTGCGGTTTCGCTTAAAGAAGGAGGTGTTCGAGGCGTTGCGGGGCGGAGTCGATGCGTCTCGCAGCGGATTCAACAGCGGTCTTTTCGATATGGTCTTGTTATAACTAATTAGGAGTTCATAGCATGGCAAATGCGTTGGTTGATTACTTCTTGCAGATCGATGGCGTCGAGGGCGAGTCGACCGATCAGCAATATCCCGGTCTGATCCAGATTCAGAGCTGGCAGTGGGCGGAAGAGAACTCGGGCCGTTGGGGCTTCGGCAGCGGCGGCGGCGCGGGTAAGGTCGAGATGAAGGACTTCGAGTTCCGCATGGTGTCGAACAAGGCGTCGCCGAAGCTGTTCCTGATGTGTGCGACGGGTGAGCACATCCAGAACGCGAAGCTGATCTGCCGCAAGTCGGGCAAGGGCCAGCAGGAGTTCCTGACGATCTCGTTCGCGAGCGGCCTCGTGTCGTCGTTCCGCACGCTCGGCAACATGCCGATTTCGCAGCTCGGCCACGCGAGCGGCGAAGTCGACGGCGTGCTGCCGACCGACCAGATCCGGATCAACTTCGCCCAGATCGAGTTCGAGTATCGCGAGCAGCGTAACGACGGCACGATGGGCGCAGTGATCAAGGCCGGATACGACCTCAAGCAGAACGCCCCGATCTAACCCGTCGGAAGGTTCTAGTTTCCAGGCTAACCTTGGGCAGTGTTGTGGCCTCGCGCCACAACACTCGGGAACATGCACGTGAGCGATCTTCAACTCTACAACAAGCTGTCCAGACGGATTCGTCGTCATTCGCTTCAAGAGGTCGTCGCGGATCATTTGGTCGACCTGATGAATTATGCGATTCGCGGCGCGCGCATGCGCATCGCCGACGACAGTCCGGCAGCGCATTCGGTGCTGAACTTCGGCTGTCCGCCGATGCAGGCGGCCGGCGCGACGAAGATCAATCCCGCGCATGCGGCCGCGCACATCTGCGAGGTGATTCGTCGCTTCGAGCCGCGCGTCGATTCCGCCAGCACGACGGTCAAGCCTCGGACCGAGAGCCACAGGCGCTTGCCGCAGACGATCTACTTCGACGTGTCGATGAAGGCGCGCGAAGACGGAGCCGAGCTCAGGGCGAGCCTCGCGCTCGATTACCTGAGCGGGTATTTCAGCCTAGCGGATGACCGGTGAGCGACGAACGGCGATGAATTTTCTCGACCACTACAACGACGAATTGCGCCAGCTGCGCGATGCGGGTGCGCGCTTTTCGAAAGAGCATCCGCAGGTCGCGTCGGCGCTCGGGCTGCATCCGGATGCGGTCACCGATCCGTTCGTCGAGCGGCTGCTCGAGGGCGTCGCGTATCTGTCGGCGCGCGTGCAGAAGCGGCTCGACCGCGAATGCGCGGAGTTCGCGCAACAGGCGCTCGGGCGCATTTGCCCGCTCTACACGGCGGCCACGCCTGCGATCTCGACGTTCGCGTTCCATCCGGATCTCGGCTCGCCCGACGCGTTTCGAGGCAACACGCTGCCGCGCGGCTCGCTCATCGCCGCTCATTTGCCGGGCCGCAAGCTGCCCGTGATGTTCTCGACCGCGCGCGACGTCACGCTGTTGCCGCTGCGCCTCGCGTCGGTCGAGTGCAGCCGCAGCATCACCGGGCTGCCGTCGCTGCTCGCGCAGCGGCTCGCGTCGTCGCATGCGGTGCTGCGCTTCAGGTTCGAAGTGGAGGGCGGCGCGTCGGTCGCGGAGCTGTCGCGTGAGGACAAGGGATTCGCGCCGTTGCATCTGAGCCTTGCGGGCGACCTGCCGCGCGCGTACGCGCTGCATCGCGCGCTGCTTGCCGACACGACCGCGTGGTTCGCGCTCGTGTCGACGAATCGCGGCGACGAGGTGCTGACGCTGCCGATGTCGGGCATTCGCTTGTCCGGCGTAGACGATGCGGAGGCGCTGTTGCCGGAAGACTTCGGCGGCTTGCCGGGGCTGCGGCTGTTGCGCGAATACTTCGCGCAGCCGACGCGCCTGCTCGGCGTCTACGTCGATGCGCTCGCGGCGATTGCGGAGAAAGCGCCGTCGGCGCGCGAGTTCGATCTGTTCTTCGCATTGCGCGACGCGCCGGGCGATTTGATCGGCGACGTGGACGCGAGCCAGTTTCGCCTCTTCGCGACGCCGGCGATCAATCTGTATTCCAAACGTTTCGATCCGGTGCCGTACGACGCGAATCAGCCGGAGCAGTGGATTCCGGTCGACCGGATGCGGCCCGCCGCTCATCACCTGTGGGCGCTGACCGAGGTGTTCGTGTGCGAGACCAATGGTCGCGCGCATCGCGCGCGCTCGGTGCTCGAGACGGCGGGCTACGAAGGGCAGGACGGCTCGATTCGCTACGGCATGCGGCGCGAGGATGCGTTGCTCGTCGACGGCGTGCGGCGTGATCGGTTCGATCCGCTCGCAAGCCACGATCTGGTCGCGGTCTCGATGGTCGACGACACGCTCGATCCGGACGATGTCGCGACGATCACGGGCCGCGCGCTCGTTGCCGATCGCGACTGGCGACCGACCGCGCTGCTCGACGCCGAACTGCAACTGCTCGATCCGACGGCGGTGAAGCGCATCGAGTGTCTGTGGCGGGCGAGTGCGCCGCGCGGCAAGCCGAGCGTCGACGCGTGCTGGGAGGCCGTGTCGCACGTGGGCCGCAATCCGCTCGCGCTGCGCGCGTCGCAACAGCAGGACGTGACGGCGCGCATCGTCGAGCAATTGCTGCTCGCGATCGACAAGGACGACGCACTCGACCGCCAGCGGCTCGAGAGTTTGCGCTCGGTCATGCTGCGCTCGCGCTTCGTCGCGGCGGGCCGCTCGACGCCGACCGCGCTCGTGCGCGCGACGCAGGTCGAGATCGACATCGCCGAATCGCTGCACGCGGATCGCGGCGGCTGGCTGTTCGGGCGTCTGCTCGCGCAGGCGCTTGCCGAAGCCGCGACGCTCAACGACGGCATCGAGATCGCCGTGCGCCTCGACGGCGATGCGGCGAGCACGCACACGAACGTGGCGTCGCGCGACGGGAGGCTCGCATGACGTCGCTCGAACATGTAACGAAAGCGCTGACGCCGCGCCGCACCTTCTTCGAGTTGATGCGGCGGGTCGAAGCGTTGCAGCGCAAGCACGACAAGCGCTCGGCGCGCAAGCGGCGGTTGCCGAAGTGGCTGCGCATCGAGCAGCCGGCGGAGATGCATTTCGCGAGCACCGAAGTGGAGCGCGTGCACGTGACGCTGCCGCGCTTCATCGAGGACGACGATCACCCGGAGGTCACGGTGGTTCAGCGTCACTTCGGACTGTTCGCGCCGTACGGGCCGCTGCCGCTGCACGTGACCGAGCATGCGATGCAGGAAAAGCGCTTCGAGCGCAACGCCGCGTTCGAGCGCTTCGTCAACGTCGCGTGCGGCGACCTCGCGTGGTTGCACTACTCGGCGTGGTCGTCGATGCATCCGGTGCTCGGCTACGAGCGCGCGCGCAATCCGTTCGTCGAGCGCGTGACGGCGCTCGCCGATGCGCGCCGCGCGACGCAGGACGACGCCGATCTGCTCGAGCGTCATGCGCTCGCGTGCCGGCGCGCGTTTCCGGGCATCTACTGCGCGCCGCGCCGCTCGCTCGCCGATCTGCAACGGATGTTGCGCTCGTACTTCGGCGTTGCGCTGCAGGTGGTGCCGCGCCACGGCCGCTGGGTGCCGGTGCCGGCCGCGGCGAGTCACGCACGGCGGCTCGGCGGATGGCGGCTCGGCGCGCGGATCTGGGACGTGCAGCACTCGATCGAGATCGTGATCGGGCCGATCGAGGCCGACGAGTTTTACCGGTGGCAACGCCGCGCGGCCGCCGTCATGGCGGTGTCCGCGGTCGTGACGGATTTCGTCGACGGACGAATTTACCCCGTCATCAAGGTTCAGGTGTGGACGCGCCCTGAACTTGCAGGAAGGGTTGGGTGCATGCGCGTCGGCGTCGACGCGTGGTCAAGGCCGAATCGGGCGCTGCGCACCCTGACTGTCTTTGAATCTTTTCGGGACTAGACGTGAATCGCGAACGCATATTCAACTGTCTCGGCCGCACGACCTATGCGGCCCTCGTCGATGCGACGGCGCTAGGCCGATCGCGTCGGCACGCCTTCATCGACCTCGATCACTGGGCGCTGTGCCTGCTGCAGCGCGAGCAGAGCGATCTCGCGCGCCTGTTGGAGCAGTTCGGCAGCGACGTCGGCGAAGCGAAGCGCCGGATGGAGAAGGCGCTCGACGGCTTCGACGTGAGCGGCGACTCGCTGCGCGACATCTCGAGCTCGCTCGAGCGCAGCGTCGGGCCGGCCGTCATCTGGAGCCAGATCGCGGCGCGCGCGGGCAAGGTGCGCTCCGGCCACCTGCTGCTCGCGTGGCTCGACGAGGATCTGACGCGCCGCTGGCTGCAGCAGCGCGTGCCGAGCGGCATCACGTCGGTCGCGCTAGATGAAGTGGTGAAGCGCTACGAATCGCTCGCGGCCGGCTGGCCGGAAAGCAACGAAGCGCCCGCCGCGATCGACGGCGGCGCGCTCGGCGAGCACGCGGGCGAAGCCGCCGCCGACGGCACGAGCGACGCGCTCGCGAAGTGGGCGACGTGCGTGACCGAGCAGGCCGCGCGCGGCGAGCTCGATCCCGTCGTCGGCCGTGACGACGAATTGCGCACGGTGATCGACATCCTGTCGCGCCGTCGCCAGAACAATCCGATTCTCGTCGGCGAGGCGGGCGTGGGCAAGACGGCCGTCGTCGAGGCGCTCGCGCAGAAGATCCAAGCGGGCGCGGTGCCGCCGGGCCTGCTCGGCGCGCAAGTATGGGCGCTCGATCTCGCGCGGATGCAGGCGGGCGCCGGCGTGCGCGGCGAGTTCGAGCAGCGGCTGAAATCGCTGATCGACGCGGTGATCGCATCGCCTGATCCGATCATCCTGTTCTGCGACGAGACGCACACGCTGATCGGCGCGGGCGGCGCAGCCGGCACGGGCGATGCGGCGAACCTGATCAAGCCGATGCTCGCGCGCGGTCAGCTTCGGATGGTCGCCGCGACGACGTGGTCCGAATACAAGCAGTACATCGAACCGGACGCGGCGCTCGTGCGGCGCTTCCAGGCGGTTCCCGTCGACGAGCCGAGCGATGACGCGGCAGTCGACATGCTGCGCACGATCGCGCCGCGCTTCGCCGCGCACCACGGCGTGCGCATCGTCGATTCGGCGCTGCGCGGCGCGGTCGAGCTGTCGCGCCGCTATCTGCCCGCGCGGCAGTTGCCGGACAAGGCGATCAGCTTGCTCGACACCGCATGCGCGCGCGTCGCGATGAGCCAGAACTGCGCGCCCGCCGAGCTCGAGCGCTTGCAGCACCAGGCGTTCGCGATCGGCCAGACGCTCGATTGGCGCGCGAGCGATCGCCGGATGGGCGTGCGCACGCCGGGCGACGAGGGTGAACTCGAAGGCCGCCAGGCGAGCCTCGTGCAGCAGGCGGCGACGCTCGGGACGGTCGTCGACGCGCAGCGCGACGAGGTGCGCACGTGGCTCGCGCGTCTGAACGACGAAACGAATACGCCTGCCGACAGCGACGGCGATTCGTTCGCCGCGCGCATCGGCGCGAATCGCTGGGTGCGTCCGTGGGTCGACGAGCACGTCGTGTCGGAGGTGCTCGCCGAGTGGACGGGCGTGCCCGTCGCGCAACTCGCGCAGGACGATGCGCAGCGCGTCGTCGAGCTCGAGGGCGCGCTGAATGCAGGCATCCACGGGCAGACGGGCGCGATGCGCTCGATCGCACAGGCGTTGCAGGTGTCGCATTCGGGGCTCAACGATCCGCGCCGGCCGCTCGGCGTGATGCTGCTCGCCGGCCCGACCGGCACCGGCAAGAGCCAGGCCGCGGCGAAGCTCGCCGAGCTGCTGTTCGGCGGCGAGCGCAACCTGCTCCAGTTCAACATGAACGAGTTCCAGGAAGCGCACACGGTGTCGACGCTCAAGGGCGCGCCGCCCGGATACGTCGGCTACGGCAAGGGCGGGCGCTTGACCGAGGCGGTACGCAAGAAGCCGTACAGCGTGCTGCTGCTCGACGAATTCGATCGCGCGCATCCGGACATTCATGAGGTGTTCTATCAAGTCTTCGATCAGGGTTGGATGGAGGACGGCGAAGGCCGCAGGATCAGCTTCCGCAACTGCCTGATCCTGTTGACGAGCAATCTCGGCGACGTCGAGATCGAAGCGGCGTGCAAGGCCGATCCGCAGATCTCGCAGGCGAAGCTCGACAAGCTCGTCGGCGAGCGGCTGCAAGGGCGCTTCTCGCCCGCGCTGCTCGCGCGGATTCAGCTCGTCGCGTTCCGGCCGCTCGATGTCGAAGCGCTCACCGGCATCGCGACGCAGGCGCTCGACGAACTCGGCGAACGCCTCGCGGAGAACGATTTGCAGTGGCGCGCGGACGAAGGCGTCGCGTCGTGGGTCGCGCATGCGGTGTCGCAGCATCCGGCGAACGGCCGCGCGGTGCGCGACCTGCTGCGCCAGCACGTGATGCCGGCCGTCGCGCGCGGCGTGCTCGCCGCGCGGGCGGAGGGGCGCGCGCTGAAGACGGTGCGGCTGTCCGCGCATGAGAAGCTGGCGCTCGTGTTCGACGAGGATGCGTGGGAGCTGAGCGGCACCGATGCCGCGGCGCTCGGCGAGCAGGCGGAAGCGGCGGCGCTCGAAGCCGCGGCGGCCGCTGCCGTGGAGGCGCACGAAGCACATGACGCGCACGGCGCGCATGAAGTGGATGAAGCGCATGAAGCGATAGGCGGCTCGCACGCCGACGCGAACGTGGATGCAAGCGTGCAGGCGAGCGGCGCGCATCCGGTCGGCGCGCATGGGCCTGACGAAACGACATCGGCGAACGCCGGCACGACGGGAGAACCGTCATGCGTCTGATCGAACTGCGTAGTCCCCTGTTGGACCCGGATTCGGTTGCACTGAGCTTCGTGGTCCACGAGAACCTGTCGCAGGAGCCGTCGTATCAGCTCGA